>JAITMM010000022.1 GCA_031277335.1 Tannerella sp. | reverse complement strand
GCAGCGATCTGGCGCCGGTGGAAACATTCGGTGAACTGTTTGATATGGCTTTAAATCAACTGTTTGGCGAGAATGGAAAGTCCCGTTTTCTTGAAATGCTGGAGCCGGGATATACGTATATGTTCGAACTGGCCGGTCCCTACAATCGCATCGTTGTACCTTATCGGACGACAGAACTCTATTTTATCGGCGTAAGAAACATGCTTTCCGGTTTGGAAATCAATCCTTGGGATTATCCTCTGGCTCAATATATTAAAGTTCCCGAAAGATATTCCCTTCGCGATATCGACTCCTGTCTTGCCGCTGTCGAGACGATGGGTTATGATCAGGAGGGCTTTGTCGTTGTGGACAAATATTTTAACCGTGTCAAAATCAAATCTCCGCAATATGTTGCCGCCCATTATTTAAAGAATAATAACGTACAGACGGTCGGACGGCTTCTGAAAATCATACTGGCCGGCGAAGAAGATGAATTTTGCAGCTACTTCCCTGAATTTAGACCTGATTTTGAACGGATAGAAGCGGCCTACAATCAATTGATTATAACATTAAACCTCTCCAAAGATGCCATCGCGACCCGACATTTCGAAACACGCAAAGACCTTGCCATCCACGTGATTGCCAACTGCAAAATCCCCGAATTTCATTTCTGGAGCTACGAAAATCATTGGGAATCAGCCGAAAACTGGTTCCGCCAACTGCCTGAATATAAGCAGGAAAGGTTGATTAAGAATTTTTTGGGGCTGACGCTTTGAACATTTTCAAAAAACAACCTGCGTTTTAACTGCGCAACATTGAAAATCAGTTGCTTAGTCCCGCACAATAGAGCAGCAGCTTTTTCAAGTCGTCTTCCTTGTCGAAACGGGTGTTGTTTTCTTTCACAAATGCTTCAATCTGTGCGCGATAGGCAGGAAATTGCTTCGTAAATGATTTCACATTCGTTATCTGCGCGTATTTCCCGTTTGAACCGACAAGATAGTAAAAGTAACGTACAGAGATCAATACGTCATTTGCAACCGTAAGTCCATATTGCTGACCACCGCTGGTTACACTGCTGTAGGATGTGATGGACGAAGCCGAGGACGACGTGCCGTAAGCGCCTTTCTTGGCATAAGGAGCCACATTGCCTTTGCGTCTGACCCGTAACTCGCCAACGTCAGTCGATAACAATTCTTCTGCATATTCATTTCCTTTGTACGGATAAAACGTTCTTCCATTGATAGTTACCGATGCAACATCGCCCACGTCAAAGGTCATCACTTCATTATTATTTTCCAGAAACTGCATTTCGCCTACCAGCATATTATAATTCAACTTGCCACCACTTTTAGGCGCGTTCTTAAACAACACCACACCATCCGTAAACTCCGGAAAGAGGTATTGAATCTGCTCCGAAACCTTGTTGGTAATATCTTCACTCGTCGAAGCCTCAATGACTTGCCTCTCCTGCGCCATCATCAGGCACGGGAGCAACAACATACATAAAAACAAAATTTTCTTCATAGCGTAACTTTTTTAACAAGACAAATGTAGCTGTTTTTTATGAATTACAAACTAAAAAAGAAAAATTATTTCTCCGGATGCTAAAATTATGCAAACGAATTTGTATAAATATTTATTGGAAGGGCTTTATTTATGGGAAATCGATACAGACTTCCGGTTATTTTTATTCAACGTAAAAAGGGGAGTTGTTATAACTGATAAAAAATTTCGCGTTCGGAAAAGTGGAAATGAGCTTCACGGAAAGCGCTGGCGTCGCTATCTGCTCCGTGCACTGCATTTCTGGTCATTGATTCGGCATATTTTTTCCGAATGCTACCCTCTGTTGCATGTTCGGGATTCGTTGCGCATATTAGTTTGCGAAAATCCTCTACTGCATTTTCCTTTTTCAACACAGCGCATACAATCGGGCCGGACGTCATAAATGCCACTAAATCATTAAAAAAGACTTTGCCCTGATGTTCTGCATAGAAACGCTTTGCATCTTCAACAGTCAATTGAGTCAATTTCATGGCGATGATCGTAAAGCCTGCCGAGGTTATATCGCTGAGAATGTTACCGATATATCCCTTTGACACGGCGTCCGGCTTAATCATCGTGAGTGTAATATTTGTTGTCATTATTATGTAATAATTTGTTTATTAATATTTTACAAAAGTAGAAAAATTGCTTTACCATATATTTTGAAAACATTATTTCAATTTTCAGGCTGCAAAGGTACTACTTTTCGTTGAAAAAAATCAATAATTCAATCTTGGAAAGTTACATTTGCTGATTGAACTTACCGAGAGCATATTACATAAATGATAAAAGAAGCCGGCCGTTTCAACTCTTCAGCGCTTTGCCGAACCGTTCGAGAAAGCTTGCGGCTTCCCGGCGGGTCAGGCAGAGGGGTGGGAGGAGGCGGATGATATTGGCGCCGGCGACGCCGGTGAAGACTTTTTCGTCGAACAGCAGTCTGTGGCGAATATCACGGACAGCGCTCTCAAATTCAATGCCAATCATCAAACCGCGGCCGCGGATTTCCTTGATGCCGGGAAAACGTTGCAACTCAGTGACTAAGTAATCTCCGACTTGACGGGCATTTTCAATCAACTGCTCCTCTTCAATGATTTCCAACACCGAAATGGCTGCGGCACAGGCCAGGTGATTGCCTCCGAATGTAGTTCCCAGCATGCCGTAGAAGGGTTTGAACATCGGACTGATCAGGACGGCGCCCATCGGGAAACCGTTGGCGATGCCTTTGGCTACGGTGATGATATCGGGGCGGATACCGGCATACTGGTGTGCAAAGAACTTACCGGTACGCCCGTAGCCCGACTGTATCTCGTCGAGAATCAGGACGACTTCGTATTTCGTGCACAAGGCGCGCAGTTCGCATAAAAATTCATTCGTCACCATCTGGATGCCGCCGACACCCTGAATGCCTTCGATGATGACGGACGAAACATCGCCTTTCCGGAGTTCATCCTCGACAGCGCCGGCATCGTTCAAGGGTAGATAGACGACTTGCAGGCCTTCGTTGACAGGCGCGATAATGCTCGGATTATCAGTCACTCGCACTGCAGCAGATGTCCGTCCGTGAAATGACTGCTTGAAAGACACCACCCGCTTTTTACGGTTATGGAATGAAGCCAATTTCAGCGCATTCTCGTTGGCTTCGGCGCCCGTGTTGATCAGGAACAGGGCATAATCGTCGTAGCCGCTGATGGGGCCTAACTTTTCGGCCAATTGCTGCTGCAAACCGTTGATGACGTAGTTGGAATAAAAACCTAACCGGTTGAGCTGCTCTGTGATAGCTGTAATATAGGCCGGGTGGCTGTGGCCGACAGAGATGACGGCATGGCCGCCGTAAAGGTCAAGGTATTCGACACCTTCGGAGTCCCAGATATGACAGCCCTTGCCTTTTACTATTTCTATATCAAATAGTTGATATACATCGAATAAATACATTTATTTATAATTATGAGTTTTGAGTAATTGAATCTTTGAATCCAATTAAAATCCGGATGATTTTAATTGTAACCCCATCGTTTCTTCCTGCCCGAACATCAGGTTCATATTTTGAACGGCCTGTCCGCTTGCACCTTTTAACAGATTGTCTATGACCGAAGTAACGAGCAGCATCTCGCCGTGTTTCTGCAAATGGAGCAGACATTTGTTTGTGTTGACCACTTGTTTCAAGTCGAGGCTTTCATCCACAATGCAAGTAAAAGGATGCGAACGGTAATACGCTTTATAAAAGTCTTTTATGTCTTCGAGTGATTCAGCGCATCGCGTGTAAACCGTTGCAAAAAT
>JAITMM010000251.1 GCA_031277335.1 Tannerella sp. | reverse complement strand
TGAATCAGGCGTCCGCCTTCGGGGAAAAATCGCATGTTGACGGCCTTTTCCCTGACAGGCGGTTTTCTTTTCATCGGAAAATTACCCGACGGCCCGTATCGGCCATATCCGAGCATGTTTCTTTCCTGAAAATCACCTTCCGTAGAGGGCTTATCGAAGACCGGCAATAACCTGAAAAAAATAACGCCGTCACCAAAATTGAGCATATATTTCGTATAGGCGCGCACCTCGTAAAAACCCGAATAAAAAGGCAACTGATTGATAGTGAAATTTCCGTGACACTGTCCGTTCTCAATTTTTAGTATTCTCTTGTCTATAATCTCACCGCCCGGATTCAATAACTCGACATACAGCGTTTTACTCAACACTTCCAACTGATTCCGGGTAGACGTAATATAACATTTGAACCAGATATGATCGCCTTGATAATAACAGTTGTTATCGAAATGCAGGCTTACTTTTTCATAAGGGACACGGCGTGAAGTAATATCGATCATCTGAACAAATGCTGTCAATCTATTTGTCTCATTCTCTGTTTGCTGCCCCCAGGCCTGAAGGGTGATAACAGGGAAAAACAATATTATCAGATATTTCCTGAACATTGTTATGATTTTTTAGTCTGATATATTTTTTTCTTTCCGATACGAAAGGCATCCGGTATTTTATGTTATAAATCAAAAAGGATATTCACCTGTATAAGTTATAATGTAAGTAATACGATTCATTTTCAAATTAATATATCATTATTTAAAATGCAGCAACATATAAATATCATTTCCGTCCTTGTCGGAATTATCTACAAGTTCTTTTAATCTGCCGCTGAGCCTGTTTTCACGGTTGGCGTCCTGTAATTCCGTTAGACTGAGGGCAATAAAACCTAATTTGGAATCATGCGTATTTGCAATTGTAGCAGCAGATAGCGTGATATCTTTCCCTTTATAATCGTTAAACGTAATGTGTTGCCGAAAGATTGAACCTGTTTTCTGCTCGCGCATCAGATAAGTTTTTGGTAATTGGTCCTTTACAGTGACGGTTGTGAAAAAAATATAATTCCCGGCTTCGATAAAATTATTCAGGAAAATGACCGGATTCATGGATTGTACGTTTGGGGTTCTGACGAGAACAGGAGATAATCGCCTTTCTTGGGACAAATAATAGATCGTATCGAGTGAAAAATCAGCTAAAAGGAATCCATCACGATATTTTACTATGTTATATGATTTTGTAAAACCGATAGATGACCTGTCTTGTGAAAAAACAAACAGGTCGATCGCTTCACCTTTGGGGATTATAACAGAGTCAACAACAGAGCCGTCTTGTTTTGAGATAAAAGTGAACGGAGACGGATAAAAGTCGTATTCATTATAAAACAGGAGCGATTCAGCGTTATAATCAACGAATTGACAATAAAAATCATCCATCCTGTCTGCTAAAGGTATTTTTCGCTTAAAATCGCCTGATAATGAATATATTAAAAAATCGAATACTGTTTTAATCATTATCTCCTCCGATTGTTCATCGAACAACAACTCACTCACAAAAAAATACTCACCCGGCCCTTGCCCTATATGGTTGAATTTTGACAACGGTTTTCCCTCTCTCGAGAAAATGAGGACATCACCATCGCTGCTTAAAATAATATATTTTTCAGTAATAACATGTGGTGTATTGGCAAAGAGGAAGTTATCATGAAATTCGAGTTGTAAATATTCAATATCGGCAATTTCTTCCAATCTGATTTCCTTTTCTGGCGGAGAAATGTTAATGTCAATGACTATCAGCTCGTTTTCAGTCTTTTTCCCATTAATACAACCGTAAAGTGTAAAATAAAAAATTAAATGCAAGTAAATTAAGGGTTTGATTTTGAAGTTCATAGAAATTTGTATAATGTGTTGTTAAATACTAATAAACACAACATTAAAAATGCACTTCCAATGCGAATAAGTATACTGCTATCGTTTCATTCAGATTAAGTTGCAGCGATTTACGGGGAAGAATTTATGATTCCCCGAAACGCTTGACCGCTTCTTCGAGGATGGCGGGGGTCGCGGTGGCACCGCACCGTGCGGCTCCGGTGGCCTGTACGGCAAGCAGTTGGTCGAGGTTGCGGATGCCGCCGGCGGCTTTGACCTTGACGCCTTCGCCGACGCTTTCTTTCATCAGCAGGAGGTCGGGAATGGTGGCTCCGGCGTAGTTGTAGTCGCCAGAGGGCAGTTTGACGAAGCCGTAGCCGGTCGAGGTCTTGACGTAATCGGCGCCGGCCTGCGAGCATGCCCGGCAAAGCGCCCGTTTCAGATCGTTGTCCGTGATAAAATCTGTTTCGAGAATCACTTTCACGATGGCTCCGTGCGCATGGCAGGCGTCGGCAATGGCTTTGACTTCATTCTCCACATAGGCAAGATCGCCTTGCAGGGCTTTGCCGATATTGATCACCATATCAATCTCTTCGGCGCCATCCCGGCATGCTTCGAGCGTTTCATGGACCTTTACGCCGGTGGTGCTGTTGCCATGCGGAAAGCCGATGACGCAGCCGACTTTCACGGCTGACCCTTTGAGCAGTTCGACGGCGTCCCTGACCATATAAGGCTTGACGCAGACAGATGCCACGTTGTATTTCCGGGCAATTTCGCATCCTTCCCTCAGGTCTTTGTCCGTAAAGGTGGGATGCAGGATCGAATGGTCGATCATCTTGGCGAGTTCCTGTACTTTAGTCATTTTATTTGATTAATTTTTAGTTAATATTATTGTAATATCATTATCATATTCCGGCATCCGGACGATGCTGACCGGTTCATGTGCATTGAAGGATTTTGTGTCGATAGTCGCCCCGTCGGCGGGATTCAACCATTTCACCCGGTATTCACCGACGGGAATCGAGAGATGAAGTGCTTTTGCCGAACCGGTCGAATAGATCACATAGGTGTCTTTCCGGTTGGAAAGGGCGTAGGAATACGTTCCGGGGCTTAGAGCGATCACATTCCTGTCGGGAGAGAAATTAAGGAAATCGAGCGATTCGACAAACTTTTTAAGGATGGAGAGCTGCTTTCTCAACGCCGGACTGCCGCCGCCGGGTGCTTTTTGGGTCAATGTCCCGTCTTCGTAACCGACTGCAAATGAATAGTCCAGGTTGTTAAACAGTCCGCCGCCGGACATTAAAAAGACCCATGCCTGCTTACGGTATGTATCGTCGTCGCTGCCGGCAAATCCCGATTCGTCGAATCCGATGGCTTTGTTACGGCCGTAATTCAACAGGGCGGCTTCCGCCCAGGCATAATGAAAATTGAGAATGGATATGTTTATGTCAACATTATCAATGGGATACACTTCATTGCAATAATTCTGCGCCAGCAAGTGTCTTTTTGCCAATGTCTTTTCCGTCTCTGTAATCAATTGGGCTATATGGGATTGCCAAGCCAGCGACAAATCCGAAGAGATATTGATGCGCGAATTCCAGTTCTCAAGCGCCGACTTTTGCCAGACATTCGGCCTGTTGGCGCCGACAGCCTGGTCTGCCCACGGCTCATTGATAAGTTCGTAAATCACATTGTCATAATCATTTAACTCCATAACAATCTTCGTTACAAATTTTTCCTGATATTTCAGCAGGTTGCCATTTTCGAGTGTATGAACTTTCTTGTAATCAGATAGTTCGATACGGTTCACGTTGTTTTGCGGATTGACCGGGCAATGGCTCCAGGTCTTATCATTGTAAATGGAAGTAAACAAGGTGACTTCCACGATGATATCCCTTATCCGGGCTTCCTCGACGAACGATTTCAACCGGTTGAAATAAGCCTCATCCCATTGATCCAAATCAAATTTATGGCCTCCGTTGGCATTGCCCGGCGTATCGGAGCGTTTCCATGGAGCAAGCGCCGTACCCCGTGCAGGCGCGAGCGTATTGTTGGTGATTCCAAAATCACCTTCGATCTCCCAATACATGCTTCCCGTAAAAATACGCGTATAATTCAGGCCATCCATCTGCAAGGTATTCAGATACTTGACGTAATCGAACGCCGGATTGATGACCGCACCGTAATGCTCGCCCGAAGTAACGAGAACAGCAGGCTTTCCCCGATACTCAAAGTAATGAGGGTTAACCGGGTGCAAACGAATCGGTTGCGCCTGAAGTTGCACCGAAATACTCGATAAAAGAAAGAATATCAGAGAAATATAAACAACCCGTATTTGATTTTTATACGTATAATGATTCATACAATTCGATATTGAAGAACTGAAAATAGTCTGATCGGCCGTCTATTTTTTTCCTAAAATGGCATTTGTCATGGCCGTTTGCGGCTCGCCGCTACGGACAATGCCGAAACCGCCTTTATAATCCCAATTGGCACGCGCTATGCCATGCCGCTCGAAAAGCGTATATAAGTCTTTGTACCATCTTATTTTATCTTCTTCCGGAGCGGCGGCGATACATCCATATTCGCCGCAATAGATTTTTAATTGAAGTTTTTTCGCAACCTCAACTGCCTGCAAAAAATCCTTTTCGATGGTATCGATGTTCACCGATTTTTTCCCCGTTTCGGCATGACTGCCTGCTGCCTCCAAATCCTGATCTTCAATGAGTTGACCGGGATAATGAACCGGAACGGACAGGTCTTTCACATCCGTCCACGAGGCCTGATAATGCGTCAGCAGAAAAGGCTCGTAATAGTGGAAACTGATAATGATATTGGAGTCATTTTCAGGCACTCGCAAGTCTTTTACCGTCGCAAAATTTTGCCACCGGTTCGATCCGATGATGATTGTCCTGCGCGGCTCCAGTTCACGAATGACTTCCGCACAGCGATTGACGATGGCGTTCCATGTCTCGAGATCATCTGCAACAGGCTCGTTCATAGGCTCGTAAGCTACTTTATCGACCGAATACTTTTTCAATTCACCCGATATTTGGCGCCAACATTCATAAAACTGTTCCTGGGCTTTCGGGTCTGTAAACAAAGGTTTTACGTCGGCATTAAAATAATGCGACCGCAGGATATGCAAATCGACCACTGCGCGCAGATTGGACGCTTCGCACCAGGCCAACGCATTGTGTAA
>JAITMM010000063.1 GCA_031277335.1 Tannerella sp. | reverse complement strand
GGCAGCGCGGAACGGAGAAATGCCTACGGCGACATCATGCCCATGCTGAAAGAGGGTTATACAGAGACAGATGAGTATTTGAAATATGCCACCTACCTGTCCGAAGCCTTTGGCGGCGGAGCGGAAATCGTCAGGCTGGGACGGATGGTCAGCAATATCGACATCGAGGGCAACTCCCGCGAGCAACTCGATGCCATCCTCGAAGGACAGTTCAAGAATTTCTACAAGGACTACGAGCCTGATCTCGACCGTAAAGTGCTGGCTGCCATGTTGCAAATCGTCAAGGAACGCGTGCCTGCCGCATACTTGCCGGATATCTACCCGAAAATAGACAAAAAATACAAGGGCAACTATGCAAAATATGCCGACGAGGTATTCAAAAAGACGCAAATCCTTACATACGACCGGCTTGCAGCCCTGATGAAAGACAAAAAAGCATTCAATAAAATGATGAAGGAAGACCCGGCTGTCGAGCTTGCCGAATCAGCCATTATCGAAATCATCAGTATGCAGCAACTCCTTGGTTCACAGTATTATGAAATAAGTAAAGCCGAACGGCTCCATCAAGCTGCCCTCAAGGAAATGCATCCCGACAAAACATTCTATTCCGACGCAAACTTCACGATGCGAATGAGTTATGGCAGCGTTGGGGGATACAGGCCGTTCGATGCCGTCTGGTACGATTATTATTCTACGGTGAAAGGCGTTCTCGAAAAGGAAGACCCGACCGACGACGAGTTCTGGGTTCAACCGGAAATCATTGATCTGCTGAAAAGTAAGAATTACAGCCCTTATGCCGATGCCAATGGTGAACTGTATGCCTGCTTCCTGACAAACAACGATATAACCGGTGGCAACTCGGGAAGCCCCGTGTTCGACGGTCAGGGACGGCTGATCGGACTGGCCTTCGACGGCAACTGGGAAGCCATGAGTGGCGACATCGCCTTCGAGCCTGAATTACAGCGCTGTATAGCAGTCGATATCCGCTACCTGCTTTATATGATGGATAAATGGGCGAAGTGCCCACGATTGATTGAAGAGTTGAAGCTATCGCCTGCGATATAATGAAATTCTCCCTGATCGTCCCCATCTACAACCGACCCGACGAGGCCAAAGAGTTGCTGGAGAGCCTGGCGCAACAGACCTTCAGCGATTTTGAACTTGTCCTCGTCGAGGACGGCTCCCCCAAACCATGTGCCGCCGAAGTCGAAACCTACCGTTCACGCATTGATATACAATACATTGTCAAGGAAAATACCGGCCGAAGCGATACGCGAAACGTCGGGATGAACCATGCCCGGGGCGACTATTTTATCTTCTTCGACTCCGACTGCATCATCCCGCCCCATTACCTCGAAACGGTTGCCCGCCTGCTGCAGGACAACCCTGCCGACTGCTTCGGCGGCCCCGACAGCGAACATCCGTCCTTCAGCGTCCTGCAAAAGGCTGTAAACTACGCCATGACATCATTCTGGACGACCGGCGGCATACGCGGCGGCGGCATCAACCTGGAGAAATTCAAGCCCCGCACCTTCAACATGGGCTTTTCGCGCGACGTCTATGAAAAAGTCGGCGGCTTCAAGGACATGTACGGCGAAGACATCGACCTCAGCATCCGCATCAGCCAAGCCGGCTTCACGACAAAACTCTATCGCGAAGCCTTTGTGTATCACAAGCGTAGGGTCAACCTGAAGAAGTTCTACAAACAGGTGCATATCTTCGGACAGGCACGCATCAACCTCTCCATCCTCCATCCCGGCTCCCTGAAATTAGTCCATACACTGCCCGCCCTTTTCGTGCTCGGAAGCATCGCCATAGTCCTGCTATCCATCTTCTTATCCCCTTATTTCCTGTTACTGCCTGCTGCTTATATTGTTATCCTCTTTATTGACGCCCTGTTCGCAACGAAAAGCCTCCCCATCGCCAGCCTTTCCATCCTCACCTCGATGATTCAAATTTTCGGCTACGGCCTCGGCTTCCTCCGCTCCTTTATCGAAAAACGCCTCCTCCGCCGCGGCCTGGAAGATACGGATACGTTGAAGAAGAAGTATAAATGAGAAGAATTGCAAGGCGATTATAATCTCAAAGAAATTGCATAAAATTAGCTATATAAATTTTGAGCAGAGGGTTTTGCATACGATTTTTAAAGAAAACATATCACATTTTTTTCAACCGGAGATATAGACGGTTTTTTTCTTAACATCTGTAAGTCCTTGTTTTTTTTAAAAAAAAATTGTACGAAAAAATCGGATTTTCAATTAGAATTTGTAACTTTGTGCCAACATTTTAATTGAAAAGATTATGGCAACAATAACACTTCATTACGATGACCGAAACAAGAATATCAATTCGCTACTGGGGGTAATCCTGAATTTAGGAGCTGTTGCGGTCGACGAGCCACGCAAAACAGATCTGGACGAAGCTCTTGAAGATGTCAAGGAAGGTCGTGTATATACTGCAAAGAATGCAAAAAGTTTAATTGCAGATTGTTTGAAGTAATATGTACAAAATTGATTATACCTACATTGTTTTTTCTTATAACAGACACATATTCCGATATATATTAGCAAACGAATCCGATTGAATTTTGGTCAGCGGAATGGATGATGTCTATTCGGTCCCCCTTATTAGAACAGCCGGTCAAGATTTGCTAAATAATAAATTTTATACTTTTTTTTCAGGGAAAAGGGAAACTGCCCCAGCGCAGATTCAACCATCAAATACAACTTTAGATAGAAAAAAATGCACAAAACTACTGCCAATATAAAAAAAAGCAGTACTTTTGTACGAAAATCAAGCATAAGATGAGAGTTGAATCATTGTTTAATAAGCATAAAGGATATATCAGTCGGGAGCAAATACCTGATAGAACGACTTATTACCAAATATTGAAAATGATAAAGTCAGGCGAAGTTGAGCGCATCAAATCAGGTGTTTATCATTATAATAGCGATTCGTACGATTCTGCGATGGTTGATGTCGGAAAAATTGTGCCCGACGGCATATTGTGCATGTATTCTACGTGGCGCCACTACGAATTGAGCGTACAGATACCACAATGCTTTCATGTCGCAATTGAAAAAAGCCGTAAAATTGTCTTGCCTGATTTTCCGATCATAAAATTGTATTATTGGAAACAGGATTATTATAAATTGGGGATTGAGACACAAACAATTGACGGATTTAATGTAAAAATATACGATCTGGAAAAATCGGTCTGCGATGCTGTAAAATTCCGAAATAAAATAGGCATGGAAACAACGGCTGAAATCATTCAAAATTATTTAAAGCGGGATGAACATAATTTCACAAAGTTGATGCTATACGCCAAAATAATGCGAATTGAAAAAATAATGCGAACCTATATCGAAATTCAACTATGAAAGAGGTGGGAAAATCCATACGGCAAAGGTTATTAAATGTTGCGAAAACAAAGCATATTAATTATAATGTACTTTTATTACGTTATTTTCACGAACGTTTTTTATACCGTCTTTCGCTCAGTCCCTATCGTAAAAGTTTTTGTCTGAAAGGAGGAGCGCTGCTCTATGCACTTGCCGCACATTTTCCCCGCCCCACTATTGATATTGATTTGTTAGGTATAAGAATCAAGAATAGCCAGGAGAATCTGTCGAATATCTTTACAGAGATTTGTAAGATAGAATTTCCAGAAGATGGGATGATATTTGATTATCGGTCAATAAAAACTGTTGAAATTAACGTGAATAAAAAATATGCTGGAATTAGAATATCGTTTTTTGCATGCCTTGATACTATCCGGCAACCATTACAGATTGATATAGGATTTGGTGATAAGCCGACAATGCAAACACTTTTGTATCCCAATCTGCTTGACACATTACCGAATGCTGAAATATATGCTTACTCTACGGAATATGTAATAGCAGAAAAATTTCATGCAATGATTTTTTTATCTGAACTAAACAGCAGAATCAAGGATTTTTACGATTTATACTTGATTATCAGGCAACAAAACTTTGACAATGAAAAGCTTTCGGAAGCCGTAAAAAACACTTTCAAAATCAGAAAAACCTATTTTGAAAAAAATCATCCGCTCTTTTCTACCTCTTTTGCAAATGACACAAAACGGCTTTTTCAATGGAATCATTTCCTCAAAAAAATCCAAGTAGATTACATTGACTTTGAAGAAGTTGTAGAAACAATTACATTGATATTACAGCCAATATACTTGAAAATACTTGACAATGAATAAAATGTGTCAATATTATTACACATAGCAATATGACTCCCCTCAACAAATTTCATATTTCGAGAAATCGACGCAAAATCTGTGACGATGCAAATTAGGACGGTTCTAGAAGATATTTGACTATACGGATTTTGTTGCGGAGTAAGTCTGTGCGCATTATAATATTACGGTTTTGGAGTTGATTTTATTTAATCATTCTATACAATTAATATAGAATCAGCAAAATACATCAACTTTTCAAGTACAGATATAAACTCCACCCAACCGACCTCTTACACATATTATCACTCCCATACAGAGGAAGTTAGGTTTTGAATGATTCATAAGATGGGGATGTACGTCTTTTTTCTTCATCTTCGGATTGCTCAGCTTAAATTTTAACACCCGTAGAATAGGATTATCACAAAATAACTTTTGAAAAATCAATTATTACAATTACTTTTGTGCTGAATATAAAAAGGCAAGAAGATTTGGCATCAATAACGATTAAGAATGTAGGGCCGGTAAAACATATCGAAAACCTCGAAATCAATGCGGTCAATGTGTTTATGGGGCCTCAAGGTTGTGGTAAAAGTACCGTAGCCAAGATTATCAGTTTTTGTACCTGGATGGAAAAACGGGTAGGAATGAAGGGGTCTTTAAGAGAGTTTCTTAGCCAAAAAACAGGAAAATGGATTGAGGATCTCAAATCGTATCATCGTCTGTTAAACGGTTATTTTTCAGCAGATTCTGCCATTTTATACAAAGGTGATTATATCACTTATGCTTTTAATTGCGAACCAATGCCATCAGGTGAGACAACTGTTAAGAACGAAAACGAAATCATTGATTTTCATACAGATGTAAATTTTCAAAATAGTAAAGTGATGTATATCCCTGCTGAAAGAAATTTTGTCACCGTCATTCCTAATTTGCATAAATACGTGGAGAATAGAGATTCTATTCAGGATTTTATCGGCAGTTGGTACGAGGCGAAAAGAACTTTTGAGGCGGATGATAAATTATCATTGTTGGAGTCCGGCATTAAGTATCATTCTGGAAATGATGATCTTGATTGGCTAACATTGGAAAACGGTCAACGGATATCTTTACAAACGGCTTCGAGCGGTTTCCAGTCATTGACGCCTTTACTGGGTTTGTTTGATTATACGGTTATTGGCCTGTATGGAAAATCAAGGCCTATGTCGGTTCAGGAAACGGATGCGTTACTTAAAGAATATAATGAGTTAAGACAGGCAAAAAAAGAAAAACGTGAAGAAGTAGACAGCAATGCTTTAGAACGGTTATACGATATGATAATTTCCAAAAATTATGCAAAGTCTCAAATTGTTATAGAAGAACCCGAACAAAACTTATTCCCTACCACCCAACGCGATTTAGTTTATCATCTATTGAAATCGTTGAATCTCGGCAGAGGCGACCGTTTGACGCTAACCACCCACAGTCCATACATTTTGTATGCACTGAATAATTGCATGATGGGATATTTGGTTGACAGCCAGCTTCAGGGTGAAGAAAAGGCGGAATATTTAGCAAGCAGTCTCCCGTCTGAGCAATCATGGATTGACCCCAAAAAGGTTTCCGTTTGGGAATTTGAAAACGGCGGACTGCGAAACATTCAGGATAAGGATCAGATCATTTCAGAAAATTATTTTGATAAGATAATGACCGATTTGACGGACGAATTTTATCATGCGCTCAATTATTACAAAGATGAAGAACAGGATAATTAAAATATTGGATGGCAGATACTTAATTCAAAAGGAAAATCTTTTCTATCCTCACATCTATGTTGCCGACCTTTCAAACATAACTAAAAATCAACAAGGCATAAATATCTTTGATACTCAGCCATTTGAGGTAGAAGCATTACACATTGAAAACCCAAATTTGGACATTTCTGCAACATTTTTCCTGCCCCAATGCTTTCTTGATGAAAATGGTAAGGAAATTGAAAGTTGTGAAGGAGTTTTTTACCTTACCGATTCAACTGATAAAACATGGGTATTGTTCATTGAACTAAAAGATTGCAAAGTGAAAAATATTTCCAGGCATTCTCAAAAGGCAATAGAGCAAATCAAAAGTACGGTTCAATTTTTCAGGGATAAAAAAATCATTCGTAAAAATAAAATTGTCTATGCCAACATTGCTTTTCCACGCAGAAAATCAGACTATTACAGTCAAGTGATTAAACAGCCAAAAGCGTATGTTGACGAATTTAAAATCATACTGAAAGGGACTAATTATTTGAAAATAAAAAACAGTAGAACAATAATATAGACAGAACTTGACTCATTCTTTTACAAGCGTCAATTTGCCTATCATATTTGAATAATCTATGAAACCGACTAAAAACAGATTTTACTGCATGGATTGCGGAAGGATTAAAATGCTTTTTGCGACCGAGAAAGAAGCTGCTAATTTCATGAAATTCAATAATAACGAAATAGAAGAAGAATCAGGACACGGAATAATGATAAAGCGTTTATTTGATTACATGAATAAAACGGTTAATTTTATTTGATATTGATATACTATAAAAGTAGAATCAAAGATAAAAATCAACTTATGCTCTGCAATCACAAATTATTTTTGCCGTCACTTTGAAACAATTTCTTGCCTTTTTTGCCGTCACTTTGAAACATTTTATTGCTATTTTTGCCGTCACTTTGAAACAAATGATTAAATTTGCATCGTGTTTACTATATATTATTGATATGTTTCAAAGAAAAGTTTTAAAAAACTTAAAGAAATGGGCGGCTAAACCAAAACGTAAGCCTTTGATATTGAGAGGTGCCAGGCAGGTTGGCAAAACTACGCTTGTAGATGAATTTGCGCGGCAGTTTGATATCTATCTGCATCTGAATCTTGAAGATAAACGTGCGAAAGCGCTGTTCGACGAAGATTTCTCCATCAATGAACTGGTTTCGCAAATATTCCTGTTTTGTAATAAATCGCGTTTGCAAGGCAAAAGTATTCTGTTATTTATTGACGAAATCCAACAATCGCCGGCGGCAATTGCCCGTTTGCGTTATTTTTATGAAGACGTGCCGGATATATTTGTTATTGCCGCAGGTTCGCTTTTGGAAACACTGATAAGTACGCAAATATCATTTCCGGTCGGACGCGTTGAGTATCTGGCTGTTCGTCCCTGTTCCTTTTGCGAATTTCTCGTGGCGACGGGTGAAACGGAACTCGAAAAAGCGATCAATCAACACTCGATTTCAAACGCAATACATTCAAAGGCAATGAGTTTGTTTCATACGTTCACGTTTACCGGCGGAATGCCTGAAATTGTGCAGCATTTTGCTGAAAACCGTGATTTCGTTGCCTTGAATGACATTTATGAGACCTTGCTCACAAGTTATCGCGACGATGTGGAGAAATATGCCGCGAATGATACGATGAGACACACAATCAGATATATACTGAAAGAAGGATGGAGTTATGCCATGCAGCGAATCACGCTGGGAAGTTTTGCCGGTTCATCCTATAAATCGCGTGAAATGGGTGAAGCATTTCGCACGCTGGAAAAGACAATGTTGCTCGAACTGGTTTATCCCACCACATCCGCTTGTCTGCCTGCACCTTCCGACTTGAACCGATCGCCAAAACTGATATGGAATGATGTCGGATTGGTCAATTATGCTGCCCAAATTCAAAACGAAATCTTTGGTTCAAAAGATATGCTGGATGCTTATCGTGGAAAGATAGCCGAACAGATTGTGGCACAGGAACTTTTCAGTCACGAAACACGCGTTTCCGCACATCGGTCATTTTGGGTTCGTGAGAAAAAAGGCTCCGATGCAGAAGTAGATTTCGTCATACAATATGACAGTCATATCATCCCGGTAGAAGTAAAATCCGGGCATAATGCAAAACTTCGCTCGTTGCATTCTTTTATGGACACGGCTTCGCACAATATTGCCGTAAGAGTCTGGTCGCAGCCGTTTTCGGTGGACGAAGTCAGGACGCCAAGCGGTAAAACATTTAAACTTATCAATTTACCGTTTTATTATGTGGGAATTATAAGAGAAATATTGGCTGACTTCTTAAAGCCGGCAATAAATTTTTACGGATACAATATGGATATAATATAAATATTTTGTATCTTTGCGGTCTCATTTTTATAGATAAAATACAGATACGATATGGATAAATATATTCAAAAATTAAACTTTGATTTCCTTATAAATCAGCGTGTAATGCAACTTATTGCCTCGATTGACGAGTATCGGGGCAAGTGGAATATTGTTGAAAAACGAGAAAATAGATACTTAAAAGAGTTGCGAAGAATTGCCACAATCGAAAGTATCGGCTCCTCAACTCGCATTGAGGGGGCAACAATGACGGACGAGGAAATACAAAAACTACTTAAAGATGTAAAAATTACAAAATTCAAAACTCGTGATGAACAGGAAGTTATTGGTTATTACGAAGTTTTGGAACTTGTTTTTGATAATTATTCCGAAATAAAATTGTCGGAAAGTTATATCAAACAGCTACACCAACTTTTACTCAAACACAGCGATAAAGACCAACGGCACAGAGGCGGTTACAAAAACCTATCAAATAAAGTTGTGGCAACTTATCCGACAGGCGAACAAAAGACAATTTTTGAAACTACTGAACCTGCGTTGGTTGAGGGCGAAATGTTTGAGTTAATCGAATGGACAAATTTTCAATGGGACAATAAAACGATACACCCGCTAATTGTTCTTGCAGTTTTTATCTACGAATTTTTGAGTATTCACCCATTTCAAGACGGAAACGGCAGATTAAGCCGATTGCTCACAACGCTTTTTCTTTTGAAACAGGGTTATGATTTTTTGCATTATATTTCATTTGAAAATCACATTGAAAAACATAAAAAAGAGTATTATGACGCTCTTATGACCGCACAACGCAAACGATTAACGCAAAATGATATTATTGATAAATGGTTGCTTTTCTTTTTGGAAAGTTTGAAAATACTAACCGAAAAATTAGACAAAAAGTATGATGTTTTCAAGCAAAAAGGTGGTTATCTGAACGAAAGGCAAAAAATGCTCAAAGAATTTATCGTTGAAAAAAGAACGGTTAAAATTTTCGATTTGTCTGTTGCTTTTCCTGCCATTTCGCCAAACACATTGAAAAAAGATTTGCAATATTTGCGTGATGAACAAATTGTTACAACCGTAGGACAAGGCAAAGGGACAGTTTATGTAATCAAATAACAAACGGAGTGAAACTGAAATAAGCGTCGCATAACGAGCAGTTGTACGCAAGCGAACGACAGTGTAGAAGGAATGCTTAAACTTTTATTTTGGATAATGTGTCATTTTGCTTACTTTTGCGCCTCTAATAGACAGTAAGATGAAGTATGCTTTAGTGACAGGCGGCTCGCGCGGGATTGGAAGGGCAATTTGCATTGAATTGGCCTCGCAAGGTATTCCGGTTATTATCAACTATTTATCCAATGAAGATGCTGCGCTCGAAACAAAACGGATGGTAGAAGAAAAGGGCGCAACGGCCGAATTGCTGCCTTTCGATGTGGCTGACAGTGAATCGGTTGACCGCGCTTTCGAAGAATGGACGACGGCGCATCCGGATGATTATATCGGTATCCTTATCAACAATGCCGGCATCCGGAAAGATACGATGATGGTGTTTATGCAGGATTCACAGTGGCATGATGTGCTGAATATCAGCCTAAACGGGTTCTTTTACATCACTCGCCGCGTATTGAAGGGCATGCTGATGAAACGGAACGGCCGCATCATCAGCGTCGTATCGCTGTCGGGGCTGAAAGGTTTGCCGGGGCAGACAAATTATTCGGCAGCAAAGGCCGCCGTGATCGGTGCCACGAAAGCGCTTGCCCAGGAAGTGGCGCCCCGCAAGGTGACAGTCAACGCAGTAGCGCCCGGATTTATCGCGACCGACATGACAAAAGACTTGGACGAAACAGCGCTCAAGGCAACCATCCCGCTGCAACGTTTCGGACAGCCCGAAGAAGTGGCGGCCCTCGTAGGCTTCTTAGCTTCCGACAAGGCGGCGTATATCACGGGGGAGGTGGTTTCGATTAATGGGGGGATTTTTTAATTCAAAGATTCAAAAATTCAAGGATTCAAAGATTCAAATAATTTGTAAAAATTTTTTATTTAGTGAAAATTAGTGTAATTCGTGGCGAAAAAAATTAGTGGACAAAATCGTGTCGTCATAACAGGTATAGGCGTTTATTCCTGCATTGGGAAGAACATCCATGAGGTGGCGGATTCGCTGTTTTGCGGACGGTCGGGCATTGGCATTGACCCTGCCCGGCTGGAATACGGCTATCGCTCGCCCTTGACGGGGATTGTCGAAAGGCCGTCGCTAAAGGGGATGCTCGACCGGAGGCTGCGCATCTCGCTCCCCGAAGAAGGCGAATTTGCCTACCTTGCCACGCAGGAAGCGCTTCAGACTGCAAAAATTGAACCCGACTATATCGAACAGCATGAGACAGGTATCTTCTACGGTAACGATACTTCGGCAAAAGCCGTCGTCGAATCGCACGAAATCATGCTGGCAAAACGCGACTCCCTCATGATCGGCTCCGGCGGAATCTTCCAATCGATGACTTCCACCGTTTCGATGAACCTGTCCACCATCTTCAAACTGCGCGGTGTCAATATGACGGTCAGCGCTGCGTGTGCCAGCGGCTCACATGCTATCGGGCTGGGATTCACATTTATACGTAACGGGATGCAGGATATTGTCCTCTGTGGAGGCGCTCAGGAAGTGAACGTCTATTCCATGACCGGCTTCGACGGGTTAAGCGCTTTCTCGATGCGCACGGACGAGCCAACGAAAGCCTCGCGCCCATTCGACATCAACCGTGACGGACTGATTCCCAGCGGTGGAGCTGCCAGCCTGATACTCGAAGACCTCGACCACGCCCTCCAACGGGGCGCACCGATCTATGGTGAAATCAAGGGTTATGGATTCTCGTCAAACGGCAAACAGATATCGCAGGCCAGCGAAGAAGGCGCCCGCATCGCGATGGAGCGTGCTTTGGACGATGCCGGGATGACCATCGGCGACATTGACTATATCAACGCACACGCCACCTCAACCGTACAGGGCGACGCCTGCGAAGCCATCGCACTCGATAACCTGCTGAAAAACAGGAAGACACCCGTCAGCTCGACCAAATCCATGACCGGCCACGAATGTTGGATGGCAGGCGCCAGCGAAATCGTCTATTCCCTGCTGATGATGCAAAACGGTTTCATCGCGCCAAATATCAATTTCGAGACGCCCGACGAGGCATCTAAAAACCTGAATATCATCACCCGTACGCTTCGTCAACCCGTCCGGACGTTTTTGTCAAATTCGTTTGGGTTCGGGGGGACGAATAGTACGTTGATTATTAGTAAATACCAATGACAATGAACAATGAATAATGAACAATTAACAATATAAAATGATGGATAGAAAAGAAATCGAATCGCTTGTGAACAATTTTCTGGTGGAAGAAATGGAGATTGAGGCAGATCTCATCGAAGACGATGCCACGCTCAAAGAAGGCCTTGGGCTTGACAGTCTGGACTTTGTAGATATCGTCGTCATCGTGGAAAAAACATTCGGATTCAAAATCAAGCCCGAAGAAATGTCGAATGTATTGACAGTCAAAGATTTTTATGATTATATAGAAACGAATATGAATAAATAACGCTGTGATCCGCTGCGTCTCCCTGCCCGATAAATCATTCAGCCGACGGACATGGAGATGCTAAAACAAACAGATACACAGTAATTTATATAGAAAGGAGATGAAACGTAAAGAATGGGAAGGCGTGACAGGCGGCCATACGTTCGGACAGAAGGCATTAAAAATCCTTTTTTCCCTATTCAACGTGCGCGTAGGCTACGCAATCCTGATTTTTGTCGTTCCCTTTTACATGCTTTTTGCCCATAGACGATACCTGGCCATTTATCTCTATTTCCGTGAGCAGCAAGGATATATGCCGTTGAAATCATTCTGGAAAACATTCGTGAACCATTTTATCTTCGGCCAGGTCATGATGGACCGATTTGCCGTTTATGCCGGCAAGCAGCATATCTTCAAGGTGGATAATCCTGATAATGACCTCTTTCTGGCGATGGTAGACGATCCGCGCGGCTGCATCCTGGCCGGCTCGCATATCGGCAACCCCGAACTGTGCGGCTATCTGTTGACCCAGCAGAAAAAGCGAATCAACAGCCTGATTTATAGCGGTGAAGCGGCGGAAGTGCAGAAGAACCGTTCCAAAATACTGGAAACCAACAATGTACGCCTGATTCCTGTCACCGACGACATGTCGCATATCTTCTTCATCAACGAAGCATTGACCAACGGCGAATTTGTCAGCATGCCCTGCGACCGCAACTACGGCAGCGAGAAATGCGTCGAATGTGATTTCCTGCGCGGCAAAGCCGATTTTCCGATCGGCGCGTTCGTCCTTGCCATCCAGTACCGGGCGCCTGTCATCGCACTTTTTGTGCTGAAAACAGCTGCCACGCGCTATCGTATCCATGTGATATCCATCCCTTTCCCTCCGACTGAACTTCCAAAGCGTGAACAAATCAACGAAATGACACGTTCGTTTGTCCGCGAACTGGAACGGATCACAAACCTGTATCCCGAACAATGGTTTAACTTTTATAAATTCTGGAAAAAATGAAAATGTTTCCCGCCCTCGAACAGAAATACACGAAAGAACAGTTGCGCGTACTCGAAGCCCGTGCCCGCGCCCATGAAATTTCGTTTGCACCCGTCACTTTCCAGGTTTCGCGCCTGATGGTGAAGTTTGGCATCCTGCAACTATTGGCAGACACCAAGGAAGGACTGACAATCAGCGATATAGTTGACAAAACCAACTTGTCGCACTATGCCGTGCAGGTCTTGCTCGAAGCATCGCTTACGATCGGGACGGTCATTTATGCCGATGAAAGATTTAAGATATCAAAAGTCGGTTGGTTCCTGGTGTCCGATCCGCTTGTGAACGTGAATGTCACTTTCAATCACGATGTTACGTATCAGGGTATGTATCACCTTGAAGAAGCGCTGTTGAACGGCAAACCCGAAGGGCTGAAGGTCTTTGGCCCCTGGAAAACCATCTACGAAGGCCTCTCGTCGCTCCCCGAAGCGGCGCAAAAGAGCTGGCTGCAGTTCGACCATTTCTACTCGGACAGCTCGTTCGACGAAGCCCTGAAAATCGTCTTTTCGCATCATCCGAAAACATTGCTCGACGTGGGCGGCAATACAGGCCGCTGGGCGTTGCGCTGCGTGGCGTTTGACGAAGCTGTAAACGTGACAATCATGGACTTGCCACAGCAATTGGAGATGATGAAAACGCAGATTGCCGGTCAGCAGGGAGCAGAACGTATCGACGGATACGGCGCTGATTTACTGGACGATAAAGTCCCTTTCCCGCAAGGCTTCGACAGCATCTGGATGAGCCAGTTCCTGGACTGCTTCGGCGAGGAGGAAATCGTCAGCATCCTGCGGCGGGCATCCCACGCAATGGACAGTGACACAACACTTTTTATCATGGAGACATTGTGGGACAGGCAAGCCAACGACACTGCCGCATTCTGCCTGACCCATGTCAGCATGTACTTCACGGCTATGGCCAACGGTAACAGCAAGATGTATCATTCCGAAGACCTGATCCGCTGCATCGAAGCCGCCGGCCTCACCGTCGACACCATCCACGACGGGCTGGGGAATGGGCATTCCATCATTGTATGCAAGAAATAATTTTTAGTTATTTATTTTGAAAACTAAAAAATGCAATTCATAAAAATAAATATATTAGACCTGATTCCGCAACGCGCTCCGTTTCTGATGGTTGACGAGCTGGTGCATTACGACCCGGTCGTCACGAGGACAGTCTTTACCATTCCGCAAGGGCATATCTTCTGCAATGCCGACGGGCGAATGGAGGAGGCCGGCCTGATTGAAAACATTGCCCAGACCTGCGCCGCACGTATGGGTTATGAGGAAAAAACCGATCAGCAGAAGTCGGGCGTGATCAAAATAGGATTTATCGGCATGATTAAAACGATGGAAATCAAGAGAAACCCGCTGGTTGGCGAACGTTTGGAAACGACCATCACAGTCGTGGAAACGGTTTTTAACACCTCGCTTGTCGAAACGAAAGTAGAAGTCAATGGCGAAACCGTCGCCACGTGCGAAATGAAAATATATTTAACAGACATAACAAGCAGAGCCAATGAAGGATAACAACCAAATACAAGTCAACTCGACGAATAAAATTGACAATCAAGAAGTTCAGCTAAAGTCATCTAAAGAATTTGAAATCCGTTTCAGCGAGGTAGACGCCATGCGCATCGTCTGGCACGGCGCCTATGCCCACTATTTTGAAGATGCCCGCGAGCAGTTCGGCGACGACTACGGACTGAGTTACTGGGATTTCTTTCAGAACGGATATTATGTGCCGCTCGTCGACTTGCGTTTCAGCTACAAAAAGCCTTTACAGTTCAGGCAAAAAGCGCGTATCGACATTACATACCGCAATGTCCCCGCTGCAAAAATAATATTTGACTACGAAATCCGTTTATTGTCAGATGACAGCCTGATAGCAACAGGCACCTCGACACAGGTGTTTTTAGATGCCAACTATCAACTAATCTGGAGTAATCCTCCGTTTTATGAAGATTGGAAAAAGAAACATAACCTATTGTAAATATGATAACTATTGTAAGTGATAATATTGTGTCGTCCCTGGGATTTTCGACAGAAGAAAATTTCAGCCGGTTGAAGCAGGGCATTAGCGGCCTCAAATATCATGACAATGGTTTCGATTTGCCGGAGCCTTATGTGGCTTCCACGATTGACGAAGCAAGATTGGACGGGGCATTTGAGACGCTGCTCCAAGAGAAATATTTGCAGGAATCAAAGTATCCGACTCACTTCGTGAACGTACTCAAGATGGATTTTGATGAATGGAAAACAACGTATGCAGGCTATACAAAACTCGAAAAGGCAGCCATCGTCTCTGCTGCTGAAGCCCTGAAAAAGACGGACATAGACCCTGAAAGCAAGAAAGTACTGTTTATCCTTTCCACCACGAAAGGAAATATTCATGTCATAGACAAGGATTACAGCAAAGGCCTTCCTCTGCATCGCGCCCAACTTTCGCAGTCGGCAGATTTTATCACCGAATATTTTGAAAACTACACATCGACTACTATATCAAACGCCTGTATATCAGGTGCAAATGCGATGATTGCGGCGCAACGAGCCCTCCTGTCCCGCAGATACAAGTATGCAGTCGTCATCGGCGTCGATATGCTCTCGCGCTTTATCATTTCAGGTTTTCAATCGTTTAAAGCCTTGTCGCAGAGCGAATGCAGGCCTTTCGACGAACACCGCGACGGGCTGAATATCGGCGAAGCGGCTGCCACCATCATCCTCACCAACAAGCCCAAAACGCAACTACAGCCCGGCGACGTCGTATTGACTGCCGGCGCCATCCGAAACGACGCCAACCATATCTCAGGCCCGTCGCGCACCGGCGAAGGCGCCTGTCGGGCATTGAAAGCAGTCTGTTCAGGCATCAAAATCAGTGAGTTGGCATTTATCAACGCACACGGCACCGCCACCCCGTACAACGACGAAATGGAAGCCGTCGCCATCACCCGCGCCGGATTGCAGGACGTGCCCGTCACCTGCCTCAAAGGCTATTTCGGGCATACGCTCGGTGCCGCAGGCGTGCTCGAAAGCGTTATCGCAACACGTTCATTAAGAGAGCAGTTAGTGTTGAAAACGCTGGGATTCAAGACGTCGGGCGTCACCCATCGACTCCCGATTGTGACAGAAACGCAATCCATCACTAAAAAGCATTGCATCAACATGTTATCCGGATTCGGAGGATGCAATGCCGCACTGTTGCATACATTAATATAATGATATGATGACCATTCAAATTAAACACTATTGCAGGATTCTTCCCGGAAAAGCCACGCTGAACGGGAAAACCGTTTTAAAATCTGCGCAAAAAAACGTGGAAATGCTTGATTTTCTGTCGGAACTGTATCACAAACTTGGCATCGACTATCGAAAATTCTTCAAAATGGACGCCCTGTCCAAGGCCGGCTTCCTCGCATCCGAGATGCTGCTGAAAGAGTCTGACCGCGAACAGGTTAAAGAAGATACGGGCATCGTGCTGTTCAACGAGAACAGCTCGATGGAAAATGACATGGAATATCAGCAAACGATTCAGGATCAGGATAATTACTTCCCCAGCCCGGCCGTATTCGTCTATACGCTTCCCAATATTGTGGCCGGCGAAATTGCCATCCGCAACAACATCCGCGGCGAAACAGCCTTTTACATCCTGCCTGCTTTCGACGCGAAAAAAATCGAAGAAATCGTGACCGATACGCTTAACTATTCCGGTATGAAGCAGTTACTGACCGGATGGGTGGAGGTCTACGACGGCCATCCTGACGTCTGCATGATGCTATGCGTAACGGACGAACAGATCCCGATTACATTCAATCAACACGCACTCAAAGTAATATATCAACAATAATCATAAAATTTAAAAACAAAATGGATGAATTAATTTTAGAACTCAAAAAAGAAATTATCAATGTATTGAACCTCGAAGGAATGACCCCCGAAAATATAGCCGACGACGCCGAACTTTTTGGAGATGGTTTAGGTCTTGATTCAATTGATGCACTGGAACTTATCGTATTACTCGAAAAGAACTACGGCATCAAGCTCAAAGACCCGACGCAGGGAAAAGAGATTTTCAAATCCGTACGCATCATGGCTGAATTTATTCAGGCAAACCGTACAAAATAGCATGGCAGCGAGAAAAGACATCCTGGTGACCGGAGCCGGCATCGTCTCCGCGCTGGGCAACGGCCT
>JAITMM010000197.1 GCA_031277335.1 Tannerella sp. | reverse complement strand
CTCTATTGAATGCTTTATCACAAAGTGTAAGATAATTTTGATACAAAGCTCCATAAGAGAGATATTGACCTCCTGTATTACTATTATAAGCAGGGCGATTTATTCTTTCTAATTCCGCTCGTGATTCAGATTCAAGTAAATTGTATTTTTCAGCTCCTTCTATTAAATCCCATTCCAGAATATCACAGTTGTAGGGTCCCCCTATTCTAAGAACTGGTGCACTAAGATTTGTTTCATCTTCAAAATCTTCATCTTCTTTTCCGCTATCGGTGCACGACCATAAAAAAACACCCAAACCCACCATGACAACTACACCAACTAATAAAAATTGCTTTTTCATCTCAAAAAATACGATTCACCTTATACCATCGTGAGGTTTTAAAAAATTAATATATAACAATTTATCTAAAACTAACCAGGTTGATTTTTGACAATAAAAAAAGCGTGAAACTCAATCGTTTCCCGCTACTGGTGGTATTTGGCGTAACCTTGCGTACAAGAGAACAAATCAAGTTCACGCTATCACGTGAACATTGTATTTTATCTTCGTACGCTACTATCTAATCGCCAAATTTTCCAGTAACAAGAACAAAGCACAATGCTTTTTTTTAAAATGTCTTATTTAGTGCATGATAGCACATCATTTTTCTTTTATGTCATATTCAAAAGTTTTGTCAAAAATTTGATTGCAAAGATACGCTATTTTTCTTAATTACAAACAAAACAATAAAAATTTTGTTTTATAACAATTTATTCTAAAGATTCTCGATGTTTTCTTTCTGTAGTCTAAAAGATTATTTTATCCGGTTCATTACCCAAAGCCCACATCATCACCGAAGGATGATCTTTTACGTTGCGCACGATCTGCAAAATTTTCTCATGCTGTCTCCGTACATCCGCCGCATCATCACAGTCAAATCCATCTCTTTGAGCAGTAACCGGAAGATTGACCAGCATCATCAATCCGGTCGACGCGGCTTCATCCAACCTTTCTTTTGTATATTCCGACCGGATAGCGTTGTCTCCATTTTTTTTCACCAGTTCAATGCCGGTATGCCACACAGCGCACTTAATAAATGTCGGCTGCCCATCAACCAGCAATTCATACGCGCCGGAAGGTTTCCTCTGAATCGCGACGTCCGTTCTTTGCGCATTCACATCCGAAAGAGATAAAATGAATAGCACAAGTGCGCAAATAGCAAGTATATTTTTCATTTTTATTACAATTTGTCTCCAAAGATACGACTTTTTTTCCATATATCATGCCGTAATTCAAAAAAATATCGTATATTTGCGTCCGTAAAGCTCAGAGAGGATGAAGAAAAAAATAGCCATTTTATGCTTGTTGAGCGCGAATATCTTTTTATTGGCGCATGTCGTGATTCCTCATCATCACCATGAGAACGGGCATATCTGTGTCGTAAATACCTATAAGTTCGATGGAAAGGAAACACATCGTCACGATCAGCAAGACACACAGAATCAGCATGATGATAATGCCGGAGCGCCTTCGGACAACTGCTGCGTGGTCGATCATATCTATCCTCCCGAGAACCGGCTCGATTTAAAAATAACTTCTCCGCATTATCCCGTTATTGATCATGGGAATGCTTTTTATATACTGAAAATCAATTTATTAAACACGCAGGACTTAGTCGGTCAATCATTAACTTATTATCGGCTGAAAGACTGTATTGCCTTATATTATACCGACTTTATCTCTCAAACACTTGGTTTGAGGGCTCCTCCGGTTGCTTAAAAACCGGGATATCCCGACTGAAACCGTCATTGCGGGCCTGACCCGCAATCCCATTGCTTTTTGTCATTACGGGCTTGACCCGCAATCCCCCAATCCCTTTTACGAACAGGAGATTGCGGACTTGATCCGCAATCCCTCCATTCACAATCAATTATCATCACATTTCATCAAGCAAAAATGAAACCCTTCATATTAGCCATCTGCTTAACTATGATCACATTCGGTTGCAGAACCAATCCAAAGTACGGAGCGCCGCTCGAAGACGCCCATGTCCACAACGAAACCCTGCAATTGACCGCCTATAGCGCCGATTATGAGTTATTTGTAGAAGCCACTCCCTTTGTCGCGGGACAGACGGGCGATATCCTCGCCCATTTCACCCGGCTAAAAGACTTCAAGCCGCTTACGGACGGCATAGTGACTGTCAGCCTGACAGTTGGCTCAGACGTCATCCGTCAGACACCGGAGCAGCCGACCGTTCCCGGCATCTATCGTTTCAGTCTGCAACCCGCTTCCACAGGAACCGGCAGCTTGACATTCGACATCAAAACGCCTGATGGAGAGGCACAAATCATCATCCCCGACATCAGAATATTCGACAACGAACATACAGCACACGAAGCCGCCGCCGCCGTCGCCGCACAAGCCGGCTCCGGCAGCAACGCCGTGACATTCACCAAGGAACAAAGCTGGAAAGTGGATTTCGCCACCGAAGTGGCGCGTGACGAGCCTTTCGGACAGGTGATCCGCACAACGGCGCAAATCCTGCCCTCACAGGGCGACGAGCAGATGATCGTCGCCAAAGCAAGCGGCACAGCCCTGATTAACACAAATATAACCGAAGGCCAATCCGTAGCCGCCGGCCAAAAGCTCTTCACCATTGACGGCAGCATGACGGCCGACAACAACCTCGCCGTGCGCTATGCCGAAGCAGAGAGCGAGTACAACCGCGCCAAAGCAGAATATGAACGCAAAGCGGAGCTGGCCAAGGAAAACGTCGTCTCGCAGAGCGATCTGTTACAGGCCAAAACGTCATTTGCCAATGCCGAAGCCGCCTACAATAACATGCGAAGCAATTTCGCGGCAGGAAAGCAAAGCGTCACTTCGCCCATCGGCGGTTTCATCTCGCACATCATGGTGCAAAACGGGCAGTATATCGAAGCCGGACAGCCTGTGCTTGTCGTTTCGCAAAATCGCAACCTGTTCATCAAAGCAGAGTTACAGCCCAAATACTTTGACATTTTGAAGCATATAACTTCAGCCAATATCCGCACGATAAATGATAACCGCATTTTTTCGCTCGAAGAAATGGGTGGTCGATTGCTTTCCTACGGCAAAACGGTTGACGCGGACAATCCGCTGATTCCCGTTGTGTTTCAGGTAAATAACAAGGCGGATTTGCTGGCCGGCAGTTTCGTCGAATTGTTTATCAAAACGCAGACCGCGTCGCAGGCCGTCACCGTCCCCGTCGAGACCGTCATCGAGGAGATGGGCAATTATTTCGTCTTCGTGCAGCTCACGCCCGAACTGTTCGAGAAGCGACCCGTCAAAACAGGCGTGACGGACGGCATGCGGATTGAAATCAGGGAAGGCCTCCGCGCAGGCGAGCGCGTCGTCGTCAAGGGTGCCATATTAATCAAATTATCACAAGCTTCCGGTGCCCTCGATGCGCACGCCGGACATGTACATTGACAGACCGATATGCTCAATAAAATCATTAAATTTTCACTTGAGAACAGACTCTTCATTCTGCTGGGTGCCGTTTTGCTGATTGTGGCGGGACTTTACACCACGCAACACATGGACGTCGACGTATTTCCCGACCTCACCGCCCCGACGGTTGTCGTCATGACAGACGCGCACGGACTGTCGGCCGAAGAAGTCGAGACGTTAGTCACGTTCCATATCGAAACGGCTGTGAACGGGGCAACCGACGTGCGCCGCGTCCGCTCCACTTCCTCGCAGGGTTTTTCCTTCGTATGGGTCGAATTTGATTGGGGAACTGATATTTTCCGCGCGCGCCAGATCGTCAGCGAAAAGATGGGTGCTCTTTCGGGCGCCTTGCCTGCCGGTATCGTACCCGTTCTTGCGCCGCAATCAAGCGTGATGGGCGAAATATTATTCGTTGGTTTACAGGTGGCGGATACCTGTACAGACGTTGCGCGCAACGTCTCTACGCGCAACGTATCACCGCCCAACGTCTCTACGCCAACCACAATGATGGACCTGCGTACGATCGCCGACTGGCTTGTCAAACCCGCCATCCTCGCCACCGGCGGCGTGTCGCAGGTCACGATTATCGGAGGCGACTACAAACAATACCAAATCCTGGCCGACCCTTACAAAATGGATATTTACAGCGTGACAATGAACGAATTGGCACAGATAGTCAGCACGATGAGCATCAACGCTTCGGGCGGCATACTGCGCGATTTCGGCAATGAATACGCCTTGCGGGGCATCGCGCGCACCAACGATCCGGATGCCTTGGGCGCCACGTTTATCAAGACGGTCAACGGCAAGCCCGTCGTCGTTTCCGATGTCGCCGAAATCATTACGGGAAGCGCCGTCAAGATGGGCTACGCTTCGCAAAATGCCCGTCCCGCCGTCATCCTTTCCATCTCCAAACAGCCTAATATCAACACATTAAATGTCACGGAAAATATCGAGCGCAACCTGGCGGACATCCGGCAGTCCTTGCCGCCCGACGTCGTCATGGACACGAATATTTTCCGGCAGGCCGATTTCATCGAATCGTCCGTCAACAACGTGGGCGATGCCTTGCTGGAAGGCGCTCTGTTTCTGATCGTTGTGCTTTTTGTCTTTTTGGGCAGTTTTCGCACCACGCTGATTTCCGTCATCGCCATCCCGCTTTCGTTGCTGGGGACGGTCATCGTATTGTATCTTTTAGACATGAATATCAACACGATGACGCTTGGCGGAATGTGTATTGCCATCGGTTCGCTCGTGGACGACGCCATTATCGACGTGGAAAATGTGTTCAAGCGATTACGCCAGAACCACCGCAAGCCGGCACCGGAAAGGCAGCCTGTTTTTGACGTGATTTTCCATGCTTCCGTCGAAATCCGCGCTTCCGTGCTCCATGCCACGCTGATCATCATTGTCGCGTTCGTCCCCCTGTTTTTCCTTTCGGGGATGGAAGGGCGGATGCTGAAACCGCTCGGCGTGGCCTTTATCGTGTCTCTTTTTATGTCGCTCGTCGTGGCGATGACGCTGACGCCGCTGATGTGCCGACTGATGCTTTCGAGTGATAAGTATTTAGGCAAAAACGAAAAAGAACGATGGTTAAGCAGCAAATTAACAGCTATTTATGGAAAATCGCTCGCATGGATATTGCAGCATAAAAAGAAAGCGCTCTATCCGACGATCGCCGTTTTCATCGTCACTTTAATATTATTTTTTACGATGGGACAAAGTTTTCTGCCTGAATTTAATGAAGGCGCGCTTACCATCTCCGCTGTCTGCAAACCGGGCGTTTCCCTCGAGGAAAGCAATCGCCTTGGCAATCTGATGGAAACGGAGTTGCTGAAAATCAACGAAGTGACACACACAGCGCGCCGCACCGGGCGAGGCGAACTGGACGAACATTCGCAATCCACCAACGGCGCCGAAATTGACGTCAAATTCACCCTCGACAAACGCTCTCAGGAAGCATTTATGTCCGATGTGCGTCAGACACTTGCGGCAATTCCGGGAGTAGCCACGACCGTAGGCCAGCCGCTCGGCCACCGCATCGACCATATACTGTCCGGGACGCGCGCCAATATCGCCATCAAACTTTTCGGCACCGACTTGAGCAGCCTGTTTATGCTTGGCAATCAGATACAAAGCACCATCAAAGGCATTGACGGGCTGGTCGATGTTTCCGTCGAGCAACAGACCGAAACGCCGCAGCTTCAGATACGTCCCAATCGCCAAATGCTTGCCCGCTACGGCATTACGATGGACGACTTCAACAGATTCGTGAGCCTGGCTTTTGCAGGCGAGAAACTTGCCGATATTTATGAAGGTCAGCGCAGCTTCGACCTGATCCTGCGACTCAACCCCCACTATACGGAAAGCATTGAAGGAGTGCGTTCTGCGATGATAGATACGGGCAGCGGACGGAAAATTCCGCTCGAAGAAGTTGCCGATATCGTATCCGTCGGCGGCCCCAATTCCATCAGCCGCGAAAATGTGCAGCGCAAAATCGTCGTCTCCGGCAATGTAGCCGGACGGGACTTGAGCAGCGTCGTGGAAGATATACAAAAGGCAGTTAATCAAAGCATTAAACTACCGGAAGGCTACCGTATCGAATACGGCGGACAGTTCGAGAATGCGGCCAACGCCTCCCGAACGTTGCTTTTTGCTTCATTAGCCGCCATCTGCGTGATATTCTTATTGTTATATATTGAATTTAAAGACTTCACGCTGTCAGCCATTGTCATGCTCAATCTTCCACTGGCGCTGATTGGAGGCATTCTGGCCGTCTTTTTCACGTCCGCCACGATCAGCATCCCGTCCATCATCGGCTTTATCACCCTGTTCGGTATCGCCACGCGCAACGGCATCTTACTGATTTCGAGGTATCACCACCTCTCCGTAGAGACGTTGCGTGCAACGTCTCCGCGTGCAACGTCTCTGAACGCAACGCCCACATCGCCGTATGAAACGCCCCAACCCACCCCCGCCACATCCCTCCGTGAAATCGTCCTGCACGGCTCCATGGACCGCTTAAACCCCATCCTGATGACAGCCATCTCGGCAGCATTGGCGCTCATCCCCCTTGTCTTACAGGGACATAAGGCCGGCAACGAAATTCAAAGTCCGATGGGCATCGTCATCCTGGGCGGACTGCTCACTTCGACGCTGCTGAATATCTACATTGTGCCGGTTGTGTATGAAATGATGCAGAAAAGACGTCCCGACAACCCGTCTTTTTTTAAATGATATATGTGCAATTACAATAATTTCATGTACTTTTGCTCCCTCAACCCTGTATGACGGATGAATAAAACGATTAAAGTCAAGGACAAAGAGTTCTCGCTCTATATTTCCGAACAGGAAATCACCGGAGCAATATCACGCATGGCCTCAGAAATCAAGCGCGATATCGAAGGACAAAACCCGCTGTTTGTCGGCATTTTAACCGGCGCATACATGTTTGCCGCCGAATTATTATGCAGGATTTCGCCCGTTTGTGAATTAAAATTCGCCGCCTACCGTTCGTATACCGGCATCAAATCCGATGGAATCATACAGGAAATCCTCCCCATCCGTGCAAATTTCCAAAATCGATTAGTGATTCTGCTGGAAGACGTCGTCGATACGGGACAAACGATGTATCACGTTATCAACAAATTAAAAGCCGCCGGTGCACAGGATGTCCGGCTGGCAACCATGCTGTTCAAGCCACGTTCATTGAAATGCGATTTGAAAGTCGATTATGTCGGTCTGGAAATCGACGATGAATTTGTGGTCGGATTCGGACTGGACTATGACGGGCTGGGACGAACTACACGAGATATTTATAAACTTTCAAATAATTAAGAATCATCATGTTAAATGTTATTATTTTTGGCGCTCCCGGTTCGGGAAAAGGAACTCAAAGCGCATGGATCACAGAGAAATACGGCCTGGATTATATTTCAACGGGCGATGTGTTGCGCGCCGCCATCAAGGAAGGCACAGAATTGGGCAAGACAGCCCAGGAGTATATCAACAAAGGGCAATTGGTGCCGGACGACTTGATTATCAAGCTGATTGCCGGCTTCCTTGACGAAAAATCCGGTTCGAAAGGCGTCCTCTTCGACGGCTTCCCCCGCACCATTCCGCAGGCGAAAGCATTGAAAAATCTGCTGAACGAACGCAGGACGGATATCTCCGTCCTGCTTGATTTACAGGTAGATGACGAAACCCTTATCCAACGTCTCCTTGAACGCGGAAAAATCTCCGGACGCTCGGACGACAATTTAGACACCATCAAGGCCCGCCTCGACGTATATCACAACCAGACAGCGCCTTTGGCTGCCTACTACATCAACGAAGGCATCCATCGCCCCATCCATGGCGTCGGCAAGATCGAAGAGATTTCGCAACGCATTGACAGCGTTTTGAAAACGATATAACCATTTATGAATGAGTGAATCAAACTTTATAGACTACGTCAAAATATATTGCCGTTCAGGTCACGGCGGACGTGGCTCAACCCACTTCCGCCGTGAAAAATACATCCCCCGCGGCGGCCCCGACGGCGGCGACGGCGGACGCGGCGGCCATATCTACCTGCGCGCCAACCGCAACCTCTGGACATTGATTCACCTCAAATACGAACGCCACGTCCATGCCACCTCCGGCGAAGGAGGCGGTGCCAGCCGTTGGACAGGCAAAAACGGCGAAGACCGCTACATCGAAGTCCCCTGTGGCACAGTGGCTTACGATGCAGACACCGGCGAATTCCTCTGCGACATCACCGAAGACGGCCAAACTGTGCTGCTCCTGAAAGGCGGCAGAGGCGGCAAAGGCAATACCCATTTCAAAACCGCCACCAATCAGGCACCCCGCTATGCCCAACCCGGCGAGCCGCACGAAGAACGCACCATCCTGCTCCAACTTAAACTGCTGGCCGACGTCGGACTTGTCGGCCTCCCGAACGCCGGCAAATCCACCTTGCTATCAGTCGTCTCAGCCGCCAAACCCAAGATCGCCGACTACCCCTTTACCACACTGGAGCCCAACCTCGGCATCGTCAGCTACCGCGACAACCGCTCCTTCGTGATGGCCGATATCCCCGGCATCATCGAAGGAGCCAGCGAAGGCAAAGGCATCGGCCTCCGCTTCCTGCGCCACATCGAACGCAACTCACTCCTACTCTTTATGATAGCCGCCGACACCGCCGATATCCGCAAAACATATTCAATCCTCGACACCGAACTGACCAAATACAACCCCGACCTATCCGGCAAAAATCGAGTACTCGCCATCACCAAAAGCGACCTCCTCGACCACGAACTCCGCGAAGCCCTCTCCGCCACCTTACCCCCTCTCCCCACCGTCTTTATCTCCTCCATCACCCACCAAGGCATCCCCGAACTAAAAGACCTCCTCTGGCTCGAACTCAACCGCGAAACCTTCCACGACCCCGACCAAATAATCCGTAAAAACCTTGATCTCAATATATTGGATGATACCGTCGAAGATAACGAAAGCTGATTTAAATTTAAAATTCTCATTTCGTTCTTGACTCGTAATAACACGGACAATATAGTGTCTTGACTTGTCCTAAAATTGATTCTGAATAGTTTTAGATTTGTTTCAATATCAACACGCAATGCTCCCAATAAATAAAATTTCCAAAAATGTAAATATATTGTATAGATTTTATATCTTTGCAATCCCAACTCATTGCCGCAAGACGTGTTTATCATTTCGCAGCAATTACAAGAATACACAAAATGCGCAGTAGAGGGAACGAATATAAATTACTTAAAAACAATTTTTTAACGACATTACAACAAATAATAAAACATACTGATTTGCGCACATTTTCGAGCTATACGGAAAATTCGCAATGCGAAATTTCGCAAAACGGCTAAAGCCTCACCTACAAGGTTGTGTCGACAATGTAATCCGAAATAGATGATTAAAAATAAAAAGATTTAAGTATGATAAACAAAATTGAACAACTCGTTTCGATTGGAAAATTTCGCAACTACCAAGCGACAGGGCAGGTTAATTTCAAAAAACTAACCTTAATATATGGCGACAACGGAGGCGGGAAAACTACTTTAGCATCTGTTTTTCGTTCATTGACAACAAACAATCCTGAAATTATTAGAAACAGAATCTCCACAAATCACACAACAGCACAAGCAGCACAGATAACGCAAGGTGGGACACCAAATATTTTTCATACTTTCGGTGCAGTAGGTTGGACAGTTCATTTTCCAGACATAGAGATTTTTGATATTCATTTTGTAAATGACAACATTTATTCAGGTTTTGACTTTAGCGATGAGCATAAAAAGCAATTACATCAATTTGTAATCGGTGCTCAAGGAGTTGCCATTCAAAACCAAATTGAGCAAAATAAAATTGCCAAAACAACATCAAGACTAAATCAAACGGCTATTGAATCGCAGTTGATTCAGCAAGTCGGGAACAATCTGACATCAGAATTAATTAATGCTTTTCTCTCTATTCCTGCGACACAAGTTGACAATATTGACCAGCAAATTGCAAACGCAGAAACAGTGTTAGCAAGTGCAAACGCAAATGCAATAATACAAACTCTTCAGCAACTTTCTACACTTACAAGAATTACGACAGGCATAAACTTTACTTCTCTTATTGCAGACTTACAAACAACATCACAAACAATTCAGAATGCAGTTTTAGAAACGTTGTTTTCGCAACATTGTCAGGACTTGTCAGCTAATACTATTGTTGGACCTGAAAATTGGCTACAAAAAGGGTTTGCCTATGTAGAAAGTAAACAATCAACAGATGAGTCGACAATTTACTGCCCATTTTGCAGACAGACCATTGACGGTAACGCTGATATTTTAAACGCATATGCGAGTAAATTCAATGCAGATTTTAATGCTTTAGTTCAAAGACTTCAAACACATTTATTATCACTTCAAAAATTCAATTTAGAAACTGCTATACAGGCGATAAACAATGTTAATCAGACAAACACAGGAAGAATTGCTTCTTGGACAACACATTTACCGAATACTGTTCAATCACCAGTATTTAATATCATTGCTAACGAAGTTGATTTAAAAACAGAGTTTCAAAATTTAATTGCAGTTGTTCAACAAAAAATACAAAATCCAACAGTAGCAGTGGCTACCACCACCGCTACTATTTTTCAAACTTCTGGTCAAACCATCAACTCCAATATTGATACTTACAATCAAAATGTTGTAACCTATAATACCGCTATCACGTCTTTTCGCTCAAGCATTCAAACTGTCGCAAACGCTCAAGTAGAAGTGGATAAATTGAAAAGAATAAAAAAGAGATTTGAAACAGCAATTGACACGCTTTGTAATCAACTCACTACTGAAAGACAAACATTAAGAGGTTTAGAAACAGCATATACACATTTATCGAATCAACAACAAGCGGCTGCAACAACTTTCTTCAATAGTTATCAAACACAAATAAATCATTATTTGGGAAATGTTTTTAAAACACATTTCAGAATTGACAATGTTATTCACATTGCACCACAAGGCAGAGCAACCCAAAGTAAAATTGGTTACAGACTTACTATTGACGGCAACGACGTTTCATTTATTTCTAATCAACCGTTTAATGCAAAAAATTGTTTGAGTGAGGGCGACAAAAGCACAATTGCTTTAGCTTTCTTTTTATCAAAACTTGATATAGACCCGAACAAGCAAGACAAAATTTTAATTTTTGATGACCCTTTGTCAAGTTTAGACACAAACAGGCGAACATACACAATTGGAATTATTAAATCGTTGTTTCAGCAATTAAAACAAGTTGTCGTTCTAAGCCACAATGAATTCTTTCTTCACGAAGTTGGAAAAGATATTGGTATGGCTCAAAAATGTACACTTCGCATAACGGAAGATTTTGTGGCAAGAGCATCAAAAATTGAAGTTTGCAATTTAGATGAATTAGTTAAAATTGATTACTTTAAACATATTGAAAAATTAGAATCGTTTAGAAGTAAACCAGACATTACTTTGAAAGAGTCTATTTTAGGTTGGTTAAGGAATGTTTTAGAAGCACATTTACGCTTTAAATTTTACAAAGAAATTCGTTCAATGACAGGACAACCAACTTTTGGTAGTTTAATTTCGTTTTTGAATACTTATCCAGTTACATTTAGAGACAACATAAATAGAGCAGACATAATATCAAAACTCAATTTAATTAACGGAGTTTCTTGGAAATCGCATCACGGAGACCCTAATCCTGACTATTTAGCATTAGGTTTGAATCCGAATACAATTACAATTGCGGAGTTGGACAACTTAATACAAGATACTCTTAGTTTGATTGAAACACGCTTATGACAAAAAACAATAAAAATAAAAAGATAAAACCCCCACAGGTTATAACAAGCGGTTTCAAGCAGTCGGGGGGAGTATTCCAGCAATCAGTTTCGTGGGGATTTGGATGTTTATCGTCCAACATAACCTTTATAAACCCCTACAAACATGCATACGCCACGTCGTTAGGTGCAATTCACGCACAACCTATAGGCAGTGAGAAATTCGAGTTGAAAATTCTAAAAAAATATACCTTTGCAGTGCTGAAAATTAAAAGTTAGTTATGTCTAAAATAAAGCAACACAAACATATAGAAGTTCAACCATTGATCGTGGCTGAAAGTCGCAAGCCTTACGGCTTGCGTACTTATATTAGTTTATATAGTAGTGCAGGCATTGGTTGTTACGGTTTTAAGGAGGAAAATTTTCATTGTATTGCGAGTGTTGAACTTTTGGAAAGGCGTTTAAAAATTCAAACACACAATAAAAAATGTATTTATACAAGTGGTTATATTTGTGGTGACATGACCGAATTGGAAACAAAAGACAAGGTTTTTGCGGAGTTGGACTTGTGGAAAAAAGTTTACAATGCTAATTTAGATGTTTTAATTGCAACACCGCCATGTCAAGGAATGTCAGTTGCCAATCATAAGAAAAAAAACGAATTAGGGCGTAATTCTTTGATTGTCGAGTCAATTGAATTGACAAAAAAAATCAAACCAAAAATCTTTTTATTTGAGAATGTTAGAGCTTTTTTGACATCAATTTGTACTGATAATGATGGGAAAGACAAACCTATAAAACAAGCTATTGATTACAGTTTGTCAGGCGAATATAATATTCATTTTCAAGTTCTTAATTTTAAAGATTATGGTTGTCCGTCAAGTCGGACGAGAACTCTTGTGATTGGAGTTCGCAAGGATTTGAAAGAGATAACGCCACTAGATTTATTCCCAAATTGGCAACCTGAACGGACTTTGCGACAAATTATCGGACATTTACCTTCGCTAAAAAAAATGGGTGAGATTACTAAAGAAGATATCTATCACAATTTTCGCAAGTATTCACCACAAATGGAAAGTTGGATTGCCGATATAAAAGAAGGACAATCGGCCTTTGACAACGAAGACCATACTAAAATTCCGCATAGTGTTAAAGATGGCATAGTTGTTTACAACGCAAAGAAGAACGGAGATAAATATACGCGACAATATTGGGACAAAGTTGCACCGTGTATACATACTCGAAACGACATAATGGCAAGTCAAAGTACGGTACACCCATCTGACAACCGTGTTTTCAGTATTAGAGAAGTTATGTTAATGATGTCAGTTCCAAACTCTTTTAATTGGTCTGATGTTTCATTTGACAACCTAAACTTAATGACTATCAAAGAAAAGCATTCTTTTTTAAAAAGAGAAGAAATTAATATTCGCCAAAGTTTGGGCGAGGCTGTTCCGACCGTTATTTTTCGTCAAATAGCGCATAAAATCCGTATAGCTTTATCGCAAAGAGAATACACTGAACAGGAAATAACAACTCTCATTCAGAAAAAAAAGTTAGTTGAAAATGACAACTTATTGAAATTTATAAAAGAGGACAAAACAAAAAATTTTGCGACTTTATCTAAAATTGCGGAGTTAGCTAACGCTCAAAGGTACGACAATTCTGCATATTACACTCGACAAGATATTTGTTTCTCGATAATCAAAAATCTTCCCGAAGCGAAAAATTACACAAATCTCAATATTTTGGAGCCTTCAATTGGAGTAGGAAATTTTTTACCGACATTAATAAATAAATACAAAAGTGTTCCTACCGTCAATATTGATGTTGTTGATATTGACAAAAACAGCATTGAATTACTGAAAGAATTGATACGAAAAATTGATGTTCCCGAAAATATCACAATCAATTATATCAATGTGGACTTTTTGCTACATTCTTTTAATAGGCGTTATGATATAGTTGTGGGCAATCCACCCTACATGAAAATCACGAAAGAAAAAGCGTTGTTGGCAAAATACAAAGCCAATATACAGAATAACGAAACAAACAATATATTTGCCTTTTTTATAGAAAAAGCTTTGACATTGGGCAACGTTGTTTCTTTGATTGTCCCCAAAAGTTTAATTAACGCACCCGAATTTAACAAAACTCGTTCTTTAATGTCTGAACACCAAATCGAACGGATTATTGACTTTGGAGAAAAAGGTTTTAAGGGTGTGAAAATTGAGACTATATGCTTTATTATGAGCACAAAAAAGAAACCAAGTTCCACAATTATAGAATCGTATATTACCGATAATATTCAAAAACATGAACAATCGTACATTACAGATAAATCATTCCCTTATTGGTTAATATATCGCAATGAAAAATTTGACGAGGTTGCTAAAAAATTAGAGTTTAATATTTTCAAATCGTACAGAGATAGAGTTATAACGAAAGCCTTTACAAAAGAAAAAGGAAAAATTCGAGTATTGAAATCACGTAATATTGGAAACAATGAAATCATAGATATTCCCGATTATGATTGTTATATGGACGATGTGAGTAATTTTGATGTATCAAAATTTCTTAATCAAAAGAATTGTTATTTATTACCAAATCTCACATACAATCCTCGTTCGTGCGAATTGCCAAAAGGCTGCATTACAGATGGTTCCGTTGCAATTATTACTTTAATTGACGAAAATACAATAATCACGAAAAACGATTTGGCCTTTTATGCAACAGATGAATTTACATACTTTTACGCAATCGCAAGAAATATGGGAACTCGGTCATTAAATATTGATAATAATTCCGTTTTCTTTTTTGGTAAACTAAAAGAAGAAATTATATGAGAGAAGAAATTACAGCATACTTGAATAATTTTGATTTGGATATTCGTAAGTCGGGCGATGCTCGTTTTATGGACCAAAAATGCACACCCGATGTGGTTTGTTTCATTGCCGATTGTATTCTAAATACAATTCAGCCAAATCGATCTTTTATTGTGAGTGACATTTGGAACTCACAGTATTTTATCAAAAATACACGCGCGATTTTCAATAAACCTTGGGCAACAGACAGTAAAGCGAGAAGTGAATACGACAAATTTATTCAACAGCCTTTGCGGATGTTAGGCTACGCCCAAATTCTTGAAGTCACAAAAAAAGGCATTCAAAACCATTATCGTATCAAAAACGAAGATATTTTAGATTATATCGCTCAAAAAGAGCGGAATACATATAATTTTCTGTATTGCTACTTTGAAAAAGTATTGACAGATAGTGCTTTCTGGCGATATTTTCTTGACTACAAAAACAATCCTAATAAAGAAACTTTCAACGACTTGAAAGATCGTTACACTCGTTTCATAATTGGACACACTGCAATAAATGGAGCAGTCGAGGTTCACAGAATTTTTCCAAAAATTCTGAATGTTTTTGCTGTCGAAAATCAAGTACAAGGCTCTGAAAGAGGGTTTATTTCAAAATATGTGTTCACATTTTCTGATTTGATGTACAATCGTAAAAATTGGCGAGATTTGAATAAAGAAAAATCCTTAACACGTCAAGAGGCTGAAATGGAAAGTGTTGATAACAATCAACAAGAAGCGTATAATGCATATTATATTCAAAAAGCAATCTCACTGATTCAAAAAATACAACGAGAAAGTGAAGTTCACGACAAATGGGCAGAAGGTGAAGCAACGCAAGTACACCATATTTTCCCGAAAGCTATGTTTCCCGAAATCGCTCATTATGTTGAAAACTTGATAAAATTAACGGCAACTCAGCATTACACAAAAGCACATCCAAACAACAAAACAAAAAAAATCAACAAAGACTATCAACTAACTTGTTTGTTAGCAAAAGCGGACACAATAGACAAATCATTGAAACGAGTTGGCGAAAAATACTATCGTAAAGAATCTTTTGTTTATGTATGTAATACAGGACTTTCAATTAATATTGAAATGCATTTGTCGTTTGTAGAATTGAAAAATCGTTTAATACAAATTTACAATAATGTGGAGTAGTTTTAACTTTAAAAATAAATCGTATGTATCAATCAAGTTTTGGCACAATAAATCAAGTGCAGTTCAGTAATGAACACGAATATTACGAATTGTTAGGCTTTTTAGCAAAGTCTGACGGTTCAACTTCATTGGTTTGGGAACGAAATGAAGAACAAGGTGCGTGGGGAAGTGAAGGTAGAATAAAATTTTACTCGCGCATTCTTCCATTTTCAGCTACTCTTTCTCATACAGCAGGAGTTGGAAATGTTGTTAGTCGAGTGAATTGCAACGAATTTGTTGAAAATCTGAATATAGACCATAATTTTGTTATGGGTAGTCTGCAAAATATATCCGCAATTCGAGCAACAATTCCAAATGGATATTTAGCGGATTTTGACAGAGGATTAAATCTTTAAATCCTTGGTATTGTTGAAAAATAACGGCGGCAAATAACCAACTTTTCGTTTTGTCCGCAAATGGGATTGAAGACAGGTATGTAGAATGCCGTTTTCCGTTCTGTATTAATCTTTTGCAATGCAGGATTTGACTTGATGGGGAAGTACGGTGCGTTTTCATCGCTCACGGGTTAAGTGAACGATTTTACGGTCAGCCTGACGTATTCTGTCCCCCTTTGTTCGGACAGCCGGTCAAGATTTGTTAAACAATAATTTTTATACTTTTTCTTTTCAGGGAAGAGTGAAACTGTCTCCCTTCCTGTGAAAAGTTTTTTAATTT
>JAITMM010000181.1 GCA_031277335.1 Tannerella sp. | reverse complement strand
TCTTCGACAGGCTCGCCGATCAGCGTCTCTACAAAAAAACGGGCGATGCGCCTGTTCTCCATCAGGCGCTTGAAGGCGGTGTCGTATATGGGGTTGGCGATGAGCATGATTGAATAATTGAGTAAATGAATAACTGAGTAACTGAATAACTGAATAACTGGATAATTGATTACATTAGTTGATGTCTTTTTAGTATTTCGATAATTTGCTCTGTAGACAAACCTGAGATGGACGCAATTTCATTCAATGAATAACCGGCTTCTTTTGAATTGATTACTACTTTTTCAAAAACAATTGCCTCGCCTTTCTCCAGACCTATTGCTTCGCCCTTCTCCAGACCGATTGCCTCGCCTTTCTCCAGGCCGATTGCTTCGCCCTTCTCCAGACCTATTGCCTCGCCTTTCATCAAAGCGCCATAATACAGTGTCTTTTCAGTACGGATAATGTCCCAGTATCTGTCGTAAGCGGCCAGTTCCTCAGGTGTAAAGGCTCCCTCTTCACACAAACCGGCTGCCCGGCTGATATATGCATCTGCCTGCATCTCAGGGGGCAGTTCGAGCATGTTTTCGCCTACCTCCTTGAGAAAACGCAGCCACAGGACGGCCAGCTTGCGGTCTGTTGCAGTCTCGGGACGGAACTTATCGGTCAGTTCCACAAGCACAAATTCAAGGCCGGGGATGACTTCGTCCGTGTTCTCGCGGTTGACGATCCGGTAATGATGATAAAAGCGGTCGGTCTTGAGGTCGAAATTCTCGTTGAGGATAGCAAGCGTGTAGACCGGTTGAAGAAGCTGATAGTTTTCACCGCGCTCCAACTGTCTGACGTAAGCCTTGCCGGCATTGAAGACAAGACGGTTCGTGAAAGCGCCGTCCCAGTACATCTGCATCTCGACAATAAACTGGCGATCGGCATTATCGATACATCTGACGTCCACGATCGAATATTTGCGGGTGGGACTGTCAGGTAGCATCTCGGAAGGCAGGTAGGTGACCGTCTCTATATGTCTGCCCGGCTCAAACGGCATCACGGCGTTCAGAAACTTAATCAGAAGTTCGGGATGCTCACCAAATATACGCTTGAATGTCAAATCATTCTTTGGATCAAGATATCGTGCCATAACGTTGCGGTTCTATTAATGAATCTTGCCGCAAATATACAAAATATTTTTTAATCTGAAGCAGTAGCACGTGAAAAATTATGTTTACAAGGGGATTGCGGGTCAAAAAACGCAAATACGGAACGTGACGGGGGTGATTGGGGGGCGGGAATGTAATGATGACAGGGCGGCGGAGATTGTCGGAAGGTGACGTAATTACGCGGGGTACGTAGCGCAGGGTGACACTACGCCGAACGAGTCTTGATTTGTTGGTTCGGTTATGCTATTTCAGAGGGAAATAGTAAATATGCTGATTGTCCGGCATCAGGTCGGGGTGGAAAATGGCGACTAAGTCGCGGAGGAGGTAGTCGGGGTGCATGGGGGCTTGTTCGTAGAAGAGGGATGAGCCGGTGTTGCAGGCAAAGATGCGGCGGCGCTTGAAGGCGTCGAAGTTGGCATACTGGGCGTATTCTGCGGCAAGAGCGCTGTAGGTCAATTCAGTGTTATTGAAATAGTTGAATAGCCAGAAGTCGGCGTGGACGGCTTTGTTGTATACGGTTTCGAAATTCAGAGGAGTGCCGCCGGCGCCGGGTAAGTCTGCGAAGAGATAGTCGGCGCCTGCATCGTGGTATAGGTGAGCCATATAGCTTTGGCCGGACGGGACATACCAGGTGGAGCCGTAGCGTTTTTCGGTCAGTAATGTGGGGCGGGTAGTGACGTTTGCTACAGAGCGTTTTATGTCCATGTAACGGTTTTCGGTGGCGCGAAACAGGGAATCGGCCAGGTCTGTCTTGCCGGTCAGCAGCCCCAGGAAACGCAGCCATTCGGCACGGCCGAGGGGCTGCGTTTCCATATAATCGGCACATTCGATGATGGGGATGCCTGTCTTCTCCACCGCGCCGTAGCCTGCATGCTGGAAAGGCGAGGCAATCAAGACCTCAACACCCAACGCGATGATTTTCTCCGTATTGGGTGAGACGGATTCGCCCAAATCGGCCATGGTGCCTTCGGACACGCGGGCACGGACCGCAGGGCTATTGATAAAACGCGGTTCGCAGACGCCGATGACGTCGTCGAGGACGCCCAATTCGTCCAATGCCGCGCTATGAACTGCCGTCGTCACGGCGATACGGCGGATAGGGATGCGTATCAAAGTGCCTTCGGGAAGGTTTTCGGGAATATCTTTCTCCCTGTCTATGAGGATATAACGCTGGAGATTACGTTGAGGGTTCCAGGGGTCGCGCACATCAACGACGGTATAGTCGGCGTAGCAGTCGACCCGGAATCCTTCAGCATAATATAACGTATATTCTTTTTTATCGGCTGCTTCAAGCGGAGATACTTGCTTAGAATGGCATCCCGTGAGAAACAGGAATAAAAGGATAGCCAGGAAAAAATTATTCATTATTCATTATTCATTGTTCATTAAAAAAGACTCCTTCCGGATTGATCCCCGAAACGCCGAACCGGTTCAACAGCTTGCCTTCGGCCGAAAAGACGTAGATATCACCGCGGCTGACATAGTCGGAGCTGCCGATATAGACCGTGCCGTTGACCTTATCGGCGCTGATATGATACGGGTTCTTTATGTCTGTTCCATCCGTAATAAAATCACCTGCAAGGGTTTCACTCTTGGTGTTGTAGACGAGGTATTTAGCCGTCATGTTAAACAGCTCGTCGTATTCGGTGGCGATGATATAGAGCTGATCGTCAGCGCCCATGCTCATCCACGAGGCATTAAATCCTTCTATGCGGACGACGGCATCGGTGGACGTATTGATGCGTTGAAGGATATTTGAGCCGGTCGAATAATCACCGGAAGATATCAGATAAACAGTACTGCCTGAGCTATTTACGGTGAGATATTGAGGATTGGATTCGACGTCGAGTGTTTTGACCACCGCGAAACTGTTCAGTTCGATCACCGAGACCGTTTTGCCGTAGTTCGGGAAGTTCAAGCCACCGGAGTTGGCTACGTAGAGTTTATTGCCGGCTGCGACTAACTGTTCGGGGTTGTCACCCACCTTCACCTCCTGTTCGATGGTCAAGGCAGACGTATCGATGCGGGCCACATATCCGTCGAACAGTGTGACATAGACTTTGTTGTCGTGATGTGTCAGGAAGCGGGGCATTCGTGGGTCGCCTACATTGTTCTTGACGTCCAACTGTTTTAATGACTTGCCTGTCAAGTCGGTAATCTCAATCGTGCTGGAGCCGGAGACGGTGATATAGATTTTGGCGCCGAAGACAAGTAGGTGCTGACCCGTATCGCCCAAGCCGCGTCCGTTGATTGCAAAGAGGTTGGTCTGCAAGGCCTTTGTCTCTGTATCATAGAGGTCTATTGTGGCATCGTTGCTGCCGAAGTTACCCGAATTGAGGATATAGACGGCGGTTGATTGAACCTCTTCGGGTGGGGAGGGGACGGGGTCGTCTGTGCTGCATGCGGCGAAGAGCCACAGAATTGTTGGTAATAAGAGAAATTTGTTCATAAATTATAATTTTATATTGGTAAAAAATGTTCCACTAATCTTTTTTGTCCACGAATTTCACGAATTTCACGAATTTTTTTTCGCCACTAATGACACGAATGGACACGAATTAATAAAAAAACACTAATAAAAAATACTGATAACTGAAAACTAAATAAAATCAAATTGTAAAACGGATGCTTAGGCGATAGGATCGGCCGGGCATGGGGTAGAATTTGATGACATCGTATTGGGTGTCAGCGATATTGAGGGCGTCGGCCTGGAGGCGTATCTGACGGCTAAAGAGCTGAAATTCGCGGAAGAGCGAGAGGGAGTGCTCCATATAGCCTTTGATCTCGTTGGCGGGGATATTTTCGGGGAGGGCGTAGCGCCGCGAGACGGCTGTCATGTTGTAAGAGACATTCAGCCAGGGGTTTTCCACCGTCAGCGAGGCCGAGCCGGAATGATTGGGGGTATACGGGATCTGATGCCTGTAATTCTTATCTGTAGGGGTGGTGATGTCGATGGCTCTCTGCAACGAGTAAGCGCCTTGAATATAGAGCTTTATGCGGGATGACAAGGTGGCTTCGGCTTGCAGGTTGACGTCGAGTCCGTAGATGGATACTTCGCCGAGATTCATCATCTTCCATACGTAGAGCGTGGGGATGGCGGCGATTTTATCGTGGATGCGGTTATGGTAGGCGTCGACGGAGAGATTGGCGTAGCGTATCTTGCCGGACACGGCGCCGCTCCACGTAAAACCGATATTGTACTGGGTTGCCCGCTCGGGACGCAGCTTTGTGTTGCCTACACGCAAGTAATACAGGTCGTTGAACGTGGGCGAGCGATAGATATCCTTGCCCGAAGCCCTGATGCGCAGGTTTTGCGCAGGCAAGACAAGCCATGAAGCGCTGACGGCAGGAGATAGGCGTTGGCGGTCGGCAGGCTGCGATGCATTACCGGAAATTTGCAGATGCTCAGTGATATACGTCCCAAGCAGACTGCCGGTGACGGTCAGGCGGCGGCTTTGATATTGAGCTGCCAGGGCGGTCAGCGAAGTGAGGCGCACGGGACGGGGGCTGTTGGGGAAATTATTACTTAATGTATTGACAAACAGGTCTGAGTTTAGTGTGACCGACCATTTGTCGGCAGGAAAATAGGCTGCTGAGGCGGAAGCGTAGTACTCGCGTTGCAGGTGGCGGTCTTCCTGGCGGCCTGTCTCGTATAAATTACTGATGTCAAGGTATTTATTCCATGCGTGATTGAATTTGGCCATGGCCTGCCAGTGGAAGATAGCGCCTGATTGTTGCATGTAATGCATTTGTACGAAGGTGTTGTTGTCCCATAGCCGTTCGCTCGAATGGTCATTGTAGAGGATGATCGAGCCGGGCAAGCCGCGTTCCGAACTGTAGCGGTATATCTTGGCCGTCAGGCTGCGGTTGTCCGACCATTCGCCGTAGAGATTGCCCTCGAGGCGATACGACTGGATATCACTGTTTTTACGCGTTTCGCGGGTGACGATTTGTCCGTTGGTAAGCGTAAACGGATATGCGCCCGATGCGCTTAGCCAGTCTGCCTGTGCCGATACCGACAGGCGATGGCTAAGACGTTGTTCGTGACGGAGATAAGGGTTGAAGAAGCCGAACGAACCGCCTTTGAGATGTATCGACGTGCGGTGGGGGCGACTGTCGAACGAAGGTTTTAAGGTGTTGATATTCAATGTGCCGGCAGAAGCGAACATACGGGCGGACTGGAAGATTTGGTCGGTCTGTCCGATGGCGAGCGAGAGGCTCTCGACGTTGTCCAACGAGAATCGTCCCAGGTCGATCTGCCCGCTTTGGCAGTCATTGACGGCCACGCCGTCGTAGCTGATGCCCGTGTGTTGGGTGCCGAGGTTGCGGATCGAGATGGTCTTGAGGCCGCCGATGCCGCCGTAGTCCTTGATGGCGACGCCGGAGAATCGCCGGAGCGCTTCGGTCAGCTCCTGCACGCCCATCCGCTCAATGCCCGAGCGCTGAATCACTTGCAAGGGGGCAGCCTGTCGCATGGTCGCGGGACGCTTATGCTCCGTCACCACTATATCCTGTAGTTGATGTACACGTATAGTGTCATCCTGCGTTTGCGCCCTGCCCGTTGCCAAAGCAACCATAAATCCCAAAAGGCACAGATTCACCTTAATGAATCGGTTATACATTTTATAAAAAATTAAAGTTGCAACCGCCACGCAAGTCATATCCGTTTGAATCGGCTTATTTGGCTTATTGCACTGTGTTTCAACACCTTTACCCCGAAGTGTCTTATAAATAAACAATGGCAGGTTTTCTGACTTGTTCTCCTTGTGGCCGGCCGCCTTCCCAACTACTTCAATTCGTATCTGAATAATATTCAGCGTTTTATCAAGAATTATTTCATCAGTGGCAACGAGTAATGCCGAGGATTTGGTAACTTACAGCTGCGGGTACAGTATCGGCCTCACACCGATTTCCCTATTACTAACTGTCTGCGGACGCAGAAAGCAGTTACACCATTATTTTCGGGGACAAAGGTAAGGCATCGGTTTGAATTGTGCAAGAAATTCATGGTGAAAATTGACTTATTTAATAAAAATATTCGTTGATACATATTTTTATGTATCTTTGCGGCGAATTTAAAGTAAAATGTCGTGAAGTATCTGGAAGCATTGCATCGGCTGAGGGTTTTTCATAAAAAAGAGGCGGTAACTCTTATAGGTGATGAGCATGTCGCAAAAGAAATTCTGCGGCGTTACAAAAAACAGGGATTGATTGCGCAGGTACGGCGTGATTTGTATGTGGTTACCGATTTGGCTACCAAAGCCGGTCTTGCCGGAAAATTCGAAATTGCCGGTCAGATCACTCCGTCGTCATGTCTTGCTTACCATTCGGCCCTTGAATATCACGGTTTGGCGCATCAAGTTTTCTATTGGCTGTATATTGCTTCCAATGAGGCATTTAGAGGCTTTGACTATGAAGGAATCAGCTATATCTTTTGTCCATTGAAGTCGGCGGCGGGCGTTGTCCGTCCCGTAACCGATTCGTTCGTAAGCGTAACCGATGTGGAGCGAACCGTAATTGATTGCATCGACCGGATTGATTTAAGTGGCGGATTGGAAGAACTGATTCATAGTCTTGCTATTATCACTTACGTAGACGAAGATAAAATGATTGATTATCTGAAATGTTTTGATAAAAAGTTTCTTTATCAGAAAACGGGATTTATTCTTTCCCATTTCCAAAAAGAGATGAGACTCAGCGATAAGTTTTTTGAACTGTGCCGGTCAAAGACAGGCAAAAGCACACGTTATCTGACATTTACCGGCGAATCGGACGTTTATTTTAAAGATTGGAAACTATGTGCACCTCAAAATATTCTTTCATTTTTAGAACAGGGAGAAATCGAATATGTATAATTACAGCAAAAACTTTTTAGACTCAATGGCCGTCGAAAGCGGCTTTATCCGTGACCCGCTGGAAAAAATATTCAGGCTATACGATATTTTGCAATTTATCAACGCCGATTCTACAACAGGTAAACTCCTGGCCCTCAAAGGTGGAACGGCCATAAATCTTATGATTTTCGATTTGCCGAGATTATCGGTTGATATAGACTTGGATTTTGCAATCGACTGTAAACGGGACGAAATGCTGAGTGCGCGGGCGGTTATTAATGACAACATCTTGAATTTCATGTTTTCTCATGGATATGCCTTAAGTCCGAATACAAAAAATCCTCATTCGCTCGATTCGTGGGTATTTTATTTTCAAAACGCAGTCGGCAACAGGGACAACATTAAAATCGAAATCAATTATTCCATGCGTTGCCATGTTTTGCCAATTGTTAAGAAGAAGGTCCATGCGGGATTTCTTCAATTTGACGGCGAAGTGACTACATTATCCACGCTTGAGCTGTTCGGCGGGAAAATCAAGGCGCTTATCGAAAGAGCGGCGCCAAGGGATTTGTACGATGTCCGGAATATGCTCAGTCATAATGTAATTGATGTAAATGAAGAAGATTTGCTGCGTAAAATCGTAGTTTTTTATCTTGTGCTGGGGAGCAAACAGAAAATAGAACTACCGCTTGATTTTGAAAAAGTTAGCAGATTGAACTATCATCAGATACGCGCACATCTAAATCCTGTCTTGAAAAAAAGCGAACGATTTGATTTTGAAGCCGCTAAAACTGACGTCAGGAAATTTCTCGACAATCTGATGATGTTGACCGACAGCGAGAAACTATTTGTCAAACAAGTCAATAGCGGCTCTTATCAACCCGATTTATTGTTCGAGGACTGCGAAATCCTTGATCGCATTCGCGAACATCCGCTTGGCGCTTGGAAGACAAGGTAGAAAGGTTTGCGTTCTTTATTGACAGGATTCTTTTACGCTATTCTCCGTTGCCTGCATGGCTTTGAGGGTTGTGTCGAAGAGTTTATCAAGGTCCCAGCCAAGCATTTCGGCGCCTTGTGCTATAATGTCGCGGGAGCAGCCTGTTGCGAAGGCTTTGTCCTTGAATTTCTTACGGATGCTTTTGACTTCCATGTCGGATACGCTTTTCGAGGGGCGCATAAGGGCGGCGGCGCCGATTAGGCCGGTCAGCTCGTCCATGGCAAAGAGCGCTTTCTCCATTTCGTGTTCGGGCTTGACGTCCACCATGATGCCGTAGCCGTGAGAGCAGACGGCGTGAATCACGTCTTCACCGTAGCCTTCGTCGCGCAGAATCTCTGCCGCTTTCAGGCAGTGTTGCTGAGGATACATCTCAAAATCAAGGTCATGCAGCAGGCCGACTATATACCAGAAATCTTTGTCGTAGCCCGCTTCCCCGGCATACCATTCCATCACCACACCAACCGTAAGCGCATGTTGGATATGGAATTTTTCCTTATTGTACTTCATCAGAAGTTTGAGGGCTTTTTCTCGATCCATCTTATTCTTTTTTAATTAATGATTAGTTTCTCAGCGTTTTGAGCAACGCGATTTCGGCTGCATAGCCGTCTAATTCGTTGGGTGTCTCGAGGTTAAAGGGCAGGTCGCGCAGCACGGGATGGTTGATGATGCGGGTGATGGCTTCGAGGCCGATTTTGCCTTCGCCGATTTTGGCGTGGCGGTCTTTATGGCTTTGGAAGCCGAATATGCTGTCGTTCAGATGGATGGCATGCAAGCGCGACAATCCGACGACCTTATCGAATTTCTCCAAAACATCATCGAGCTGATTGACAACGTCGTAGCCGGCATCATAAATATGACATGTGTCGAGGCAAACGCCCAGCAGGTGATTCAGTTCAACGCGGTCGATGATAGTGCGCAATTCCTCAAAACGACTGCCTATCTCGCTGCCTTTGCCGGCCATTGTTTCCAACAGGACAACGGTGCGCTGCGAAGGCTTTAAAATCCTGTTTAACAGGCCGACAATCAGGTCGATTCCTATTTCAACGCCTTGCTGAACGTGGCTTCCGGGGTGGAAGTTATAAAAATTGCCGGGCACATATTCCATGCGCTGCAAATCGTCCGCCATGGTCATCTCCGCAAACTCGCGGATATGAGGGTCTGCGGCGCTGGCATTCAGCGTGTAAGGTGCATGTGCTACAAGCGAGGCGATACCATTTTCGCCCGCTAAACGGAGAAAAGCCGCAACATCCTTTTCATCAATCGCTTTGGCACTGCCGCCGCGCGGATTGCGGGTAAAAAACTGGAACGTATTCGCTCCTATACTGACGGCATCCTTTCCCATTTGAAGAAATCCTTTGGACGCCGATAAATGACAACCGAGTCTAAACATATATATTAATTAATAAATTCTACAATTTCGCAAGGTTCTTCCTTGCCTTCTACATGAATGATTTTGAAGAGATTCTGATATTTTGTCGAGATATACCAGAGATAACGATGCGTCGTGTTGATATATCTTCCCGTGTTTTGGGTGGGGTCTACACGAAGCCGGGCGAGAAGCAGATAACGGATATGATTTGTTTTCAGGTAGATAAGCATCTTTTCCGGATCGGATATTCGATTGGAAACATTGCTCAAACTTTCAAAAAAAGGTGTGTAATCCGTAGTATATTGCAAATTATTTTGTTGAACATATTGAATAAATTCATCCAGATCAACATTGGGCACAACATAAATATTTGCTCCGGTGACGGACTTTCCCTGATATTGGAAAGGCTGTGGGAATCCGATAATATACTTTACATAAGAGCTTTGTAAAAGGTCAAAAACGATTACGACAGTCTTCTCGGCAGTATTTTGCA
>JAITMM010000111.1 GCA_031277335.1 Tannerella sp. | reverse complement strand
CGTTTGCTTTGCATCTCCCTGCCCGTATCATCGTCGCCGGGATAGCCGCCGAGCGGACTTAGAGCGTCGGGAGACAGACTGACAAAACCGGCCACAGCCATCCTCCGTCCCACATCGGCGATATGCGGATTAAGCCCCCTGTTTTCATGTACAACCACTACGCCTCCCAGCTTTTTGCTGTTCCCCTTTGGCATACATAGCAACGCCTTGATCTTGCCGCCTCCCTTGGGCGATTGATATTCTATATACGTCTCCGTGATACGTGGGTCGCCTGCTTTCACCTGGATATTGTCCTGATAGTTAGGCATCATGTAGCTCATCAACGAGGAAACGGTGAGACCGCCAACGGCATACAAAGATAGCCTTTTAATAAAATCGAGCCTCGTGATGCGGCTGTGAGCATAATCATCGTAAAGGTCGAAAACTTCCTGTTTTACGTCTTCTTTTTTCATTGTCTTGATCATAATTTATAAATTAGTTGATTTATTTTCGTTCACTGTCGTCGGCAAAATTAAACTTTTTTTCGGTTTATGCAAAATAATTTCTGTTTTACATGGGAAATCGCTGAAAAAAGAGGGTTTGATACAAACAGAAATAATTTATTTCATCACATTGAGGGTTTTTCTATTTTGTATTCCAAAGTTATAATACCTTGATTGTCTTCCGGGAAAATGGTGAGTAGGAATAGATTAGCGGAGATGGGGTCGATGACGGTTCTTTTTTCGACCATTCGTCGGGTAAGGTGGTGGCGGGCGAGAAATGTCTTGTCGCTACCTATCTCATACAAAAGACGTTTGCGTGTTTTTTTATCAAGCGGGTTTGGACGAAAACCGGGTGGGCGCTGTGAGAAACAATGATAGTAATCGGTGCGCAGGGTGGGAGACAGATCGAAGCCGTTGGATTGCAGGAAGTCGTCTAACTGCCGAAAGGTGTCTTCCAATTGAAAGCATTTCTTAGGCTCTTGATTTTCATATATATGTGTTGCTAAGCCATCGAAAAACTCAAAGTATCGCTCCATGTAACAGAAGTCAAATATATGCTGCATTGTGCGTGTGAAGCGTCCGCTATTCCAGTATGTATCAAGCGTATGTTCCACGCGGCGAATGCGTTGTAGGGCTGCTTCAGTCATATCGACATGTGAATGTACCTCATAGGGTGCATCCGGGTCGTACATATATTCATATAGAGTGGCATTCTGTCGTAATTCAGTACCCCTTAACATTTTGAGAAAGCCTAACTGAACCTCTTTGGCACGAAGGGCGAACACGTCATTAAAGGACCGGATAAAACGCTCGAACGATTCATGTGGCAAACCGGCAATCAAGTCCAGATGCAAATCCACCTTTCCTCCATCCATCAATTTCCTTATATTGCCGGCTATCAGACGGAAATCTTGTTTGCGGCCGACTGCTTGATTGGCGGCTTCGCACGTCGTCTGAATGCCAATCTCAAACCGGAAATAATGTGGCGGCAACGTTGCATTCAGATAATCAATCATTTCGTCCCGGAGCAAATCGGCATATATCTCAAATTGACAGCTTAGGTTCGGACGGTAACAACGAATTAAAAAGTCGAAAATGGCTTTTGTATGCGCCTGATTCAGGTTGAAAGTGCGGTCAAGGAATTTGATTTGACGTGCTCCGTTCTTGATAAGATATTCCAGGTTTTCAAAGAGATAAGTATGCGGAAAATAACGAACTCCTTTTTCAAGTGAGGCAAGGCAATAACTGCACGTGTAAGGACAGCCACGCGAGGTTTCCACGTAGACTACCTTGTTTTTCATCTGTTCCCTGTCTTCAGATAATTGGTAAGGTGATGGTAATAAGGATATAAAGTCTACATTCGCTCGAACGACTGTCTTGCTGATATTTGTGCGGGAGGAAACGCCTTCAATATCGATGATGTGTTTTCTTTGAATCACGTCAAGTAATTCACCCAGCACAAATTCTCCTTCTCCGCTAATCACATAATCTACAGGCCATTGATTTAGAAAAAACTCCGGTTCATACGTCACTTCCGGCCCACCGAGGATAATTGTCAGCGCGGGTTGCCTTTCTTTTAACATATTTACAAGTTCTCTGATTTGCTTTACATTCCAGATATAGACACCAAGTCCTATTACATCGTAACCGGCTGATAATATATTATCTGCAATATTATCCACATCCTCTTTCAACGTATATTCGCTGAAAGAGACGTCAAAACGCTCCTTAGTGGCGACATAAAGCAGCCGTAATGCAAGCGAAGTATGTATAAATTTGGCGTTTATCGTTGTCAGTAATACTCTCATACGTTCAATAATTGACCGTAAAAATAAGTATTCGTTTTGAATGTTGCAAAAAATGTCGTTCCTTTGCGCCGGATAAAATTAAAAAAACTTAAATGAAGGATAACATACAGTTAATAAACGATGGCGGTGCATCGGACGGAGGACAACTTTCGGGGAATGCCGCTGCAAATCATACGCAACCTCAGTCCTTGATTGGAAAAGGCTACCGTTTGCCTTTCGTGCTGATTACTTTTTTCTTTTTTCTCTGGGGCTTTGCGCGGGCGATCCTGGATGTGCTCAATCCGTTTTTTCAGCAGACATTACAGATAGACAAGACGAAGGCGTCTCTTGTTCAGTTTGTTACGTATATGGCTTATTTCCTGATGGCCATTCCGGCAGGGATATGGATTCGCAAACACGGCACGCGCAATGGCGTTGTCACCGGGCTGATTCTGTTTGGGGGAGCGGCGCTGTCGTTTGTGTTAAGCCGTTTTTTCGGCGAGCATATTTTCTGGTTCTACTTGCTGTTGCTGTTTGTGATCGGATGCGGACTGGCTTGTCTCGAAGTAGCTGCCAATCCGTATGTTACGTTACTGGGCGACCCGGAGACGGCGGCGAGCCGCATCAACCGTGCACAGTCCTTCAACGGCATGGGGGCAATCTTCGGTGCGCTGCTGGGTGGCGCCTATTGTTTTTCGGTCGACGAGCCTAACATCTCCATTCCATATATCGGTATCGGCGTGTTTGTCTTACTCGTAGCCATCGTGTTTTCGCGTGTTAAACTGCCTGAGTTTGTGATAGACCGTAGAAAAGATAAGCAACAGGATGCCTCCGAGACAGCATTCACGGAACAATCGGACGGCCGCCGAAAAGGTTTATCGGCGCATCCGATGTTTTTCTTCGGGTTGTTTGCCCTGTTTTGTTACGAGGTAGCTGAAATTGCCATTGCTTCGTTTTATATCAACTATGCAACGGAAAATAATATGGCACAGTGGGTTGGCTCGTTTGTGGAAGGCAGCTTCGGCGTTTCGTTGAATCCACATTTTATGGCGTCAATCGTCTTGTCTACCGGATTGTTTTTGTTTATGTGCGGACGGTTTGCCGGAAGCTGGATCATGCGTTTTATCAGGGCTGAAAAAGTGTTATTTGCCTGTGCACTTGGCACTGTGACCATGACGACGCTTGTCCTGCTCGACATTCATATCGTTTCTTTTGTAGCTTCGATCTTGATTTTTGTGTTTGAATCTATTATGTTTCCGACTATCTTTGCCTTATCTATCAGGAGATTAGGAGGACTGACACAAAAGGCTTCGTCTTTCTTGATGATGACGCCCATCGGAGGAGCCGTCGGCACGGTGCTGATGGGCATTGCTGCCGACTTTCGCGATATGCGATTTTCATTTTATGTGCCTTTGATTGCTTTTATCGTAATCCTGATTTATACACTTGCTATTCAGAGACAAAGAAATTTGCAAAATGCGTAGTATTTTGTGCTTTCTGTCCTAAAAATACGATAAACATTTATGTCCGAAAACTTGAATGTCCTGCACGAAGGAAGTAAAGCGGAGAAATACAGCGTATTGCTATCCCAGTTGGAAGCATTGACAGGCGCAGAGACCGACCTGATTGCCAATCTGGCGAATACGGCAGCGGCCCTGCATCAGACATTTGGATTTTTCTGGGTCGGATTCTATCTGGTCAAAGGCGATGAACTGGTGTTGGGGCCTTTTCAGGGGCCGATCGCCTGTACGCGCATTCGGTTCGGGAAAGGAGTTTGCGGCGCAGCCTGGCAGCAAGGCCAAACAATCATTGTGCCGGATGTAGAGCAGTTTCCCGGACATATTGCTTGTAATGTGCAGTCAAAATCTGAAATCGTCGTGCCAATGCTTTTGGATGGAAAAATCATCGGAGTACTCGACATTGATAGCGACATTTTGAACACTTTTGACGAAATAGATAAAATAAATTTAGAAAAAATTATCAAAATAATTTTAAACAAAATTTAAGTATCTAAAAATATGATTTTGAAATAGTTATGTCCCCAATATTATTACAAATTTTAAAATATTTTTTTTAATGAAATAAACGACTCATTTTATATTTTATTGATAAACACCATATTAATATTTCAATGGAAATGCCCCTAAATGTTAAAAATCATTAAATATTCTTGCCGAATCAAAATGTTTAATATCTTTGCACACGTAAATTAATCCATGTATAAAATGAATAAATATAAGCTAATATTAATTTTTAATAAGATTGTCTATGAAATTTAAATTTTTTGGTTTGTTGATGACGCTGATTTTATGTTTCAGCGCGTGTACTAATGAACTGCTGAATGATAAGGCAGTGGAAGGTATTGCTCTCAGAAAGGGAAGCAGTACTGTTGTCTGGAATGGCGATGCTGATAAGGCAGTTGCGCAAAACATCGATGAAGTAAAGAATGACACCCGTAAAAATGCTTCGGGAGCCAAGATTACTTCCAATGCTCACAGCGCAGATTTTCCGGGCATCTATTTTATCTGGGATTCAAAGCAAAAAGACAATGGCTATCTGAAAGTGTCTGCCGATGTGTTTGACGCATACGAGAGTTTTGTGCTGACGGCAAAAGAATCCAATACCTACTGGGATTTCACGATTGCATTGCAAGCCGGACAGCAGAAGACTGATGACAATTGCTATGTATTCTATATACCCAAGGTGTATAACAATAAGAACATCAACATGGTGTTCCTGAGTGAATGGAAAGGGATAGAAGTTGTTGTTACGAATGAACCTCCCACGATTTTAGACGAACCTGTTATCAAGGGCAAATTGTCGTTTAAGAAAATTGTCCAGGATTCGGAAGGCGTTGCTCAGGAATGGTCTGACTGGGATGCTTTTGAATTTGAACTCTTGGATGGAGACGAAACTATTGCAAATGCAAAAGCCGTTGACGGCGTTGTGACGTTTGAAAGTGACAAAATTATTCCGGGTAAATCATATACTGTAAAAGAAATAATCTCCGGCTCGGAAGAATTATTTGAGGTAGTATCGGAAGAATTTACTGCAAATCAGGTAGTAACGATCAACAGCTCCAGCCGTCCTTCTTCCGCAGCTATTGTGGATCCTGATGATATTTGGGAGATTCTTTCCGGCTATAAAATTAAAGCGTTCTGGCAGAACGAAATAAAAAATCAGGATGACCTTGCAGCTATGATGGCCATCACGGTTGACGGCGTTGCCCCCACCTGGATATGGGATATTGAAAATCCCTGGGCGTATGGAGTAACAGGGTCGGAATCAATTATTTATATCAACAATATTAATATTGACGGTGAAATAGTTGGTGATGAGGTGCCGTTCTATTTTGCAGCCGACAATGCAGCCGTTCTTTTTGTCAACGGACAAGTAGCCGGTTACACTGAAAAATCATTCGCAGCAACAGGTACAACTCCGGGCGATGACTTTACGTTTACAGGCTTCTCGGACAAGGACTTCGGTGATTTAATCGAGCATTGGTCATGGGTTTATGTCAAGGATATTAAGCCGTTCCTGAAGCAGGGTAATAATGTTATCAAGATAGC
>JAITMM010000109.1 GCA_031277335.1 Tannerella sp. | reverse complement strand
TGCGGACAGCCATCGTATTACCGGATGAACAGTTGCTAATTCCCGTCTTACATTCTATTCCTGAGGAGATTACACAAATCAACGTGACGCTGGGCTACCCGCTCTCCGGCGCTCCCATCGCCTCGCTGATGGAATCCATTTTCGAGATCCAGCAAAAGGTGCGCCGCAGAGACGAAAAGACGCTGTTCTATCACCGCGAAGTCCTGGCCATCTTGAATCACCCCTATATTTCATCGGCCTGCCCTGACGAAATTGCCGCATTGACCGGTGAAATCACTGCTCACAACAAAATTTTTATTTCAGCCGCCGAATTAGACCGTTCGCCTCTGCTGAGGTTGATTTTTCAGCAGGCGACGGATGAGGGGATAGCAGATTATTTAATCGATATTTTGAAGGAACTCAATAAGTTGATTACCTCGCAACAGGGCGGCGAAGAGAAAGACGAAAACGATGCCGCTGCGATGGGCGAATTGGAGCAGGAGTTTGTGTATCATTATTTTACAACGGTCAATCGACTCGGTGAAATGATTCGTGCCGGCGGGATATCCATGTCGGTAGATACGTTTTGCCGACTGCTGAAGCGGCTGACCGCTACGCTGTCCATCCCGTTCTACGGAAAGCCCCTGTCGGGCATTCAAGTGATGGGTGTATTGGAAACCAGGGTGTTAAACTTCGACCATGTCATTATCCTGTCGATGAATGAAGGGATTTTTCCGGCAAAAACGATGGCCGGCTCCTTTATCCCGTATAACCTGCGGCGCGGTTTCGGGCTGCCGGTCTATGAGCATCAGGACAGTATTTGGTCATACCATTTTTATCGGCTGATTGCCGGGGCAAAGAAGGTGAGCCTGCTGTACGACACCCGCACCGAAGGCTTGCAAACAGGCGAAGTAAGCCGTTTTGTCCTACAACTGAAATACCAGTACGGAGTTGAGATGAAAGAGAAATTTGTCGTGCCTGACATCTCGTCCTCGCAGCCGCTTGCTATCAGCGTGGAGAAGACGCCCGAAATCATGTCCAAGATGGAGGCTTTCCGTCAAGGTGGCGATAAGGCACTGTCAGCCAGCACGATAAATATGTATCTGGACTGTCCGTTGAAGTTTTATTTTGCGGTCATCGAAGGGTTGAAAGATGAAGAAGATGAAGTGTCGGAACGCGTCGAGAACAACGTCTTCGGCTCCATCTTTCATCGTGTGATGGAATGGCTGTACCAGCCATTTTGCGGCGCGATGGTCACGGCTGACCTTCTGAAACTCAGGGCAAAGGAACAGACGCTGACGGAAGCCATCCGGCTGGCCTTTGCCGAATTGTTTTTCCACTCGAAAGAGGTGCGGCCGTTGAGCGGTCAGCATTACCTGACGGGAGAGATGATTCGCAAGTACGTGCTTAAGCTGCTTGAAAAAGACAGCGAGCTGACCCCGTTCCGCTATATCCGTTCCGAAATGAAGATTCAGCATCCTTTCCTGCTCTCCAACGGGAAGGCTATCAGGCTCAAGGGGTTTATTGACCGCGTAGACGAGGTGGACGGCAGAATCAGGCTGATTGATTATAAGACAGGCAGCAGGAAAGCGATGGATTTCAAGGAGATGGAAAATCTGTTCGACATGCACGACGACAAGCGCCAGCCGGCTATCATGCAGACATTTATGTATGCCTGCATGTATAGCCTTCAGGACGCGTCGAAGCCGGTTCAGCCTGCCTTGTATTATGCGCGTGACTTTTTCTCAAACAGCTTTGACCCGACGATTTATAAAGGTAAGGAAAAAGCATCTGTTCACGATTTTGCCGAGATACGCGAAGAATTTGAAACACACCTGCGCGGATGTCTGGATCGGATATTTGACCCTGATGTGCCGTTTACGCAGACTGCAAATCTCAAAACATGCAGCTATTGCTCTTTTGCGGGCGTTTGCGGAAAATAGGCAGGTAGGTAGAGAGACGTTGCACGCAACGTCTCTACTTTAAAATGATTTCGGCCATGACGGGGATATGGTCGGAGGGATAGAATTGGCCGTTGTTGTCGGTGAGGCTGGCGTAGCGGAGGACGTCAAAGCCGTCGCTGACAAAGATATAGTCAATCCGTCCGGCACCGACCGGGTTGGCAAAACGTCTGTTAAACGTGCCTTCGGGGCCGTAAGGCGGCGCCTGCGTCACTGCCCTCGAATCGTTGAGATACTCCGAAAGCAAGCGGATCTGCTCCGTATCGGGGAGGGAGTTGAAATCACCGGTGCAGATCACCGGAGCATCCTTGGCAATCTCTTTTATCTTGGCTACCATCAGTTTACCCGATTCCTGCCGTGCCACGACGCCCTGATGGTCGAAGTGGACGTTGAAGTAATAGAAGGTCTTGCCGGACTGTTTGTCCTTGAACTGTCCCCACGAACATATACGGTTGCAACATGTTGCGTCCCAGCCTTTTCCGGGGACGTCAGGCGTCTCACGCAGCCAGAAGTTTCCCTGTTCGAGCACTTCGAAACGGTCTTTCTTGTAGAAGATGGCCGAATGTTCGCCTGCCGTCTGTCCGTCGTCACGCCCGGCGCCGATATAGGCGTATTCCGGCATTCGCAGGACATCCTGCAACTGGTGGTGGAAGCCTTCCTGGGTGCCGAACATGTCGAAGTCATGAAAACGGATGAGGGCGTTGACGTTGTCTTTGCGGTAGGTCCACGCATTGAGGCTGTCGCCTTGCGTGTCCATTCGCAGGTTGTAAGAGGCTACCCGCAAGATGGGCGGCTCCTGTTGATTGCATCCGGCGAGGGCCACTAATGCAATGGAAATTAATAAAAATACTTTTTTCATATTATACATTTTTAAATCCAATAATATTTTTTGTCCACGAATTACACGAATTGCACGAATTTTTTTCTTTCTTTTTCGTGTAAATTCGTGAAATTCGTGGACAAACCTTTCTTACCACCCCGGATTTTGCCCCAGCGCAGGATTCTTCACCCTGTCGGCTTCGGGGATGGGGTAGAGGTATTTCTTGTCCTGCCATTCGCGGACGCCGGGGTTCCATAGGATTTCGCCCGAGGTGCCGTTTGAGAGGACACGTCTTCCCACGCCGGGTGCCGAGACATCGACAGACACGGGTGCCGTTGCGCCGGCCGGTCTTTCGCCTTGAAAGAATACGACATCCATCGTGCCGTCTCCATTCAGGTCGTATTCGCCCAGTGCAGGCACATACATCCCGTTCATGGGTGCATCGGCCAGCAGGTTACCCAGCCGCCAGCGGATCAGGTCGTCCGGCCGCAGCCCTTCGGTGATCAGTTCGACAGCGCGTTCGCGCAACACTTCGAGCATGACAGGATCAGTGAATCTGTTCTGGTAGTGAGCCATCAGATACGGGTCGGCCACGGTCGGTCGCTGTGTCAGCGTCGGGCCGGTGATGCCTGCGCGTGCACGCAGAGCGCCAACCGTCGAAGCCCAGTCGGCATCCGTCATGCGTCCCAGCTCGGCCAGTGCTTCGGCCTTGTTGAGCAGCACTTCGGCATAGCGGAAGATCAGGTGGGCATTCTCATTCAGGCTCTCGTCGTCGTAGGGGAAGCGTTCATCGTAGCATCCCTTAATGATTTGATAGCCTGTATGTGACTGGTCGAAGTTGGGAGGCGCGATGATGGGCACACCGTTTTCGGTTCGCATATACATGCCTGCGCGGATGGTCTGAGCCAGTCGCGGATCGCGATTTTTCATTTCTTCCAGAAACGGCGTCGTCTTGTAGTCCGGTTTATCGGTAAACGGCGTACCATCCTGATTCAGAAACATATTGACAAACTGTCGCGTCAGCGAGGGGCGATTGCCATACGTCGGGCTGATGGTCCGGCGGTTTCTGGAGCTGAAGACAGACAGCGCAGCGCTCAACCTGACGGAAAGAATCGTCTCGTCGGTAAAAGGCACACGTTGCAGGAACAGATCGCGATAAGCCGTTGCGCCCGGATGTAGCGTGAATCCGGTAATTTCGTTGGCCGTCTGAATCACTTCTTCGTACAACGCACTGGCCGTCCCTTCCTTGCCATATTGGGTATGGTATTTCCGGAAAGCGGCTTCATAGAGGTAAACACGTGTCTTAAAGGCCCGTGCCACATTTTTGGTGATGCGCGTGGAGGAAGCGTCGGAATTTGTCGTGATATTGTCTATCGCATAGTCAATGTCAGCAAACACCTGGTCCATCACGAAAAACCGATCGTCGCGGGGGCCGTAGAGTTTTTCTTCGTCAGCCACGTCAATGGGGCGGTCAATCCAGGGAACGTCGCCAAAGCGTTTTACCATATTGAAATACCAGTAAGCGCGGAAGAAACGGGCAATGCCCAGGTAATGATTCTTTTCCGCCACCGGACTGTTTTCGCAGTTCTCGATAAAATAGTTGATATTTCGCAGATTTGTCCAAGTCCATCCGCTACTTGTCACCGGGCTTAATGCATTAGGCATCAACAGATCACTTACATTTTGCCGTGCGATCAGGTCTGAATTGTCGTCTACCATGAAATTACCTTCATCCGGCGGAGGCAGTATTTCATAGAATGAATTGGAATACAGTTCCAATCCGCTGGCCGATTCAAAGATGGCTTTGCTCGAAGCCGTTGCCTCGGGCAGTTCATTCAAGTCGCAACTATTGACTAATATCAAGAGCGACAGCCCGTAAAGAACATATTTCATATATTTTTTCATCTTTTTCATTGTTTAAAAATTAATAGATAAACCAAACGTAAAGGAGCGGATCTGAGGATACTGGAATCCGTTTCCATCCGTTCGCGTGCTATTGCTGTCCAAGCCGGTCAATTGCGTTCCTGCTCCCCAGATGCTTGTCACATCGATATCTTTTGTTCTGTTATACAGGGGTGTCCAGGTCCACAGGTTTTCTGCCGAGAAATAGATTTTCAAGTCGTTGGCATAGAGCTTGGAAGAAAGCTGCTTGGGAATGGTATAGCCGATATTCAGGGTACGGAGCCGGATATAGGCCACGTTCTGCAGGTACCGGTCGTTTGCCATGCGCAACTGGGCAGCTCCATTTTGCGCAATATAACCTGTCAACAGAGGCAGGTAGGCGTCAAAGTTTTGCAGCTCAGGCCTGAACTGTTCGTGCTCCTGCCAGCGCGGATACGCATTGTAGGGTCGGTTGTACTGACCCCAGAAAAGCGATTCGGTGCCGGGATACCATTGCTGTTTGCCCACACCGTGGAAGAAAGCCGTCAGGAAGAAATTATTCCAGTCTCCGCCCAGCGTCAAGCCGTATTGATAGCGCGGTTCCGTATTTCCGATAATGGTTTTATCGCCCGAATCTCCCACACGGTTAAGGCCTTCCCATACTTCGCCGTCATTATTCAAGTCCAGGAATTTCAGGTCTCCCACATAATTCCTCCGCGTGTTGTGCGACAGGATATTGGTCTGTTTGGGTGAGTTGGCAATATCTTCTTCCGAAGTGAAGAGGCCGCCTGCACGATAGCCCCACAGCTCTCCAATTTTCTGACCTTCATAATATTGACGGTTGTTAAAGTCGCTGGCATCAATATTGACCAACGATTTTTCGGGATTGTAGAACTCCGTGATGATGGAGGTGTAGTCGGCCAGCGTGGCGCGCACCGAATAGTTAAACGGTTTGCCGCCAAGGTTGAACTTGTCCATCCAGTTCAGCGAAATCTCCCATCCTGTCGTTTCCAGCGAGGCGTAGTTCCCTTTCGGCACGCCTGTTCCAAAAACAGCCGGTACGCTGGGGCCTACGGTATACATGTTCTTCGTCCAGCGGCGATACAGGTCGCCTGAAAAGGTCAACCTGCTGTCCAGCGCGGTGATATCCAGTCCGACTGTGCCTGTCGTGGCCGTTTCCCATGTCAGGCTGTTAGGCACCACATTCGGCTGTACGGTACGTTGCGGACGCGTTTCGCCCAGAATACGTCCCGACTGGCTGATGGTAAAGTTTTCCGTGAAGGTATAGGGAGCCGCGTTGCTGACGCCCAGCGAACCATACGAGGCGCGCAGTTTCAAATTGGAGATGGCTTTGCGGTCTACCTTCCAGAACGGCTCTTCGGAGATGCGCCATCCGGCTGACACCGAGGGGAAGAAAGCCCATTGCTGGTTTTGCGGGAAGCGCGAGGAACCGTCGTAGCGGCCGTTCACTTCGAGCAGGTAGCGCTCGCTGAAATTGTAGTTCACGCGGAAGAAACCGCCGGCAATCCTCCATTTCCTGTATCCTCCCTGCGTAATGATATTGTCTCCAAGCGACAGGTTGATATCGTTGGCATCCTCATACACAATGCCGTTTCGAGACATCGTGATTTGCTTGAAGGTGGACTGTTCGTAGTTGTAGCCGACCAGGAAGTCGAAATTATGCTTGCTGTTGAACGTCTTTGTATAGTTGGCATAGACATTGGTAGCGATATAATCGGTTGTCTGGCGTTGCTCCTGAAAGTCGTTCGTATTGGTACCCGTATAGCCGATCACGCCTTCAATCCTGCTGTAAGGCACCTGGACACGGCGGCGCTGGTGGCTGTACTGGGTGTTCTGAAACGTAAAGTCGGCACGGATAATCAGGGCTTTCTCCAGAAATTCAGCTGTAAACGAAGTCTTGTTTTTCAGCACGTTCTGCTTCAGGTCGGCGCCGCTCTTGCCCAAATACCTGTCGCCCACGGTGTAGGCTGCCGGGAAAGAGAGCGTACCGTCGGGATTGGTCAGCGGGGCCAGCGGATGACCTTCGTCGGCAATATTTCGCCAAATATTTTCACCTTCTCCCACATTGATAGGCTGATGATAGGTCATGGTCGAAAACTCAGCATTATTATCTACCGATAGCCAGCTTGTCAGCTGAATCGTACCTTTACCACGGAGATTATACATCTTGTATACGTCTGTATTATAACGGTATAATCCACTTTCTCCGTTATAGCGTCCCGTGAGATAAAAGGATGCGATATCGGAGCCTCCCGTGAGCGCAATGTTATGATCCTGTGCGAAATAGCTATCCTTGTAGAGTTCCTTGTACCAGTCTGTGCTGTAATAGTATTCGTATGCGCCCGTCGTGGGATTGATTTCGAGGCGGGGCAGATCGGGATTTTCCCATCTCCGCTTGATTTCGGCCAGATAGGCCGGAGAAAAGGTCAGTGTCTTGTTGACAGCCGTCGGCGTATTTCCATTGTCATTCCACCGCGACCAGGCGTCGCTGAATGCCTGTGCCCAGGGATACGAATCCGTGATGTTATCCGGGACGGCGGTAGGCGCTTTCGACGAGAAGTTGGCCGAATAGGTGATGGACGTTCTGCCCTTGGCAGCCGATTTGGTGGTGATCAGCACGACGCCAAACGCCGCACGCGCTCCGTAAATCGAGGCCGAAGCCGCATCTTTCAAGACGGAAACGCTCTCGATATCATTCGGATTCAACATGCGCGGGTCTCCTTCCACGCCGTCAATCAGGATCAGCGCACCGCCGCCCTGTCCGATGGAGGTTGTACCGCGGATATTGTAGGTCGGCGAGTTGGTCGGCTTCCCGTCCGTCAACTGGATATTCAGGTTGGGGACGGCGCCCACCAGTCCTTGCGATACGTTCGTAATCGGACGGTTCTCAAATACTTCGCTCGTGACCTGGTCGACGGAGCCGGTGAGGTTGACTTTCCGCTGGACGCCGTAGCCGACAACGACCACTTCGTCCAACCGCTGCATGTCTTCCCTCAACAGCACGTTGATTTCAGACTGGTTGCCCACTGTAATCTCCTGTGCGATAAAGCCTACGTATGAAAATACGAGTACGGACTGAGGAGAAACCTGCCGAATCGTATACATGCCGTCCACATCGGTAATCGCCCCGTTGGAAGTGCCCTTCACTAGGACATTGACACCGATCAACGGCTCTCCACCTACGTCAGTGATGGTGCCTTTTACTGAGCCACTCTGGCCATAAGCCGTTGCAGCACAGATTAGTAGCAGAAAAGTAGCATATAGTGCCAAACTTTTCTGCAGATAGTGTTTGATTTTTTGTTTCATAAATAAATAGTTAATTAAGAATAAATTAAAAATAAAAAAAGTTTCATATCACATGGCGTGCCTCTTGCGTGGATTTGCAACTCGGTCCAGAGGACGCATCGGATAGATACAGGCGCAAACGGTATATTTTTTAACAAACAATCGTTCCAGCCGTTAATTTACCGCAAAGGTAATGGTTTTTTGTAAAAAAAACATGTTGGAAGAAATTTAAAAAAATCGTACGCAGCAAGAATTGAAGCAAAAATTTATCACATATAAAATTCTTTTGTATCTTTGTGGAGTGAAATTTTTAATATGCAACGATAATGGCAACAATGACAATAGAATATAACGAAAAGGATACAAATGTAATGCAAGTGTTGTCAGGCTTGATAGGCGCCGGCGTTTTTCATCGTCAAAATGAGAAAAGATTTTCCGGATTTAAGAACGCACTGCAGGAGACGCAAGAAATGTCTGCGGATATAGTCCTCAATGGAATAGCGGGATATAAAACATTGGACGATTTATTGAACGAAGACTGATTGACATTGACATTGACATGGAGCATGTATTTCTGCCTACACCAACTTTTGAAAAGTCGTATAAACGGCTTAAAAAGAAGTATGATTCACTAAAATCTGACCTTGAAGTTTTTAAAAAGGAATTTAATAAAAATCCCGAACTTGGCGAAAGTTTAGGTGGCGGTTTTCGTAAAATACGGATTGCCATAAAGTCAAAAAATAAAGGGAAAAGAGGAGGAGCAAGAATTATCACTTACGATTTGTGTATCAAGGCAGAGGATAATGTTATCATCTTGGTTGAGCTATACGATAAAGGTGAGATTTCTTCGCTTTCCGACATTGAAATTGAATTGGCATTGAGAGATTTTTTTAACACTTTATAGATAAGTCGTAAAATTGATTTCTTAATTGCCAAAAGTTCATTTCATTTTCACTTCTAATTTTCCACATAATTATGGAAAAATAGCCAAAGACAGGTTCAAATTGAGCCTGTCTTTGACTATCAATCGCTAATACCCCGGATTTTGACTCCAATTCGTATTCGTGTTGAGCACGCTTCGCGGAATCGGGAAGATACGGCGGTACAATGCTGTCTTGGCTGTTGGATTAATTGTATTCTTATAGCCCCAGTCGTCTTCAAACTTGCCGTAACGGATCAGGTCGTTGCGACGCCAATTCTCGTCGGTAAATTCGCGGGCACGTTCGTCCAGCAACTCTTCCAATGTCGGGTCTTGCGTGATCAGCGGCGCGTGCACATAAGTGCGTATCTGATTCATCAGGGACATCGGCGTATCTCCTCTCGTAGCCGTGGCGCCGCGCAGGATGGCTTCGGCTTTCATTAACAGGACGTCGGCGAATCGGAAAATGGGGACATCGTTGCTCTGGCTTCGGGCTTGGGCGGCCGTCGTTTTCAAGTCCATGTAGAACTTGATTGAGCGATAGCCTTTTGAGCGGCCGCCGTGGGGCGTATTGTCAACGGGCATCGTCTCGGTCACCTGGTCAAGCACTATTTCGCGCGACAATGTAACTTGCTGTCCGCCGACCATCCAGGGGGCATCAGTAGCCTGGTAAGTGCTTGCTGAACGTATGAATAGAGGTCCGCCGATAAACTGGGCATTGCGGTCGTCGCCTTCGAGATTGAATTTATCTAAAAATGCGGTATTAACCACAATATTTCCGCCTACACTGGCCGGCAGCGTGACGCCGTAGAAATCAGCATTGGCATTGCGATGCGACCTGAATCGGGCATAAGTCATGCCTTGTTGCGTTTGGCGGTCGTAAGGCATGACGTAGATAAAATCTTTGATATGCGGTCCGTTTTCAGGGATAAATTTGGATGCGTAGTTATCACTCAAATCAAACTTGCCGGAGGCAATGACATCGTCGCACACGCTGACCAAGTCGTTCAATTTGCTGTTGCTTGCAGTTGGTGTATAGGCAGTTACGTCGGATGCCGTATAAACAGCCCAGTTCAGGTATAGTTTTGCCAGCAAGGCATCGGCCATCCAGCGGGTCGGCTTGCCGTAAGTGGCAACATCCACATTCGTAGTCAGTCTGTCTCTGACGGCCAACAATTCCGACTCGATAAACCGGGCGATATCGGGACGCGGCGAACGGTCGATGGCTTCTTCGTCGTCCAATACATGATCCAATAAGGGCACGTCGCCGAAGCTGTCCATGAGTATGAAGAAATAAAAGGCACGGACGGCACGGATGGGCGCCGTTGCATCGGACTCATTACCACCCAATTCTGCAATTAATTGATTACAGGTGGTGATACCGCCGGCCAGGTCGCCCCAATAATTGATTCCTCCGTCGTCAGCATTCCAGCTGTGAAGGGTTAAATGCACGTAACGGCCTCCGTCATAGTAGTCTCCATTATCGAAGGCATAGCACATCAGTTCATCCGTGCTTAACACTTGTGCCTGATTATAAGGATCCCCCAAGGGTCCCCGAAAGGCAAAATAAGCGCCGGACGCTTTTGCTTCGGCTGCCACTTCCGAATCGGGAAATTCAGTGTATTGCGACTTGATTTCCACATCCAAATCCGTACAACTCACGACTAAGGCGAGCATAACCATTGATTGAAATAATCGTATATATTTTGTTTTCATCTTGTTTGTAATTTATAAATTCACATTAATACCAACCATAAAGGTGCGGGCATGCGGATAGGTATGACGGTTGTCGATACCCGGTTCGATGCCTCCCATATTTACTTCAGGATCAAGTCCTCTGTAGCCTGTAACGGTTATGAGATTGTTGCCGCTCACATATAAGCGCAGTCCTTTGACATAGTTGCCGATTTTACCGAAATTATATCCCAGCGTAAGCGTCGAGAGGCGCACGTAGCTGCCGTCTTCCAGGTAACGGCTCGACGGCATGTGCGAGTTATAATCGGTTATAGGATTGTCATCCAATACGTCGGCCAACACATTTTTTCCGGATGACACCCAGCCGAGATTACTCAAATTGGCGCGTGTCCCGTTCATGATTTTATTGCCGAATACTCCCTGGACGAATGCCGTCAATGTCCATTTTTGGAAGGCGAGCGTGTTGTTCCAGCCTGCGGTCAGCTTCGGTTGAGCCGAACCGAGGGCGATGCGGTCTCCGTTCAGAAGGACTGTGGTGGTGACATATTCGCCGGTTGCGTTGTCTTTGTAACGCCCGTCGGCCTGCTGAGTCACTTTTCCTTCATATCCTCCTTCGTTTTTGTATACTTCCGTCAAACTTGTTTCGCTGTATACGTAGAAATTAGATACTCCGTCTTTTACTCCGGCATAATCGAAGGTAAAGAATTGTCCGATGGGATAGCCTTCCATGATTCGCTGTGTTTCAGACACTTCTCCCGAAAGACCGGAAGCGCCTATATTGGCAGTACCGATATAATCAACAGTATACAAGGCATTTGACAGTGCTACTACTTTATTTTTATTGTGCGACAGGTTGATGGATGTCTCCCAACTGAAATCACGTGTCTTCACCGGCAGCGCATTGATGGATAATTCCACGCCCCTGTTACTGATTTCACCTACGTTGGCCGTTAATTTGTCAAATTGATACCTTGCTGTTGAAACAGCATAATCATATATCAGGTCTTTCGTTCGCTTGTCATAAAACTCAATCGAGCCGTTTAAACGGTTATTGAAGAATCCGAAGTCAAGGCCGATATTGAACATTCCCGTGCGTTCCCATTTTAAATCGGGATTGGCATTGCGGATGGCGCTGAGAATATGAACCTGCTCGGAGACGCCGGACGAAGTCAGACGGTCGTACCAGTTGGTAGCTCCATAGAGCTGAGTCGCCGTAAACACATCGAAACCAAGCGAGTTGCCGCTAACACCATATCCCATACGCAGTTTTAAGTCGTCGAATATATCAAGATTTTTGATAAACTCCTCTTCCGAAAGACGCCATGCAAGGGATGCGGAAGGGAATGTAGCCCACCGGTTATTTTTTCCGAAAGCCGAAGAGCCGTCGCGACGGACAGTTCCCTGAAACAGATATTTGCTTGCATACGAATAGTTTACACGGCCATAGAATGAAATCATCCGCAAGGTGGAAAGCGCCCGCGATCCCAAGCCGTTCTGATCTATTTTATTGGCCATGGCCATGTTGTGATACGTCAGGTCATCGTTGTAGTAATCGTAGGTGGTCACCTGAAAAGCATCATTGTCATTCGATTCTTCCCACGAATAGCCGGCCATCAGGCCAAGGGTGTGAACCAAGTTGAATGTCTTGTTGTAGTTCAGGTACGTTTCGAGCACGTTGCGTTTGCTGGTCACCGAAGCACGTTGTGCCCTGCCGTTGTCGCCGATTGTCAGTGATGAATTGATATAGTTGTATTTACTGTAAATATCCTGCGTCGTCTGGTAGGCCATGCTCAAGTTGTAGACAAGTCCGTCTATAATCTCGAGCGAAGCCTTGCCGGTGCCTTCAATGGTTTTGCTCTCCGTTGCATTGATATTTTCCTCAATCAAGGCGAGAGGATTATGATTTTGGGAAGTCCCCGTGTATTGGTAGAAACTGCCATCCTGATTGCGGACAGGCGACAAGGGAGAATAGTAATACATGGCATGGGGAACGCTCTTGCCGTCACTATCCATGATCACCTCGTTGCGATTTGTTACGCTGGCGTTGATGCTGAACGACAGGGTGAGGCGGTTGTTAAAACCTTTGGACTGGACAAATGCGCGTCCTATCAGACGGTCCATATCCGTTCCCTTGAGCATCCCCTGATTTTCCATATAGTTGGCGCTGGCATTGTATGACGAATTTTCCGAGCTTCCGCTGATGGAAATATTGTGATTATGGCTAAAGCCTGTGCGTTGAACCACGTCCTGCCACCGCGTGTCGGCGCCTAAATCATTCGGAAGCGTGATATTACCCGTTTCGGCATAACTGCGCAGTTGGGCGGCATTCATTACATCGTAATTCTTCAACACCTGGTCTGCTGCCATATAACCGCTGTAATTGATTCCCGTCTGTCCGGACTTGCCTTTTTTGGTAGTCACAATGATAACGCCGTTGGCTGCTTTCGAACCGTAAATGGCTGTTGCCGTGGCATCGCGCAGCACATCTACACTTTCAATGTCGTCCGGCGCAATCAGCGATAATGAAACGCCGGGCATTCCGTCAATGATGTAATAAGGCTCCATGGCTGCCCCTCCACGGATGGAAGATGCGCCACGCAATGTCAGAGACGTCGATGCATTCGGGTCGCTGCTTTGCGTCACCAGCAATCCCGGCACTTTCCCCTGCAGCAATTGTCCGGGGTTCGTATATACGCCGACGTTTAGTTGGGCGGCATTGACGGTGGTGATGGAGCTGGTCACATCTCTCCGCACCATGGTGCCGTAGCCGACAACGACTACTTCATCCAATAGGCTGACGCTTTCCTGCATCGTCACGTTGATCGTTCTTTGGCCGTTTGTTTCGATGTCAATAGATTCAAAGCCGATATACGAAAATGATAATTTCACATTGTCGCCCGGTACTGTCAATGAATACTTTCCGTTGTTATCGGAGACCGTACCATTGTTTGTGCCCTGCACAACAACAGTGACCCCCGGCAGGAGATCGCCGGCAGGGTCAGTGATTGTGCCGCTCACAGTCACTTGCTGTCCAAATGCTTGAACAGACATCATCCATACAAATAAGAGGACAGGTAATATCCTCCTTCTTTTTTTGTTTAAAACTTTTCTCATCATTAAAATTTATTATACAGTTATTTAACTTAATATTTCGCCAATCCTTACGGGTCGGCTTTCGGAAACGGATTTTTTGGCGGCCAGTCCGATGGCAACGGACATCAGGCCGTCAGGTCCGCCGACGGGGACTGGACGGTTGTTCACCACCGCGTCGCAGAAAGCCTTCAATTCATTGGAATAGGCTTCGAGGTAACGGTCCATGAAGAAGTTCAGCGGCAAGGCGCCGTGAATGCCGTCGGCTGCGAAATAGCGGTGATTGTCAGGGAAGTTGTTGTCGGCGCTCACCATGCCTTTCGAGCCGAAGATCTCGAGGCGCTGGTCGTAGCCGTAGACGGCTTTGCGGCTGTTGTCAATCACCCCGATCGCGCCGTTGGCGAAGGTAAGGGTGATGATGGCCGTATCCACGTCGCCGGCCGCACCGATGGCCGGGTCGACCAGAACGGCTGACTTGACGTATACTTCCGTCACCTCACTGCCAACGATATAGCGCGCCATGTCGAAGTCGTGGATGGTCATGTCGAGAAACATGCCGCCCGATACGGCAACGTACTGCGCAGGAGGTGGCGACGGGTCGCGCGACGTTATTTTCAAGATATGAGGGTCGCCTATCCTGCCCTCTGCCACCATGTCGCGCACTTTCTTGAAGTTGGGGTCGAAACGGCGGTTGAAACCGACCATCAGCTTGACGCCTGCCTTCTCCACCTCGTCGATCGACTGCCGGATCACCTCCAGCGACAGGTCGACAGGTTTTTCGCAGAAGATATGCTTTCCTGCACGCGCCGCCTCCACAATGTAGGCGGCATGGGTATCGGTCGGCGAGCAAATCGCTACGGCCTCCACGTCCTTATGGTTGATGATATCCGAATGGTTTTCACTTACAAACGGGATATTATACTTGGCTGCAAGTTCTTCTGCGACAGTTCTATTTACATCGGCCACGGCCACCACTTCGGCTTCGGGCACGCTCTGCGCCAGCGTGGCAATATGTACCTTGCCAATGCGTCCGGCGCCAATCACTCCAAATTTTAATTTCATACGGTTAAATAATTATTAGTTGTTATTTATTCTCAAAATATTCAATGTTCAAAGTTCAATGTTCAATGTTTAATGTTCAATGTTCAAAGTTTAAAGTTCAATGTTCATTATTCATTATTCATTATTCATTATTCATTGTCAATTGTCAATTGTCAATTGTCAATTGATAACGTCCCAATAAACCCCCTATTCCTCTGCGCACAGGCTTTTGGATTTCCCATCCCCGGCAGGACATCCTGTTCCACGACAATCCAATCCTCGTATCCCTGACGGTGCAGTTCATCGACGATGGCGCGAAAGTCTACGCCCCCCTTGCCCAGTTCGCAGAATATGCCGGCCTTGACCGATTGGAAATAGTCAAGCCTTTCGTTGCGCGATTTGACGGCTATGGCAGGGTCGCAGTCTTTGAAATGCACGTGCCATATCCGGTTGCCGTACTTTTTCAGTGCTTCGAGCGGATTTCCGCCGCCGAACATATAATGTCCCATGTCGAGCACCAGCCCCAGCAGTTCGGGGTCGGTGAGGCGGAGCAGCGTGTCCACTTCTTCGGGCGTCTCGACGTAGCCGGCGCAATGATGATGGAAGACTGTGCGTAGACCCGTCTGTGCCTTCACCTCGCGGGCTACTGCATGGGCACCTTCTGCAAATACCTTCCACTCGTCGTCCGTCAGCCCCATGGCCGGGGTGATGCGTCCGGCATTTGCCGTCCGTTCGGCGATGCTTCCGTTTTCGTCAGCCAGCACGATGAAAGCGTTCGGGAAACCGGCGTCGGCCATAAGGCGGGCAGTCCGTGCAGCCCGCTCCGCACCTTCGGCATGTTTCGTGCGGTCTTTCAGCAGTACGGGGACGAAAGCGCCCAGCAGTTGAAATCCGCGTTTGTCCATTTCGGCGCGCAGCGCTTTCGGGTCTGTCGGCATGAAGCCCCAGTCGCCCAGTTCGGTACCGGCGTAACCACTTTCCTTCATCTCGTCCAATACCTGTTCGTAGCCTGCCGCCTGTCCTTCGAGTTCAAACTCAAGGACGCCCCACGAACACGGGGCATTTGCAATTTTTATCATGTTGTTTGTTTTAATAAATCACACATTATCAAGATTGATCTTATAACATCCGTGCTCAAATTGCCATCGTTTTATGTTTAATTCGATGGCAAAATTAATAGCCGAATATTACAATTTATTTTCTTTTTTGTTACGTTTTTGCTATTATTTGTTTTATAATTAAAATTTCCTTGTCCATTCATCGTGCCAGCGTTCGATGACCACTTTCGTCTGCGTGTAGAACTCGACTGCATGGTGTGACTGCCCGTGCAGGTCGCCGAAAAAGCTGTCCTTCCAGCCGCTGAACGGGAAAAAGGCCATGGGCGCCGCGATGCCGATGTTGACGCCGATATTTCCGGCCATGGTGTCGTGGCGGAAACGGCGTGCTGCCGAACCGCTTCGGGTGAAGATGCAGGCCGAATTGCCGTATCGCCCGCCGTTGATGATCCGGATGGCTTCGTCGAGCGTTTCAACATGCATCAGGCACATCACCGGGCCGAAAATCTCCGTTCCGAAATTTGTAGTGCCGGGCCGGACGTTGTCCAAAACCGTTGGCCTGACGAAAAAGCCGTCTTCATATCCTTCGACAGTCGTCTGACGGCCGTCGAGCAACACGTCTGCACCCTCGGAAATGCTTTGTTCTATCACTCTCTCAATCCGTTCCCTGCTTTCCCTTGTGATGACGGGGCCCATGGCGACGCCGTCGGCCATCCCGTCACCTGTCTTTTTTGCGCGTGCTGCTTCCACCAATTTGTCCCTGAACAACTCGTGTGCCTTGCCGACGGTGATAATGAGCGAAGCGGCCAGGCAACGCTGTCCGGCACAGCCATATACGCTGTCGGCGATGATATTGACCGTCGCATCGACATCGGCATCGGGCATGATCACGACGGGATTTTTCGCTCCGCCCTGTGCCTGCACCCGCTTGCCGTTGGCCGTGCCGCGCCGGTACACATATTTTGCCACCTCCGTAGACCCGACAAAACTGATGGCCTGAACGCCGGGATGATCGAGGAGGGCATCTACCGTCTCCTTTCCGCCCTGCACTAAGTTGAGCACTCCTTTGGGAAGTCCCGCCGCCTCGAATAATTCAACGATGCGGGTCATGCTCAACGGCACTTTCTCTGAGGGTTTTACGACATACGTATTCCCGCAGGCCAGCGCGTAAGGCATAAACCAGAAGGGAATCATGACCGGAAAATTAAACGGGGCGATGCATGCACAGACACCCAGCGGCTGCCGGATCATAAATTCGTCTATCCCCGAGGCGATATCCTCCGAGAACTTGCCTTGCAGCATGGTGGGGATGCCGCAGGCCACTTCGATATTTTCGATGGCGCGCACCACTTCGGCTTTCGACTCGGCATACGTTTTGCCGTTTTCAGCGGTGCAGATGGCGGCAATTTCTGCGGCATGCTCTTCCAGGATACGTTTCATGGCGAAAAGATACTGGATGCGCTGCCCTGCCGGCGTGTTGCGCCATGCCTGTGCCGCCGCTTGCGCCGCTGCCACCGCAAGGTCTACGTCCTGCGCCGACCCGGCCGGCACCTGTCCGATGACTTTTCCGGTTGCCGGATTGACTACGTCCATGGCTGCTTTCGCCTTGGAATCTATCCATTCATTATTGATATAATTTTTCAACATTTTAAATACATTATAAGTAGTAACGCTGTTTTTTCTTGTGTTCTATGTACTCATCATACGCTTCCTGTACGGTTGCTATTTCCGATACTTCGGCGACGGGTACTTCCCACCATGCAAAATCCGGCCCACATTTATAGAGGTCGGTATTGATGGTGATAACGGTGGTGCGCGTTTGGCGGCGCGCTTCGAGCATGGCTGCCTTGAGCGAGGGAATGTCCGTTGCCTCAATGACATGGGCGCCAAGACTTCGGGCATTCTGTGCAAAATCTACCGGCAGCATTTCGCCGTCCAACAGTCCCGTTTCGGGGTTGCGGTAGCGGTATTTCGTGCCGAAACGCTGGCTGCCGATGGATTCGGACAATCCGCCGATGCTCTGGAAACCGTTGTTATTGAGCAGGATGATATTGAATTTGACGCCTTCCTGGATGGAGGTGACGATTTCGCTGTTCATCATCAGATAATTGCCGTCGCCGACCATCACCCAGACCTGCCGGTCGGGATAGGCCAGCGCTGCGCCAATGCCTGCGGCACATTCGTAGCCCATGGTGGAATAGCCGTATTCGAGATGAAAACCCTTGGGATGGGTCGTGCGCCACAGTTTATGCAAGTCGCCCGGAAGGCTGCCTGCGGCGCAGAGGACCATATCGTCGGGCGCGGCTGTTTCATTGACTGCCCCGACGACTTCCATCTGTGAAACAGGCAGTTCGCCACTCACTGCACAGATGGAGGATACCTTCTCTTCCCATTCGAGGTTCATCCTTGCCGCCTGTTCGCGGTAAGCCAACTCCGTGGTGTAGCCCTTTAACTCCTGCAACAATTCTTCCAGGCAGGCGCGGGCATCACCCGTCAGCGGTAGGGCTGACTGTTTGTAAGCATCAAATTCGGTGATATTCACGTTGATAAAACGGACGTTTGGGTTTTGAAAAGCCGTTTTGGAGGCTGTGGTGAAATCGCTGTACCGCGTCCCGACGCCAATTACGACGTCGGCTTCATTGCACACCTTGTTGGCGCCCGGCGTGCCGGTAGCGCCCGTAGCGCCAAGGTTTAACGGGTGATCGTAGGGCAAAGCGCCCTTTCCGGCAAATGTTTCGGCCACCGGGATGCCTGTTTCTTCGGCAAACCGACGCAACGCATCGGTTGCTTCACTGTAAATGACGCCGCCACCGGCGATCAGCACAGGGCGTTTAGCGCTGCGAATCAGCTGGACAGCTTCGTGCAACGAACTTGCATCGGGTCGCGGACGGGCTATTTTCCAAACACGTTTGCGGAACAGTTCTTCCGGATAGTCAAACGCCTCTGCCTGTACGTCTTGCGGCATGGCAAGCATTACGGCGCCGGTATCGGCCGGCGAGGTGAGGACACGCATCACTTCGGGCAACGAGGTGATAAGCTGATCGGCGCGGTTGATGCGATCCCAGTAGCGCGTGACCGGTTTGAAACAGTCGTTTACCGAAATATCCTGCGAATGGTCGCACTCAAGTTGCTGTAGCACAGGCGCTACGTTGCGTCTTGCAAAAATATCGCCCGAGATGAGCAGCACCGGCAGCCGGTTGATGGTCGCTGCCGCCGCGCCGGTCACCATATTGGTGGCTCCGGGGCCGATGGAGGAGATGCAGACAAAGGCGCCCATGCGGTTTTTCACTTTCGCGTAGGCCGCCGCGATATGCACCGAGCCTTGTTCGTTGCGTGTGACAACGTATTTAAAATCGGGACGTTGCATCAATCCCTGCCCGAAGCCGGCCACGATGCCATGCCCGAAAATCCCCAACGCACCGGCAAAGAATTTATGTTCCATGCCGTCGCGCTCAACGTATTGGCAGTTCAAAAATTCAAGAACGGCCTGTCCTGCTGTTAATCTTCTTTTCATCTTTATTTATTATCCTCCTTTTCTCAGTTATTCATTTACTCTATTACTCAGTTACTCAGTTATTTAGTTACTCTATTACTCAGTTATTCAGTTATTCAGTTATTCCCCTCTCACGTCCGGATCCTGAATCATTATGTTCCGTATCAGATTTACGAGTTCCACATAGCTTCCTATAAATGAACGTAATGTGCGGCGAGTAGCGCCAAAGTGCTCAAACTCTTCCGGTTGCATTCCATTTTCTTCGTATGCGCGGGTGAAGTCGGGAAATTTCCTGTGCAGTTCGGCAATGATTGCGGGGTCGACTTCATCCTGAATGCGGTTTCTTATCTCCACATCCGAGGCATTATATTTTCTTTGCCAGTCCGGTGGGATTGTCAATGACATCTCGGCGCCTATAAATTCCGACCAGTGATAATGGTTGCGGAAGGCGGCGATCAAAAGCCTTGACCTGTAGCCTCTTTCGCGATAGAGGCGATAGGCTTTTTTGGCTACGGCCACGCCCGCCCAATTCAAATAACCGGGTTCGGTGATGATTCCCTTTTTGGCTTCCTGCACTTTCAGCCAGTCGTCCAAACGTCCTACCATAATGGTACATACGGGACTCATTGTGGAAATATCCTTGCCTTCGCGTTCGCGCCGCTGCAGGCCGCGCTCCACAGCCTCTGCCACGGTGATGGCTTGCGGAAGTGTAAACGAGATGGTGGCATTCACGCTGATACCCAGATACGTAAGCTCTTCGATAGCCTCAAGTCCTGCTGCGGTAACAGGCAGTTTGATATTATTGTTTTGGTAAAGGGCATTGAAGTGTTGTGCCTGAGAGACAATGGATTTGGCATTCCTGTAATACCTGGCATCGGTCTGCAGCGAAAGGCGGCCGACGCGTCCGTTGCTGCTTTCAAAAATCGGCATCAGCAATCCTGCTGCCTTAACCGTCACTTCTTCAATGATTTTCCACGTTATTTCGTCCTCCGTAGCGAAAGGATTTTCCTTGATCAGGGAAATAATTCGCGGACGCCATGTATCGATTTCCCTTTTAAGTACCTCTCCGACAATGATCGGGTTGCTTGTGCCACCCACAGCACCGTTGTCGATGGCGATTTTCAAGTCCTCCACGGAACAGGAGTCATTCCAAAATTCGGTGGGAGACATCAACGTCATCGTGTGTAACGGGCATTTACCTGAATAGTTCATAATTCATCCTCTTAATTATATTTTTTATCTAAAATCCAAAAAATCCAAAAACTTACATTTAAAATCTAAATTCCAAATCGAAAACCCATATCCAAAAACCAAAATCATAAATCTAAAAACCAAAATCCCCTTCTCCAACCTTCTTTAATCTGAAAACTGACAACTACCTACGCTCCATTCATCTCCAGCGTTACCATTGGCAGCCTTGCATCCATCGACTTCCAAGTGCCATAAAACCACTTATGGTCAGGGTCGTCGCTTGCAGCAAGACTTTGGTCGCTGCCGGCAAGAAAATTCAGGTAATAGACGTTATAGCCCGGCCCGGCCGCAACCGGATGATGTCCGCGCGGGACAAGGACTACGTCGCCGTCATGCGCTTCGAGCAACTCGTCGAGGCTGCGGTCTTCGGTGTAAACATGCTGAAAGGCAAATCCTTGCGGCTTATCAATCCTGTAAAAATAAATCTCTTCGAGGCAGGCTTCTTTCAGAGTCCCATCGGGATTCAACGTGCGTACATCATGTTTATGCGCAGGATATGAACTCCAGTTGCCGGACGGGGTGTATACCTCCACGCACACTAACCGGTGACACGGTGACCCCGGAGGCAAGATCCTGTTTATCTGACGGCTGGCATTGTCTCCGCCGCGCAATTCAATCCCCATTTCATGCGACTGCTGCGGTGTCACGAAAAACGCTTCATGGCATTGATCCGTTTCGACCCGGCAGCAGGCAATATCAAGCATCTCACTCTCGGCAGTCAGCGTAAAATGCATATTGGCAGGCAGATAGAGCGCATGAGGCAATCCGCTGAACACGTCCCGCCGACCGTTGACGGTGCGCCAGCTACCCCTGTCGGATTCCACCGAAAATTCGCCTCCAAGCAGCACGATGCCGTATTCATAACCGCCCGTCTGCTCCGACCACGTATCGCCCCGTTGCATCCTGCGTGCGCAGAAGTTCAGGTATTTCCAACCTGCTTCTTCTGCCGTAAAATTTTGATATACAGGGCTATCTTGTTTTTTGATTAATAGCATGTTGTATGACTGTTTTTAAAAATTAAACACTAAAAGAAATTTCTATTCCGCGGTTTGACCCGGTTTTACTACCCGGATAGATTTATCGGCGCGTTCAAAAATTTCTGCAAAGATAAAGTCCTTTTTACTATTTCATTCCTTTTTTATTAACAAACAATGATGGTATTTTGATATTTTTTCTTAATTTTGCAAAAAAAATGACAATGAGGATATGAAACCGTTTTTTCAAAAATTAGTTCCCCCGACCGAATACTCCATTATTTTCCATGAAGAGGAGTTGCCCCATTTTATCGTTCCGTGGCATTATCATCCTGAAATAGAGATATTAAGGGTCGAAGAAAGCACAGGCACCTGTTATATCGGTGACAGCATCAAGGCTTTCACTGCCGGAGACGTCTGCCTGATTGGCGAAGATCTGCCCCACTGGTGGAAAAGCGACGGAATCTATTTCGAGGAAGGCTCGAAGCTCAACATGCGTGCCCACGTGATCCAGTTTCGCAAGGAAATATTTCAAACACAATATCATCCGCTCCCAGAATTTGTGCCGATTCATCAGTTGGTGGAGCGTGCGAAGCGCGGGATTCGTTTTCTTGGCGAATCACGTACAAAAATCGGCCTTCAAATCCGAAAGATTTTCCGTAAGGAAGGAATGGCACGTATCGCCCATTTGCTGTTGCTACTCGATATGATGGCCACAGAAAATGAATACGAATGCCTTGCCAGCATAGGTTATACTCAAAATATGCAGACCTCTGATTTTCACCGCTTCAACATCATCCATGAATACCTGATCCGCCATTTCTCCGAGCCTGTCAGTCTCGAAGATATTGCCGCAGAAGCCTGCTTGACGCCCAGCGCCTTCTGCCGTTACTTCAAACATCGTACCGGCAAAAGCTTCTCGCAGTACCTGAACGAGTTCCGCATCGGCCATGCCAACCGCCTGCTGGCAGAAAGCAATATCAAAATATCAACCGTCGCCCACGAATGCGGCTTCAATAACCTATCCAATTTCAACGAACAATTCAAAAAAATAATGAACCTGACGCCTGCAGACTATCGGAAAAGATTTCTGCATGAATGATGAACGTTGTAGAGACGTTGCGTGCAACGTCTCTGCCCAATACCGGACAACTTCGCAGCTACCACGCAGAAAAAATCTCCAATTATAAATTCCCAATTCGCTTTTATTTCTTACCTTTGCAAGTCAAAACAATTTATACATATATAGTCATGTCAATTCAGGAACAGGAATCGGTCAAAACAACGTATTACAGCGAGGCCATGCGTTATATGGACAACGCCAGGGAAGACTTGAAAAAAGCAAACAAGGAAGACAATTACTACCGCGATTCAAAATACGTCAAGAGGGCGTGCGGAACAGCCTACAACGGTGTACTAATTGCATTGGACGGATTTCTTATCATCAAGGGTTATGAGAAACCGAAAGGAAAGTTAAGAAAGTCCATCGAATATTATCAGAGCAATATATCTAAGGTAGACAAGAAAATGCTTGATTATCTTAACAGTGCATATATGATTCTGCATCTTTCCGGTTATTACGACGGAATAAATGACGCACGCGTTGTAAAAGTCGGGTTTGATGAAGCCTACAAAATCATCGACAAAATCAAACCTGCCGCATTAAGCCCGGAATGATGCTGTCATCCTATTTTCATACGAGACAAGACACTGATGGAAGAAGATTTTGACATACGCCATACAGAGAAGATGCCGGAAACGGAGCGCGAATACGAGAATGCGCTTCGGCCCCTTTCGTTCCGCCACTTCAGTGGCCAACATGCTGTTGTAGAGAATCTTAAGATTTTCGTTGCCGCTGCCCGCATGCGTAGGGAAGCACTCGACCATGTCCTGCTGCACGGCCCGCCCGGATTGGGCAAAACGACGCTGTCCAATATCATATCCAACGAATTGGACGTGGGCTTCAAGGTCACCTCAGGCCCCGTGCTCGACAAACCGGGCGACTTGGCCGGTCTGCTGACCTCGCTTGAAAAGAACGACGTTCTGTTTATCGATGAGATACACCGCCTTAGCCCAATCGTCGAAGAATATCTGTACTCGGCGATGGAAGATTTCCGCATAGACATAATGATTGACAAAGGGCCAAGCGCACGGTCGATCCAGATTGACCTCGCACCGTTCACGCTGATTGGCGCAACGACGCGAAGCGGCTTATTGACAGGCCCTTTACGTGCGCGTTTCGGCATCAATCTGCACCTCGAATATTACGACGTCAAGACGCTGACACAAATTATCAGCCGCAGCGCAGGCCTGTTGCATATCTCGTGCGCCCCGGATGCTGCCCGCGAAATCGCAAGCCGAAGCCGTGGTACGCCGCGCATTGCCAACGCACTGCTGCGCCGTGTCCGCGATTTTGCGCAGGTGAAAGGAAGCGGGAAGATAGATACAGCCATCGCCCGCTATGCACTGGAAGCGTTGCACATAGACAAATATGGTCTTGATCAGATTGATAACAAGATACTTACGCTCATCATTGACAAGTTTCGCGGCGGCCCCGTCGGCCTGACAACCATCGCCACGGCGCTCGGCGAAGACCCGGGCACACTCGAAGAAGTATACGAACCGTTCCTGATCCAGGAAGGCTTTATCAAACGCACGCCGCGCGGCCGCGAAGTCACGCCATTGGCTTATCAGCACTTGGGCAGAACACGTTTTCCTGAACAGGGAACACTATTTGGTGATTAACGGGAGAAAATAAGATGCGATTCGATCATTCAAACAAGGTAAGATTGTGGGCGTAGGAATGAAAAGTCTGGCAAAGGATACGGCCATCTACGGATTGAGCAGTATCATCGGACGATTTCTTAACTGGATGTTGGTGCCGATGTATACGCGTGTGCTGGCCGGCACCGGAGAATTTGGCGTCTTCACCCATATCTATGGCATGACGGCATTGGCGCTGGCCATACTGACGTACGGTATGGAGACGGGATTCTTCCGGTTTATCAATAAAAAAGACGAAAAGGAACCGATGCGCGTCTATGCCTCGACGCTTTACAGCCTCGCTTTCACTTCTTCCGCTTTTATCTTGCTATGTCTACTGTTTATCAATCCGTTAAGCAGCGCGTTAGGGTATGCTGCCCATCCTGAATATATCGGGATCATGGCTTGTATCGTGGCGGTCGATGCGTTTTGTACGATTCCTTTTGCCTACCTTCGTTATCAGGGCAAGGCGATGAAGTTTGCTGCCCTCAAACTGTTTAATATCCTGCTGAATATCTGTCTGATCATCTTTTTTCTCGTGCTGTGTCCGCGTCTGCAACATTCACATAACAATCTGATTGACTGGTTCTACAATGCCGATTATGGAGTAGGATATATTTTTGTGGCCAATGCGATGACGACGGCGGCGACGTTGATATTGCTGATTCCCGTGATGCTCCCCGGCCTGCGCGCCAGGTTTGACATGCAACGGCTGAGGCAAATGCTGCGCTATTCGGCGCCTATCCTGGTGCTCGGCGTGGCAGGTGTTTTCAATCAGACGGTAGACAAGATTCTGTTTCCCTTTCTCTTTGAGGATAAGGCTTATGCAGCTTCGCAACTCGGCATTTACGGGGCGTGCGCCAAGCTGGCTTTCGTGATGATGATGTGCATTCAGGCGTTCCGATATGCCTACGAGCCGTTTGTCTTTGCCAAAAATAAGGACAGCGATCACAAGGCGTCGTATGTCACGGCTATGAAATATTTTATTATCTTTGCCGTGGTTATTTTTACTGGCGTTATGTTTTACATCGATATTGTGAAGTATTTTATAGATGCCAACTATTACGCCGGCCTGCAGGTAGTGCCGATTATCATGCTGGGCGAGTTGTTTTTCGGCGTATATTTTAACTTGTCGATTTGGTATAAACTGACCGACAGGACGCGTTGGGGCGCCTATTTTTCGCTGATCGGCTGTTCGCTGACGGTGGCAATCATTGTGCTGTTCGTGCCGCGATACGGGTTTATTGCGTGCGCATGGGCTTCATGTGCAAGCAATTTGGTGATGATGCTCCTCTCCTATCTGGTGGGGCAACGCAAGTTTCCCGTTTCCTACAACCTGCGTTCAGCCCTGTTTTACAGCGTATTGGCTGCCGGATTTTATGTTGCGGGGATGTTGCCGCAGATAGACGGCGTCGGCTGGCGGCTGGCCTATCGCAGCGCGCTATTCATTGTCTTTCTTGCCATTATCTGGCAGAAAGAGTTGAAAACATTATTAGTCAGGCATTCATGAGAAAAAAATATTAATTATAAAAAAATATAAAATGAAACTTTTTACAAAAATCTGTATCGTATTAATGTTGTGCGCGGGAATCAATCAACTCCGCGCCGACGAGGGAATGTGGGTATTAAAGGAACTGAATGCCGAAAATCTGGCGCGGATGAAGGAACTGGGATTCCGGTTGCCCGTGGAGCAATTGTACAATGAATCAGACCCTTGCATTGCCAATGCAGTGGTGATCTTCGGAGGCGGATGCACGGGGATTACCGTTTCCGAGAAAGGGCTGATCTTCACAAACCACCATTGCGGATACGGCGCCATTCAGAAGCTGAGCAGCGTGGAGCATGACTACCTGAAAGATGGATTCGTATCGCAACGGCTTGAAGATGAACTGCCTGCAGAGGGATTGAGCGTCCGCTACCTGAAAGAAACCGTCGACGTGACGGATCAGATTCTGCCTCAACTTGCCTCTATCAATGATGAATATGAGCGAATTATAATGGCCGACTCCATTGGAAAAGCGCTGTGCGAAAAAATTGAAACCAACGATTTCCTGACGGCAAACGTCTATCCCTTTTACAGTCAAAATAAATATTATTTGGTTGTATATCAGATTTATAAGGATGTGCGTCTTGTTTTCACTCCGCCCAGCTCGGTCGGCAAATTCGGAGGCGATACGGACAACTGGATGTGGCCGCGTCAGACGGGCGACTTTTCCGTATTTCGCGTCTATGCCGGTCCCAACAATCAACCGGCCGAATATAATGCTGCCAATCAGCCGTATAAGCCCAGATATGCCGTCGAAGTATCGACGCAGGGCTACAAGGACAAGGACTATGCCATGACGGTCGGATTTCCCGGAAGCACAGACCGTTATCTCAGTTCGTGGGGCATCGAGCAACGCATCGAAAGCTCCAACAAGCC
>JAITMM010000093.1 GCA_031277335.1 Tannerella sp. | reverse complement strand
TGCCTGAATTACAATGGGATAATATCGAAGTGAAGAAGATAAAAACCTATAAACAGGATTCAACCGATTACCGGATCAAAGTATCCTATAGAAACGCGGGAAAGCTCCCTACAGCATTGCGTCAGGCCGATTTGGTGAAAATTGTTCGGCAGGACCAGGTCAAGCTCAGCCTTCCCAAGGAAGCCGTCGAAGGAGACCGTCCGCAGGCAAAGATTCTGCCGGAGCAGCCTGCTGACCGGCAGCAGAACAGTCGCCGCCAGGGTGGGGGAGATGGCGTTGTCAATGAGGTTTCGCGAAATGCAGGATATGCGCAGGGAGGCAGCGTCAATAGCCTGGACATCATTGTCAGGATTTACGGCAATCACGAAATTGAAGGCACTGCAAGTGTAAGTACCACACGGGCAGGGGTTTTGGAAGAAAAGAAGTTTGTGATAAAGTGATAATATATAAGAGGGGAAAAAGAATTTCAGCCCGTTAATTCAACTCGTAAGAGGTGCTTCGTCCGCCGGCATCTTTTTTGTAGAGGATTTTTTTGTCGATCAGGTCCTGGATATCGCGCAGGGCTGTATCGGGTGAGCAAAGATTCATATTAGCCCAATAGGATGAGGTCAGGTTGCCTTCCAATCCTTCCCACAGAAGATTGATCATTTTCACCTGGCGCTCGTTCAGCCTCATCAACCGGTATTTCTCCCAGAATTTTGATTTCTCCAGGATGCGGGTCAGCGATTTCTCAGCTTCAATCAGCGCTGTCTCAAGGCAATACAGGTACCACATCAGCCATTCGGTGATATCTAAGTTCTTCGTCAGATGCGCCTGCTGGATGGCCTGTCTGTAAGCATCCTGTTGTTTGTACATCTGCGCCGACAGGCAAAATAGACGCTTGGGCTGGTCGTCGGCTCTTGTCAGAAAAATGTTCATCAGCGACCTGGCAATCAGTCCATTGTCTTCATCAAAAGGATGGATGAAAAGGAATCTGATATGGGCTACCCCGGCTTTGAGCACAGGGTCAATCGGATGGGCGGTATTGAGCCATTTTATCAGGCGATTTACTTCATCGCCAAGCGCCATCGAATCAAAAGCGTAGAGCGCGCCGTTTCTTGAGCCTGTAAAGGAGTTGCAGTAATTAACTTCGTAGGACATATCGCTGTTATGTAATATGTTACATGCTTTTTTCCAATGGAAGATACGACTTTCCGTCACAGGTTGACGATAATTGGACAATGCATCAATCGTCACATTTACAATGTTTTCTATCAACGGGTCCTTGGCCGGCAAATGATGGTTGCGGAAATTCAGATAGCCGGCCACTGAGGATTGTACTAATTTGTCATCCAGCGTGATGCCCTCCAAGCCTGCCGATTTGACGATATCGTCGGAAATGGCATGGAGCAATGTCTCCTTTTTTAAGTCAAGGCCCAACAGACCGGACTTGCCCGCAAGCCTTCCCTGCCTGTTTCTGACTTCGCCCAACACGTAGGATAACTCCTTGTTATTCCACGTAAGATAAGGCCATCCTTGTTGTTGCCATACTGCATTCACTTCTTAATCTCAGTATATAATGCGGCAAAAATACATTATTTTTTGATACAAACAAATGTTTACCAACAAAAAAGATTTTTTTTATTGTTCGGGATACATGTATTTCTTAATCTGCCCGCTCAATTGAAGGAGCGAAATCTCGCAAAGTTTGGTGTTAAATTCAGAGGTTGAAAGGCGTTCCTCGGCTTCCAAACGCGTGTTTTGGGCTTCGCGAAGCTCGATGCCGGAGAGTTCTCCCAGCCTGTAGCGCTCCATGGCGGCAGAATAGGTCTCCTGGGCAACGACTAAGTTTTCTTTCTCCAACGACCAGAGTTCGAGGTTGTTGCGATAAGCCATCCACAGTTTGGAGAAATTGTCCTTCAACGAAAGCTCCAGGTCTTGCATTTGCAATTCGCTGTTTTTGATCTGGATACGTGCGTTTCTCTGTTCGCGTCGCCGATTCAGGCCGTCAAACAGGGTGATGCCGACGGTGACACCGTAGTTGAGTCCCAGTCTTTGCTGCATGTCGGTGTTACCCGTTGAGAACCAGTTGGATGTAAGGCCGTATCCGCCGTTCAGTCTTACATAGGGGAGATTTCGGCTCAATACACGCTTATAGTCTATGGCTGAGAGCGTTTTGTTTTTTTCGGAGATTAATAAGGACGTATTGTTCGTCAGGATATGATTCCATAAGTCGCTTTTATCCAGCATCGTATCAAAACTGATGGTGGAATCGCTGATATGGATGGAGTTGTCCGGATCGGATGCCATCAATGTGCTGAGGCTGACGCCGGTAGCGTATACCGTTTCGAGCTGGGAGATCAGAAGGGAGCTGTCGGCATTGAAGTCGGCTTTGGCCTGGTTCAGTTCCAGGAGCGAAGTGACTCCGATATGATACCGTTCCTCGACGATGCGAAGCCGTTCTCTCGACAGATCCACAGACGATTGCAAGTTGTGCAAGCGGATATTTTGACGGATCAGGTTATAGTATACGCTGGCTGTCTCGGCGATGAAATCTTCGATGGACATGCGGGTGTTTAATTCGCCCATTTGCTGCAACTCTTTCAGCCTGGCGTAATTAGCCTGGATGGCAAATCCGTCGAAGATGGTCCAGTTCATGTTTACGCCTACGTTGGCTGTCTCGGAGTTGTTGTTATTTATTTTTTCGGTCGTGCCATCGGTCAAGTTATTCGTAAAATCATAGGACGAGCCGCTAAATCCGCCGCTCAGGTCGATGGTCGGCAGATAGCCTGCATTGCCGGGAATGGCATTGTTACGGGCTATCTGTTCTTCGTTGCGCACGATTTGTATGGAATAATTCTTTTCCAGTCCTGTCTCTATACATTGCACAAGTGTCAATGCTTCTTGCGCGTAAGCAAGTGAATAACAGGTCAGAAGAACCAATATGAGGTGTATTCGCTTCATTTCGCTTCCTTTTTATTTTTCAGATTCGTGGAGATAAAACTATACATGGCCGGCACGATATAGAGCGTCATAAATGTTGAAAGCACCATTCCTCCGATGACGGCAATTCCCATGGCGATACGTCCCTGCGCTCCTTCGCCCGAAGCAATTGCGAGCGGAACAAGTCCCAACACGGTGGCCAGACTTGTCATCAGGATAGGCCTAAGACGCTGGATGGAAGCCGAATGGATGGCTTCCGCCTTGTCCAGTCCGGCATGTTGGCGCTGGTTGGCAAATTCCACGATCAGGATGCCGTTTTTGGCCACCAGCCCGATCAGCATGATAATCCCGATCTGACTGAAGATATTCATCGTTATCCCATTGATACTCATAAACATCAATGCGCCTGCAATGGCTAAAGGCACGGTGAACATGACGACAAGCGGGTCTTTGAAACTCTCAAACTGGGCAGCCAAAACGAGATAAATCATGACGAGCGCCAGGATCAGGGCGAACATCAGGCTGGACGAACTCTCGCGAAATTCTTTCGATTCGCCCGAAAGCGCTGTCCTGAAACTCTCGTTCAGGTTTTCCTTGGCAATGCGGTCGAGTTCGTCAAGGCCGTCGCCGAGCGTATAGCCTTCATTTACATTGGCTGAAACGGTTGCGGAGATGAAACGGTTGTACCTGTATAATTGCGGCGGGGCCACTGTCTCCTTCAGCGTCACGAAGTTATCAAGCTGGAGCATGCTCCCGTTCGTGCTGCGGACGTAGATGGATTTCAGGTCTAACGGCGTATTGCGCTGCTGCCGATTGATTTCGCCCAATATCTGGTATTGCTTGCCGTTGCGGTAAAAATAGCCCATCCGCTGACCGCTCAAGGCGTATTGCAGATTGGAAGAAATAGTCTGTGTGCTGACACCCAGTAGGGTAGCTTTGTCGCGGTCGATTTCGATGCGTGTTTCGGGTTTGGTGAATTTGAGATTGACGTCGGCCATCTGCAGCACCGGACTGGCGGTGACTTTCTCCATAAAAGCAGGCAAGGATTCTTCCAGCGCCGCAATATTGGGGGCTTGCAGCACATATTGCACCGGCATCCCGCCTCGCCGTCCGCCGAACGTAGACTGCTGTTGCACAAAGGCGCGCGCCTCATTTTTGTTTCGAACCAAAGCCGACAACTGGGCGGCAATGTCCATCTGGCTGCGTTCGCGGTCTTTCATGTCCGACAAAATTGCGGTGACGAAAGACGAGCCGAACATGGAGCGGTTGATGATGTCAACAGCCTCAGGCGTATTTTTTTCAACGATATCTTCGATTTCCAGGGAATAGTCGCGGTAAAATTCAAACGTAGCTCCTTCGGGGCCTCTCATGCTGATCGATACCTGCGACCTGTCTTCCATGGGCGACAACTCTGCGGGAATCATTGCCCAGAAATAAAAGATGGCCGCCAACAACACAATCATGATGGGAATAGTCCATATCTTGTGTTTCAAAAAGGCGGCAAGCGACGTGGAGTAGAGATTATTCATGCCGACAAAAAATGGTTCCGTGACTTCGGCAAACCAGTTTCTCTTTTCCCTTCTACGTAACAGTTTGGTAGACAGCATCGGAGAAAATGACAATGCGACAACGGCCGAAATGGCTACCGAGCCGGCGATGACGATGCTGAACTCCTTGAACAGCCGTCCCGTCATGCCTTGCATAAACACAATCGGCAGGAAAACGGAGACGAGCGTAATGGTCGTCGATACGACGGCAAAAAAGATCTCCTTCGAGCCTTCGATGCCGGCATGGATGGGTGTGTCGCCGCGTTCTATGCGTACATATATATTCTCGGTGACGATAATCGCATCGTCCACCACCAGCCCGACCGACAGCACGATGGCAAGCATGGTGAGCACATTGATGGAAAAACCGGCTACATACATCACGAAAAACGCGCCCACCAGCGAGATGGGAATCACGATGACAGGCACCAGCGTCACACGCCAGTCGCGCAGGAAAAGGAAAATAATCAGTACGACAAGCGCAAAAGCAATATACAGCGTCTCCTGCACCTCGTCAATCGAGGCGCGGATAAAACGCGTATTATCGTATACCATATTGATTTGCACGTCTTCGGGAAGGTCTTTTTTCAACTGTTCGATCCTGCTGTAGGCTTCGTCGGCGATTTCGATATGATTGGCGCCGGGTTGAGGAATCAGCACGACGATAATGGCCGGTTCGTGGTTTTTTGTCGTATAGCTGCGGATGTCTTCGGGGCCGATTTCAGCCATGCCTATATCGCTGAAACGCACCACATTGATGCCGTCATTTTTGATAATCAGGTCATTAAATTCCTGCGACGACTGGAGCAGTCCCATCGTTCTGATGGACAGGTCAATCTTGTCTCCCTCAATGCTTCCGGAGGGCAATTCGATATTTTCGCGTTCGACGGCGTTTCTGACGTCGACAGGCGTCACCCCGTAGCCGGCCATTTTCATCGGGTCGAGCCAGAGGCGCATGGCGTATCGCTTTTCGCCCCAAATCTGGACGGCGCTCACGCTGGCAATGGTTTGCAGCCTTTCCTTCACCGTCAGGTCGGCTATTTCGCTCAGTTCCAGCAGCGAGCGCGAGCTGCTCTGGACGGCGATCTGCAGGATGGGATTGGCATCGGCGTCTGCCTTGCCGACGGTCGGCGGGTCGCAGTCGCGCGGCAGGAATCGCTGGGCGCGGGAAGTACGGTCGCGCACGTCGTTGGCCGCCGTCTCCAAATCGACCGACAGTTCAAACTCAACCGTGATGCGGCAACTGCCCTGACTGCTTGTACTTGACAGGGAGCGGATGCCTGGTATTCCGTTGATATTCTGTTCCAACGGCTCGGTGATCTGATTCAGGATGACTTCCGCATTGGCGCCGGGATAGGTGACTTGTACATTAATTATAGGAGGGTCGACGCTGGGAAACTCGCGTACACCGAGAAAATTATACCCAATCAGACCAAACAGAATGATTACAAGCGTGATAACTGTAGCGAGTACCGGACGCTGTATACTTAATTCGGATATGTTCATCGCCGGACTATTTAATATTATCGATTGTCACCGGAAGTCCCGTACGAAGCTGCATGACGCCGGAAGTAATCACAGTGTCGCCCACGTTTAGGCCTTGAATGACTTGCACTTCCGAAGCAGTGCGCAGGCCGGGAATGATTTCTGCCGGTTGCGCTACGCCTGATTTATAGAGGTATACGATGCTTCGTCCCATCTCCTGAATAATCGATTCGCTGGGGACGGCTATCGCATTTTTGATTTCCTGCTTGGTCAGCTCCACGGACGCATAACGTCCCGGCTTGATAGATTCGTCAGAATTAGGATAATAGGCTCGCGCACGCAATCCGCGCGTTTCAATATCTACTTTTGACTCGATGGCATATACTTGGGCATGATAATCTTTCAATGAGCCTGTTAGCCTGAAAATGATATTTGTGCCCGGTTTGATATCTTCCGAATATTGTTCGGGTACGGGAAAATCAATCTTGATGGGTTTGATTTTTGTCAGCTTGGTGATGGTCGTCGAGGGAGAGGTGTAGGCTCCTTCGCTGACGTTGCGCAATCCGACGATCCCGTCAAAGGGCGCCCGCAATTCGGTCTGGGCGATGTTGGCCTTGACGAGTTCGATGTCGGCATTAAGCTTTTCCAGCTCTGTCTCAACGGTTTCGTAGGTCTCTTTACTGACGGCGTCTCTTTCCAGCAAGGTGGCTTGCCTTTCCACCTTGCTTTTGGCTAAGGGGAGCTGCGCTTCCAATTTTAATAATTGGGCTTGCAGCGGACGGTCGTTTATTTTGGCAAGCAGCTCGCCCTTAGCAACATGGGCGCCTTCGCTGAAGTATATATTCGTGATTTTGCCGGACGTCTCGAACGACAGGTCTACCTCTTCGTCCGGCAGGATATCGGCAAGACTTCTTGTATTGTCTACCAGTGACTGGTAGTTCATTATGATTGCATTGATATTCAATGCTCTACCTCGTTGGCTGGCACCGGGAGGGCCACCAGTGCTTCCGGCTGCATCATCTGACTGCATTGACTTTTTTATATAAGGGTACACTATCATCCCGATGATAAACAACAGAATGACAATACCGGCCATCAACCATTTCGCATGTTTTCTCATTTTGCCTTCAATAAGCTATTTTTTTTGTTTCTATCATCGTTTGACTGCGTTTTCTGAAAAGGTTTAACTGTGTCCTAAAAAATATTTTGTTTGTTTTCGCAAATGAAAACATTCGGTGATTCAAATAAAATGCCTATTTTTACGTTCTTTAATGTATAAATTATTATTTTTAAAAATGAAAAATGTATTGATTATTATGGGATTAGTTGCTGTTGTCGGAGCATGTAATTCGCCGACCGATAAGAAAACGGAGCAGACGGCGCATGAAAATCCGTTTTTTTCCGAATATGCCACGCCGTTTGGTGTGCCGCCATTCGATCAGATCGCCTTCGAAGATTATAAGCCTGCCTTTTTGCAGGGTATGGAAGATCAAAAGAAAGAGATTGAGGCAATTATCAATCAAACGGAGGCGCCCGATTTTGAAAATACGCTGGTGGCCTACGACCAAAGTGGGAGTTTGTTGACAAATGTGTATATTGTCTTTGGAGCGCAAAACAGCGCCGACACGTCGGACGAGATGCAGGAACTTGACAAGGAACTGTCGCCTGCGCTGTCTGCCCATTTTGATGATATCATGCTGAATCCTGCGCTCTTTGCCCGTATCAAAAAAGTATACGAGACTCAGAAAGACTTGAATCTCAACAAGGAACAAACAAAGTTGCTGGAAGAAACGTATAAAAACTTCGTGCGCGGAGGTGCCAATCTTCCGGCCGACAAGCAGGCGCGCCTGCGCGAGTTGAACAGCGAATTGTCATTGCTCGAAATCACTTTCAGCCAGAATATGTTGAAGGAAACTAATGCATTTCAATTGGTTATCGACAACAAGGACGATTTGGCCGGCCTGACGGACGGGCTGATCGCCGTTGCTGCCGAAGAAGCCAAAGCAGCCGGTCAGGAAGGGAAATGGATTTTTACGCTCCACAATCCGAGCGTCATGCCGTTCCTGCAATTTTCGGCCAAAAGAGAGCTGCGCGAAAAAATCTTTAACGGCTATCTGAACCGGGGCAATAACAACAATGACGCCGACAATAAGGAGGTGGTCAAAAAACTTGTCACGCTGCGGTTGGAGAAAGCTAAGTTGATGGGATTCACCGACTATGCTGCCTTCGCATTGGACGATCGCATGGCTAAAACGTCGAAAAACGTCTATAGGCTGCTGGATGAAGTATGGACGCCTGCCCTGGCAAAAGCCAATGAGGAACTTGCTGATTTACAGGCTATGATGAACAAAGAAGGCGTAGAAGGCGAACTAAAGGGTTGGGACTGGCGCTATTACAGCGAAAAAGTCAAGAAAGCCAAATACGATTTGAACGAGAGCGAAGTGCGCCCTTACCTGCAACTCGATAAGGTTTACAATGGTATGTTCTACGTAGTCAATAAGTTATATGGCATTTCGTTTACCGAAATACAGGATATTCCCAAACCGCACAAGGATGCCATCGCCTTTGAATGTAAAGACGGCGACGGCACGCATTTGGGAATTCTATACATGGACTTTTTCCCGCGCGCCAGCAAACGCGGCGGCGCCTGGTGCGGCGAGTACCGCATGCAGACGTATAAGGACGGCAAACGCCTGGCTCCTGTCGTCACGATTGTCTGTAACTTCACGAAGCCTGCCGAAGGTCAACCGGCGTTACTCAGTGTGGATGAGGCGGAAACGATGTTTCATGAATTTGGCCATGCCCTGAATAACCTTTTTGCGGATGTACATTATTATGGTGTTGCCGGCGTGCCGCGCGATTTTGTGGAGCTGCCCTCGCAGATCATGGAGCACTGGGCGCTGGCTCCCGAAGTATTGAAAGTGTATGCCAAACATTATCAGACAGGTGCAGATATGCCGGCTGCGTTGCTCGATAAAATTGACAAATCGGGGAAATACGGACAGGGCTTTGCCACGGCTGAATATGTGCAGGCTTCGTATCTCGATATGGACTATCATATTTTGACAACGGTGCCTGCCGACTTCGATGTCCTCAAATTTGAAGACGAATCGATGACAAAACGTCATGCCCTGACGCAAATCCCTCCGCGCTACCGCTCTACGTATTTCAATCATACGATGGGAGGCGGCTATACCGCAGGGTATTACAGTTATATGTGGGCCGAAGTATTGGATGCCGACGCTTTCGAGGCTTTCAAGGAGACGGGAAATATCTTCGATCAGGCCACTGCCAAACGCTTCCGCGACTATATCCTCACGCCGGGCGGCATTGATGATGCAATGGTCATGTATGTGAATTTCAGGGGGAAAGAGCCGGGGACGGGGCCGCTGCTTAGGAATAGGGGGCTAAAATAGAGGGGGTATGTCTTTCCCAAGCCAATACCTAAAATACGTCTTTATCGTTGTCGCAGTGTTGATTGCGATAGGGTCGCTTATTGTTTCCGATTCGCTTATCAAAAAGTTGGCGCAGGAAGAAAGGCAGAAAATGGAGATTTGGTCGGAAGCCATGCGCATCATGACCATGGATAATCCCGTTTCGGACAATACGGGAATGGATTCTGATATATCTTTAGTACTCAAAGTGTTGGAGTCAAATACAACCATTCCGACCATTTTGAGCGACGGCGATGGAAATATTTTTGCGAACAGGAATGTGGCTATCCCCGAAAAGGTAGATGAGAATGCTTTCCTGCAACAAAAAATCAAGGAATATGCCTCGCGGAAAGCGCCTATCGTCATCGACCTTGGCGATACGGTGCAATATCTCTATTACGATGATTCTCTGATTCTTAAACGGTTGGAGATGTTTCCCTACATTCAACTGTCTGTCGTTTTCGTATTTATTCTGATTGCCTTTCTGGCGTTGATGAGCACGAAAAAGGCAGAGCAGAATAAGGTGTGGGTCGGACTGTCGAAAGAGACTGCACATCAGTTGGGTACGCCCATTTCCTCGTTGATTGCGTGGGTCGAGTATCTGAAGACAAAAGAGGTGGATGCAGATTACCTGTTTGAGATGGAAAAAGACGTCAAGCGCTTGGAAATCATTGCCGACCGATTCTCAAAGATCGGCTCCAATCCCAACCTTCAGCCCATCAATCTCAATGAAGCGCTCCTGACGGCTTGCGGATATATGGAAAGCCGTATTTCTACAAAGGTGAAAATGACGGTCAAACCTGCCGACGGGACGATCCATGTGCTGATGAACGATGCCCTGTTTTCGTGGGTCATCGAGAACCTGACGAAGAATGCAGCGGACGCCATGGACGGCAAAGGGCAAATCACGTTTATCGCGGGAGAAAAGGGTAATAAAGGCTGGATTGACGTGATAGACACGGGGAAAGGCATTCACAAGTCGAAGTTCAAAACGATTTTCAACCCCGGCTATACCACCAAAACGAGAGGTTGGGGATTGGGATTGTCGCTTGTCAAACGCATCATCGAGTCATATCCCGGCGGCAAAATCTACGTCAAACATTCGGAAGCAGGCAAAGGCGCGACGTTTCGTATCGAACTGCGCAAGGTAAGGTGAAAAAAATTGCAGCCGACCTGTAAGCCGGGTTCTGTACTCCTTTCGCGAAAGAAGTGTCTGTCATTTATCTTGATACGCCGTCACCGGCATATTCGTAGCGGTCTACCCCCCGGCATCGGACGAGCCATCCTACAGCGCCGGTATACATGACCTTTCAACCCATCAGACGTACTGCCTTCCGTATTACGACGTAAGCGGTAAGCTCTTACCTCACCTTTTCACCCTTACCGGCCGCAAAGCGACAGGCGGTTATTTTCTGTTACGCTCCTCTGCCCTCGCGAACAGCTTCCCGTTAGGAAGGATGGCGCTCTGCGTTGCCCGGACTTTCCTCCCATCCATCAAGGATCAGCGACAGACCGGCCTGCTGCAAATTTGTAGCAAAAGTAGATGAAAATGTTGTTTTTTCCAAACACGCAATATAATTTCAACTAACAAATGCAACTTTATGTAGGAAAAAAATCTCTTGGCGGGGCATGCCCCGCCAAGAGATTGGGAAAAATTTCTTACTTTTACAGTTGCTATGACAAAAGTACATTTAACCC
>JAITMM010000078.1 GCA_031277335.1 Tannerella sp. | reverse complement strand
TTTTTAGCATATTCTATCAGGATATCCTTATTGATTCTATCCCATATTTTACGCTTCTTATAATATTCTATATCTTCAAACCATAAAGGCTTCCCTCCATTCACAAATTCCATTTTATTGTTGTCACCCAAGTAATTTTGAATTACTCTGATTTTCTTACTACCATCAAATACAGTCATTTGATTTCTAATTACATCCGAGTTTTTTGTGTTAAATTCTATTTGAAGATTACAAACAGATAAATTTGAAGATATATTATTACATAACGTGCCCCATGCACTCCTGCCATTTCCTAATAGAACTGTTAAATTTGTTGCTATGACGGGATTATAAAATAAACCTTTGGCTGTACCTTTTATAGGCATTAAAAACATATTTTGAAAATAATAGCAACCTATATCTATTTCTTCATATTTAATAAGATAATCATAATCTTGCTTTTCCAAATAGTCTTTAATGTCAACTATAGAACAACCTATAATTGCGAATGAAAAGCTATCTAAATCATTTATATTTAAGTACATAAAGATGTTCCTTTCTCATCTAAATATTCACACGTATCTTCTGATTTGCAATCCGAAGAATTCTATTTTATGCACTTATAATCATCTTGTTATAAATATTATAGAACTTCTCTTTTACTTATTTTTTAAATAACTATAATATGTAGCATCTTCCTTAATAAATTTTAATGGTGCGACTCCATGATTATTATGCTTATTCAAATCAGCTCCTGCTTCTAAAAGACTTATGATTATATTATTATCAATTTTTTTTTGATTGAACAACGCTCTCCATAGAGGTGTATTCCCATTTATATCTACAATATCAAAATCTACTTCTTTTTTAAGAAGATAATCTACTATATATAAATTATTCTCTTGTACAGCAAAATGCAGTGCAGAATATCCCTGCTTATCTTGATAGTTTAAATCTATCCCCCAATTTATCAATTCTTCCGAAAAGACATCTTTTTTTTGTATAATACTATACATCAATAAATTTCTTTTGTCCTTTTCTTCACAAGAATTAATGCCGTATGTTTTTACAAAATTGTTAAATGAAGACAAATCGTTTTTCTCCATTACCATGAATAAATCCTTAAGTTTAAATTCTTTTAATTGCATATTATTGTTTATTATTTATGTACATTCAAGTTTAGCTTCATGCTTATGACTCATATTTTCCATAGGATCTTCGATTTGGAAAAATTCAGGATGCTTATTGACATAATCATTAAACTCTTTTTGTGTCATTCCTTTTGCCTCTGCTTCTGCTACTAATACACGATGTTCATGACCGGCAATGTGACCTAAATGATATTCTCCTTCTGCAATTGACGTCTCTCTTCTTTTTCCTCCTTCTATTGGCAAACCCGTATTGGCATCCAAAAATCTTCCATCATCAATAGTAGCGGATGCTTCTATACTTTGTCGCGTCTCTTTTCTAATATATGGTCTTCTGAGATATAAAGCAAATATATCCACCCACCCATTTGGATCATAAACGTAAGAATAAAGACTCATTCCTCCATTCAACCGAATCGGGTCTTGACTGATATAACTGCCGCTATCGGGGTCGTAATACCTGAACCTGTTGTAATACAGCCCCGTCTCGCTGTCTTCGTACTGACCCTGGTAGCGGAACGGGCAGTCGGTCTTGTACTGTCCCTTGAAGTTGCGCACCTTGCCGAAGGAGTTGAGTTCGCAGGTCCAGACCGTTTCGCCGTCGTTTCGGTACATGGCTTCGGGGGTGCCCATGTAGTTGGAGACGATGGAGAGTTTTTCGTTTCCGGTGATCTTTGCGGCGGGGACAAACGTGCCTTCTTCGAATACCCACGTGATTGCGGAGTCTTTGGCGATGATGTCAAAGTTGCCGCGTTCTTCGGAGTAGGATGGGGTGTGCGATTCACGCATTTCATGGAGCGGGACGTTGCCGTCCCATACCCACTGCGTTACGCGGTGGCCGGAGCGCTTTTCGATGCGTCTGCCGAGGGCGTCGTAGCGGAACGTTATCTCGCGGTTGTCGGGGCGCCGCACGTAGGTCAGCATCCCGGCGCCGTTCCATCCGTATCGCCACGTGGCGCCGTGGATGTCGCGCTTGCGGACAAGGTTGCCAAGATCGTCGTATCTGTATTCCCAATCCCTTGTTTTGACCAGCCGCCCGCCTGCGGCATACCGGCGGTCGCTGCGGTTGAGCGTTTCGTAGAGGTTGCCGGTGTTGTCGGGGATGCGTATCTCCGACGTGCCGTCTTCATACTCCGTGCGGGTCAGGTATCCGCGCCGGTCGTATCCGTAGCGGCGGATTTTGCCGTTGCCGTCCACGGACAGCAGACGGTCGTCCGTGCCCCACAGGTATGATTTCCTGTCTATTGCGTGACTGTTTCTGAAGATTTCCTTCTCCGTGACGCGGCCTGTGCGGTCGTAAGCCGTCAGGCAGCGGATATTCCCGGGCAGCAGCCGTTCAGTCTCCAGCCCTGCGGGGTCGTGTCTGAAAGCAGCCTGCCAGCCCTGCGTCTCAAGGCTTTCCATGTCGCCGAACGGATTCCAGGCGGCTTCAATGTCCGCGCCAAGCGAAGATGTTATGCTGGTGCGGCGACCCTGAAGATTGTATTCGCTTTTTACTTCATTGCCGTTGCAACTCTCCCGGATGATGCGCCCCATGACGTCGCGCTCGAAAAGGACTTCCGCGTCGCCGTTGACTGCCCTGTTGAGCATGCCGTCGACGCCGTAGCCGTAACTTTCCCCGCTGCCGTCGGGACGGATGATTTTGACCGTACGCCCGAATTCGTCGTATCCGTAGTTGGTGGTGTGTTTGCCGTTCACGGTTACCGACAGCACGCGGCCGGCATAGTCACGCCCGTATTCCCGCGTGACGCCGTCGAAGCCGGTTTCCGTCCTGAGGTCGCCCTCGCCGTCGCGAAGCAGGTAATAGTTTTCCCCCGCCCCGTTGGTTACGCGGGTCAGCCTGCCCTCCGTGTCGTAACCGAAGCGGAGCGTTCCTGTGCCGTCAGACCGTTCCGTCATGTCGCCGAACATGTTGTAGCGCGTCATGATTTTACGGTCAATGTCCTTTACGGACGAAACGTTGCCACCGATGTCGTAGCCGTATTCCACGATATTGCCGTCGGGCAGGTATGCCTGTACGATACGGTCTGCTGCATCATACCTGTAACGCGTTTCGGCGCCTTTGGCATTGGTATAAACCAGCGTGTTGCCGTGGCTGTCTCTTGTCCATTCCTCGTGCGTGCGGTCGGGATAGTCCACACGGAAGAGGTTTTGCTGTTCGTCGTAGCGGAGGAGCGTCCGTCCCGCCGGTTGATCGGAGAGTTCCTTCAACAGGCCGTCTTCCCACGTGTATTCGGTTACGCGGTTTTCGGGATTGGTACGTTTGATCAGGTTTCCGCTGCCGTCATATTCATACTGCCAGACGCCGCCGTTGGGCCGGATAACCATGACGGGTTTGTCCTGCTCATTGTAAGTGATGCGTACCACGCCCCGTCCGGGAGACTGTATCATCGTAGCATTGCCGCGTTCATCATAACCGAACAGGCGAGCCGATCCGTCGGGCGTTTCTTCAGACATCAGGTTCCTGTTTTCGTCGTAATGGTATATCCGTTCTCCTCCACGGCTGTCGACTTCTTTGGTAACGACGCCGTCGCGGTGGTAATAATATCTCTTTGTTCCGACACTGTCGGTTACGGTTGTAAGTCCCTCATCATAACTAAAAAAGTAACTGAACATTCCCTGCGGTCCTTCGGCTGCAATACAGCGGTCTTCACTGTCATATTCAAAACGGAATATATGACCGCCTCTGAACCGGCGGGAAGCCAACTTGTCATTCGAATCGTGCCAGTCGAAAGTTTCCGTAACGCCAATCGCGTCGGTAACGGACGTCAGCCGCCCTTTTTCGTCGTATCCGTAATTTATCATTGTTTGCAGCGTATTCCGTTCACTTGCGGACGAAGCCTGCACTTCTACGATACGCCCCCGGACATCGTTGATAAAGCGGATTTGCCGTCCTGCACTGTCGGTGGCTTCCGAGAGCAGATGATTTCGGTATCCGAATTTTATCGAAAAACCGTTGCGGTCGCACAGCAGGCGGAGTTGCTGCCAGCCGTCTTTATCCCGTTCACGGGTGAAATAGTAATATAAACTACTTTTGCTGCTTATGTAATATTCGCCCTCAGGGTTGCGGTGGAGTTCCCATTTGCTGACGGGATCGAAAAACGATGCGCCGCGTTCAAGCAGCGGGAAGGATGATATGATGCCGTCCGAATCGCAGAATGCCACAGCCTCTTCATCTTCGCTGACCATCAGGCTGTGGGAATAACTGTGGTACATGCCCCTTCCCATCGCGCCACTGTATTCGCTGTCAGAGTAATAGGATGCTTTCCACTCGAAAGGAATACGTCCCGGCAGGGTGAAACCGCGGACTGTACCGGTTAAATGTCCCGAAGCCGCATCTACCGGTTCGCCGAGATATTTGCAGATAGTCGGCTGGAGGGCTTTGCATTTTGCCCTTACCTTGGAGTTCTCGGGCGCCATGTCATGAATCAACTTGTTTATTTTCGTGAGTGCTTTTCCGAGCAGTTTTTTTCCCACGTGCATCACGCCCATCATTAGCCAGGCATTCAGTATTTCTTCAAGCGTCGGCTTGTGCTGGACGTATTCGCCTCCAACGATAACCGGTTTTCCGAAAGGTATGACAACCGTAATGAAGGTAAGGTAATTGTTGAAAAAGCCGGTAGGGTTTGTCAGTATGACCTGTCCCACGTCGGCGCAACTCCACGAATTATTCATAAGGACGCTTTGTTCGCGGCTTTCGGTTATGACGGTTTTGCTTCCGTGTGAAATTTCTCCGTCGTGGGGAGCCAGCGGCGGAACAACAAACAAGGGCTTGGGGATGACAAAATGAAGCGGCGACAGTTTTTTCAGCGCTTTCCCCATTTTCGGTATGGGGGGGATCAGGGGCGGCAGCCCCAGCAGTCCGCCGGTAGCAATCGTTTTATGGAAACCGTCAATCATTACCGTTCCTCCCATAGGCATTGGGTTAAAAGTAAGTTTTAATATACCTTCTTCTTTCTGAAAAGATGGAAAAGCGGGAATCGTAACATGTATATAATCCATCACGTCGAATGACAGTGCCGCAAAGGGAATTACGGGCACGGGCACTGGAATAGCCGATATATATATGACATGGAAATCCAAACCCATGATCACGTCAAAGTGTTTTGACGCCATCCGACCGGTTGAAAACGGTACGGAAGGCTTTCGTACTTTGACTTTGCGCTTCTTTATGTTGTCTTTAGCCTGATTTTTCATAGTCCTTCACTTTATTTTTACATAACACGTTCATTGAAATATCAAAATGGAAGCCCGCCCGGCGGTACAACCGGCTTCTTAACTTTCACTATCCGTTTCTTTATTTTATCCTTTGCTTCGTTTTTCATACTGCTTACCATTTTATTTTATATCATACGGATCTTTCCGGTTGACATAGATTGTAATTGTATCTCCCCGGGTATAAGTCCCTTCTTTATATCCTTGACGGCGCAATGTTGCTTTTCGCTGTTGCTCATTACGAAAATAACTGACATGCAGCAATGTAGAACGCTTATAACTACGTCCGGATTCAAAAATACGGTCTATTGTTGCAACTGTCGCTTCATACTGCTCTGTCTGTCCGCCAATACCTGTTTGCAGTTTACCTTCGTTTTTGGCATATTGCCATATTATGAACAGTATGACTGCAAAAGAAACAAGTGCTATAAGTATCATTTTTTTCATCTGTTTTTTTATAGAAAATTTTTAAAAAGGAATTAGTTAATCGAAAGAGCCTTAAAAACTTTCTTATTTTCCTTATGCTGTTGTGCAATCTTTTCACGCCAGTTTTCGCCCCATATTTCTTCAAAACGTGATCTATACCTGTACGTTTCATCTCCTTTGAGAACTTTTTCAAATTCGATGGCATAGTAGCAAAGCACCTGATGTTCGCCTATTTCCCCGGTACTCATCGTTGATTCGATCATTTTCCAGCCTTCGGTTAAATAATCGTATGCAGTGTACGAATCCCCGGTTTTACGATGACATAAACCCAACATCTGGCACATATTAATGCTGAGACTTTCCGTTCCACTGTCCTTACTCATTTGTAAAGCCTCCCTATAGTATGGAATCGCCTTTTCATATTTCTGTTTGAAAAGGAAACTGTTTCCCTTAACAATTAGGTATTGGGCATACGTGACAGCGCTGCCTTCAATGCCGCTGTCAAAAGCTTTTTTACCGAACAACAGGGTATTTTCAATTTCTTTTTCTGCCTCTGTATCCTTTTCGAGGGAAAAGAACAGATTGTATAGAAAATAATGGACAAGCGCTTCAAGATGATACATCTCATGTTTTTTTGCCAGTCTGATTGCCTGATCGGAAATATCAAGAGCCTGTTTCCTATCTTGTCCGCTGACGGCAATACTTAACTTGACCAACAATTGCTGGAAAGCAATTACATCCTGTTCCTGTTCGTCCTTATTATCCTGTTTTGCATTTTCAAGAATCTGATTGACTGCTCCGTACAAATCCATGTCAGGCTGGATATATACAAAAAAGTCCGGAAATTTTTTATCATACGAATCATACAGTCTTTCATTATAGTTGTCATACAGCATGAAACATACAGTCTTTTCAACAGGTTGTCCTATAATCTCCGTGATCCATTCCTTGAAACTGTACAGATTGTCTATGCGTTGAGGAAGGATTGCGACAATTAATTTCTGTTCCCGGGAGCAGGCAAAACTTTTCGCAAGACTGTTCATGTTATGCACAAAATTAGCTGCATCGCTTCTTCTTTCATCATATTGCGGTTTCCATGCAATAATCCCCGTTTTCGATGTTAATCTGTCATCTTCATTCCATGCTTCAATATACTGTTCCATCAACTTACAGGTTTCCAGCCCGTATTTTTCTGCGGTTTCAGAATTGAAAGGTTGCTGGCAGGAGACAAAAAGATCATCCAGGTCGCTTTCCTCTGACATATTATACATTACAAAGCCCTTGATCATCTTATACTCCGAAGCCGATGCTCCAAGCCAGCATACGATTCGTGCATCTGTATGTTTTTGCATTGACGCCTTAAACTGTTCATTCAGGCGAACGATACGTTCCATAATCGGATTTGTCTGCATGATGCAACAGGAAATTAATTCAGATTGATTTTTTTTCCATTAGCAGTAATTTCACCACTTTCCTGCAAAGCAACTACGCTATTACTGCCGCCTCCAATTACTACGTTCTGTGCAACTTCCGTAAGATCTTTTACAGCGCTGATACCGATATTTTCAGGTGCAACAGAAATTCCTGAATAGTTTCCTCCTTCCAGATCACCGGTTGAAATATTCGTTTCGTCAGATGCAGCGATGAATATTTTTGTCCCATTAGCTGTAATAGTACCGTCTTTTTCCAAAACGATAATACTTTTCCCGCTTACAAGAGTGATAGATTCATCTGCTTTAATTACGATATTCTTTTTCCCGTCAAATATCATCACACTGTCCGAACCTTTCTGGTCTTTGATGGTGACGCTACCTTCGTCGTCATCGAAAGTCATTGAACTGTCCACCCGCGTTGTAATACTTTTCTTTTTGTTATCGCTATCACCCCCTTTGCTTGCCTTTTCGGAGAAAATGCTGCCTGCCACGTACGGACGGTTTGGATCGCCATATTCAAAATTTATCATTACGATATCGTCTTCTTCGGGGATAAAGACGAATCCCCTGTTTTGAGGCACGATATCCTTGTATTTCCTGGCGTCCGGATTGGGACCCGCGTCGGGCGTCTGAACCCGTATCCAGTTGGTTGTCTTGCCCTTGTCCTTCTGCCACTGAAACTCCGCTTTCACACGTCCCAGTTTCTTTTCATCATCGTTGGACTTGACCAGCGCCAGTTGCGGATAAGCCTTCGGATAGTCAATCGGTTTCATCGGTATGTTTTCAACCGTGGAAGGTATCCCGACGAATGAATTGCGGTATTCAGCCTTTATGTCGAACTCGTGCACAACCGATGTAACCAGAAACGTATCGACGTCCTTTTTGGTGGTTTGCATCTTTTCGGGAAGTTTTACCTTTATCTTCCCGCCTATCTTTACCTTGCTGGTCTGGGATGTGCCGCTCACCGTCAGCATGCTGAATGTGGCGCGGTTTTTTTCGGCTTTGGTCACTGCTTCAAGTTCGCTTTCGTTCAGTACAAACGCATCCAGGGGAAGCGTTGCGTCGGAGGTATATATTGCTGACGACCTGCCCTGCACTACCGTATGGTAGCCTTCAGTGCCCGGATCCGGCGCTTTCTTGTCCGTTTTGCGGTCATCATGTACCAGATAGTGGTAGCGTTTCATCATGGAAGGTACAAGAGTTGCCCCCAGATCGAACGTCGTTATCTCGCTTTCGAAGGTCGCATCCTTCTCTTCGCCGTCATGTTTCCCGAAATAACATTGCTGACC
>JAITMM010000077.1 GCA_031277335.1 Tannerella sp. | reverse complement strand
GAACTCTCGATAGCCATCAACAAGGTCAGCGTCCCATAATTCATGTTGTCCATGTACCAGTCCACAAGACCTTCAAATAGTTGAACAACATACGATCCGCCGGCAGGCAGTTCGCCGTCGACCAACTCAGAATGACGTGAAAGTGAGGCAGTATCGCTTAAGTTAGTCTGCGCATTTGATGAAAATGTAACGCAAATGAATAGTACGATTAATAATGTCTTAATATTCAGCATAATCATTTATTTAGATTAGTTGAGACGATTTTTAGGATTGCTAATTGATGATATATCTCTGATTGAAAGAGATTCAATATTATTTCTATATATTTCCCTTAACTTCAAGAAGTTAGAATTTTCTTTATTAGGTCTCAGATTCATGGGTAAGAAACTTTCAAGAAAATAAGGAAATTCCAACTCGTCAAGTTGCGAATACTTCTCGCAAAACAAGTTGATATCTCCATCTAAAAGAGATTTAAAGACTTGCATAAAATCACTCCATCGACTTATATTGTATCCTAAATCAATTGTTTGCTTACTAAATATATTACGCACTTTTTTAAGCGGAGATATACAGAATGTGCTTGATGTATCAAAACTGATATTCTTATTCAATGAGCCGTGATCATATATGTCTTGTACGATAAGTAGCACATTTTCAATAGATTCTTTATGACCTTCAATGATCAATATAAATTCTCTACATAGTAAAAACAATAAATATTTAGGGAAAAAACAGGCAATTCTCAAAAGAAAATTTTCGTAATATCTATCAACTCTTTCAAGTGCAAAAAAACGCCAAAATGGAGGGGTATTAATCTCATACTTTTTGATTATCATCTTTATCTTGGTATAAGCCCGATCAAAATCATCCTCAATTTTCATTATTCGATTCAATTCGATTATAAAATCTTTATCATTGCCTAACAAGCTGCTATATATATGGTTAATTTCATTTAAATCTCCTTGAATAAAATAACAAAATGCTTTTAATACATATAGTTCCATATCATCTTTATCGCACACCAAAGCAAAGTCAAATGCTTCAATTGCCTTTTCATAATCCTCTGCTTTACTATACAGTCTTCCAAGCGAGTACCAGTATTCTGTGCAATAAGGATTTTCGTCAATCAATTCTTTCCCTAATTCAATAGCCTCTTCATAACGCTCCTGATTTTCAAAATGTTCACATAGTTCTTCTACAAGCAGGACACTTTTCGGATACATTTTCAAACCGTGTTCCACCAATTCATACGCATATTTACTATCGAATTTTTCACGTAACAGATGTGCTAAACCTGAATAAGTCTCTTCTACAACAAACAAATCTTCTCCTGAACTGTCTCCTATGAACTTCAGATATGATTTCAATTCATCTATTTGATCCATAGCGCAATAACACTCGCATCGCAGCAATCTCAGACTCTCATTCTCCAAATCGTCAATCAGCTTAATCTTATCCAAGGCTTGTTTGTGTTGATTATTGAAAACGAGAGATTTACATTCATGTATTTGAATTTCATTATTGTCAGGATAAAACTTTTGCCCGATACTTAGAACTTTACTATGATGATCAATTATTTCTTTACGACCAAAATAATCAAGTAAATCAATGATTTCATCGATATCGAAATAGTCTCCGGTACCGTTTTTATCATAATTATAATATCGCTGTAAAAGCTCATCCATAGATAAAGAAAAATTTATCTTATTTTTTAACGCTCTTTCTGCTCCAAGTATCTTTCAGCGAGACAGTTCGATTGAAGATTAACCGTCCGTCGCGGCTGTCCGGATCGAGATTGAAATAGCCGATGCGTTGAAATTGAAAATGGTCTAACGGCTTGGCATCGGCTAAGTCGGCTTCAACAAAACAATTAGTCAATACATTAAGCGAATCGGGATTCAACAGTTCGCGTAATGATTTGTCTTTCTGCTCCATCGGATTCTCGTCCGTAAAAAGACGGTCGTATAATCTTACTTCGGCAGGTAAAGCGTGAGGTACTGATACCCAATGAATTGTGCCTTTAACTTTTCGATTGCTATCCGTCATGCCGCTTTTCGTTTGCGGATCGTATTCGGCATAGACCTCCTCCACTTCACCTGTGTCATTCTTTTTAAATCCCGTACATTTAATAATATACGCGCAACGCAGTCTTACCTCGGCACCAACGGTCAGCCGGTAATAATCCTTGGGTGCATCTTCCATAAAATCATCTCTTTCAATATATAATTCGCGTGAAAATGCAATCTGATGCTTGCCTTCTTCGGGATTTTCGGGATTATTGACCGAATCCATCATCTCGGTCTGCCCTTCGGGATAATTGGTGATAACAAGTTTTACAGGGTTTAATACGGCGGCTACACGGCGAGCCGTTGCGTTTAAGTCCTCGCGTACAGAGTGTTCGAGCAAGGCCATATCAACCGTACCGTCATATTTCGTATATCCGATCCTGTCAATAAACGAACGTATCGAGGAAGGCGAATAACCTCTGCGTCTCAGTCCGCAAAGTGTAGGCATACGCGGGTCATCCCAGCCGCTAACAAGTTTCTCATTGACTAACTCGAGCAATTTTCGCTTGCTCATTATCGTGTAAGTCAGGTTCAAGCGGTTAAATTCCGTCTGATGCGGGCGATAACCGTCGTCGCCCATTAATAAATCGATAAAGTAATCGTAGAGCGGACGATGGACTTCAAATTCAAGTGTACACAATGAATGAGTAACTCTCTCAAAATAATCACTTTGTCCATGTGCAAAATCATACATCGGGTAGACTTTCCATTGACTGCCCGTCCGGTGATGCGGCGTAAAGATAATGCGATATATTATCGGGTCACGGAAGTGCATATTTGGAGACGCCATGTCTATCCTGGCACGCAAAGTATATTTTCCTTCTTCAAATTCACCATGATTCATGCGAAGAAACAAGTCCAGACTTTCTTCGGCTGGCCTGTTGCGAAACGGGCTTTCCGTTCCCGGTTGAGTAGGCGTACCCTTCTGTGCAGCAATCTCTTCCGAACTCTGCTCATCTATATAGGCATGACCATTTTTTATCAAGTCTACTGCAAAATCAAACAACTGCTGAAAATAGTCCGAAGCATAATACACATTTCTCCATTGAAAGCCGAGCCATTGAATATCTTCCATGATAGAATCCACATATTCAACGTCTTCCTTCAACGGATTAGTATCATCAAAACGCAGATTGCATATACCGTTATATCTCCGGGCAATGCCGAAGTCCAAACATATAGCTTTGGCATGACCTATGTGTAAATAACCATTCGGTTCGGGTGGGAAGCGCGTCTGAATCCGGCCGTCATTGGCCCCTGCAGCCAAATCTCTTTCAACCATTTGTTCAATAAAATTCAAGTTTTTCTTATTATCTTCCACCGATACAGGAACATTCATCTTAGTTAGTTCTTAAAATTTTCCGACAAAGGTACGTCTTTTGAAGAATAAAATCACTATTTTTGCAGAGAAAGATGTAATTTTTTAATAACACATGCAACGTTTTCACAATTTCTATCGTCATTATCTTATAGAACAATGTAAATGCTGTATGTTCGCATTTTGCAGATGAGTGAAAAGCAACTGATAGAAGGTTGCCTGCAGGGTGATAGAAAGGCTCAAGAAGAGTTATACAACACCTATTCCCGGCGGATGATGGGCCTCTGTATGCGCTACGTAAGCGATAGGGAGACTGCTCGTGATTTGTTGCAAGACGGTTTTATCAAACTATTCACTTCCTTGAACTTATATGCAGGCAAAGGTCCGTTCGAGGCTTGGATGCGTATGATTTTTGTGAACGTGGCCATTGAGCATTTACGAAAAAAAGATATTTTGCGCGATACATCCGATTTGGAAAATATCCCGGAAATATCGATGGACGAGACGGTGGTTTCGTCACTTACCGAAGAAGCGATTATGGATTTAGTCAGGCAATTGCCCAACGGATACAGGACTATTTTTAATTTGTTTGCTGTAGAAGGTTATTCGCATAGAGAAATTGGCGAAAAGCTGAATATCTCGGAAGCGACCTCCCGATCGCAGTATAACAGAGCAAGGCAATGGCTGAGAGACAGACTTGAAAAAGAAAATCTTTAGATCGCTTAAAACTATGATTTAAAATAAATTATGAGTATAGAACATCATAACAACGTTGAAGAAAGAGATCGATGGGATGACATAATCCGATCGAAACTCTCAGATATTGAAGAGGATACTAATGCCGAAGACTGGCGGGCGATTGCAGATCGTTTGCCGGCAGGGAAGAAAATCCGTTTTAACAAAAGATGGTACTATGCGGCAGCAGCCGTCGTAGGATTATTTCTTTTGATATCAGGAGGTTATAACTATTTCTTTAAAGAGCCGAAGGAAGCAAAAGTTGTGGCAGTCGTAGAAAAAGAAAGACGACCCAATGACGAATCGCAACTAATCAAAAGCGAAGATCAAACAGCCGCACCATCAACTAAAGCCGAGACAAACAACAGCCCGCTTGAGACTTCGGTCGAACTCTCTAACACAGGCCGTCAATCTCAACCCGTTGAAAACGATAACAGTAAAGACGCTCCGTCAATTCAACAGAAATCCCGGGAATTAGTCGCTTCAATTGTTAATGACGCCCTATCTACACAACCGGAAATCACTCATACACTCGACAATGCGTCAACACTTCAAGAGATACCTCTGCCCCAAAGCTCTTTTCAATCAGTCCCAAAAATTGACGCTTCATTACCTAAGCATCAATATATTGCCGACGCCACACCGGTGCCGTCCCGCAGAAGATGGAGCATCGGAGCCGGAGGCGGTAGCTATTCAGTAGGATCAAACAACGGTGGGATGGTGTACGGAGGCAGGGCAGCCAATTTATCATATTTTAGCGGAACTGTCAGTAACTCTGAACAATATCTTCTAACTCCTGAAAGAAGAAATGATTATTTTAATAGATTATTAACAGAACCATCTCTTTCTTCAGCAAATACAGCAGGAATTAATTCGACCAGCATAACAAAAGTTGGCCTGAAGCATAATCAACCCATCTCATTTGGAATAGGAGTAGGATATGCATTGAATGATCGTTGGTCATTGCAAAGTGGTCTGGTTTACACATATTTGGCTTCGCATTGGAGTACCGTTTTAGATTATCAGGGCGAATCTCGCCAACAACTCCATTTCATAGGTATACCATTGAGCATCAATTACAAGATTGCCGAATGGGATAAACTCCGTTTCTACGCCACAGCAGGCGGTATGGGCGAAATCAATGTAGGCGGAAATATAAAGACAGATTACTATTTTTACGAAGACGAATCTGTTAGAACTGAAAAGGAATATATTCGCATGAAAGAATTACAATGGTCTGTCAATGCGCGACTTGGCGCTACATATCCGTTGATAAGATTTGTCAATGCCTACGTAGAGGGAGGAGCCGATTATTTCTTTAAGAATAAAAGTTCTATAGAAACTATTAGGTCGGACAAACCTTTTCATGTATCTTTGCAGGCCGGTTTACGATTTGGATTTTAAATAAAAAAAATATTAAAGTTGAATATAATATGAAAGCAATTAAAAACATTAAATTACATGGATTTGTATTGTTGTGTGTATCAGCATTTATGCTGACTTCCTGCATGGAAGGAGAGCAGGGAAATCGTGAAAGCGGACAACTTTTCGGAGTAGTTCGTTTTGATGAGAAATCCCTAAAAAACGTTTTGGATGTCAGTGGGTTTGAATCTTTCTATAGTTCATTGTTTACTAACGAAATTGAAGGAAATTGTTTTTTGGTTAATTACGAGCTTGATTATGACTTGCCGGAAAACAGTTTTGAAAGTATATCCACAAACGGATATATAACTGTGCAAATAGCTGATAGGATATCAGTTCCCAGTTTTTCATTATTCTCTACGGTGCAAGATACGGCTACAGTATTGACAAGTGAAGTGCCAATTATTGAAAGTATTTATGATATAACATATTCATATAACTTTTATATAAAAGGAATGTTTTTCTTAATCAGCACTTTAGAAGCGCCGAGCGACCAAAGAATGAATTGGATATTATCTTATGATCCCGAACAATTGACTACAGAAGAAAACGGTTTCAGATATTACGATTTATTTCTTAGAAGTACGATACGCGTTGAAGGTGAAGAAACGGCAGTACCAACTGCTTTTGCCAATGGTTTCGATATGAAGTCTTATTTGGAGATGGTAGTCGACCGTGAGAAATCTTTAGGCTCAACATCAGCATCGACGTTTAGACTTCGTATACATTTTCCCTCTGCCATCTCTGAGGACGGAAAGTTGACGTGGAAATATCAAGATACAAGAGATATACAATTAGGATTTATCGTGCCTGAAACGACTACTCCATAATGTAGGCATCGGCGTGGACGGACAAAAAATATAATGAACTGACCGTCACTCAAAAAACGAGAAGACGGAAGTAATATTTTTAATTTCCGGATTGGGCGGAAGTCGCCAAGCTATTTTATTGTCGGAATTTATTTCGAGCAGGAGTGCTTGCGTTTTGTCGTCGCTATATCCGTTCCAGTTGGCAATCAGTGTATTACCATTTTGGTAGCGGATGGCTTCAGCTACAAAGAGCAACACACCCCAGTTCAGGTCTTTCGTTTCGATAATCTTAGTTTTCTCCTTTGTCTCGGGATTGATTTCCATCAACGCACTACCGAGGCCGCACGAAACCAGCCAGTTGCCTCCATCTATCAATTTGGCGGAAAATGGAGTGCCACCGGTCAATATGCTTCTGATAAACCGCCCTTCTCCATCCATCTCGGAAACCTTATACTTGCCCATAAACGGGATGACATACGTGCCCTGAGGCGTTTTTGCGATTTGGCGAAACTGATTGTGAACGTCAGGAATGGCTGTTTGGAATGTAATCTCCTTTGTCTGATTGCCTTTGGCATCCAGCTCAACTATCCGTGCCGGCATCCCGCAAATAGCTAACAGATAGCCTCCTCCGTCATAAGTTGCATAATGCAACTCTTCGCCTTCTTTCACTTTGTAATCCCAGATTACCTGATGTTTACGGTCTATAAGCCGGGCACCCTGCTTGTAGGCATACAAGACATTACCTTTCGGGGTGATTTCCACCTTATTACATTCCTCGTCAGCCGCAAGATCGTGTTTCCACTCAATTTTCCCCGATTTCTTGTCTACAATCGCAATCTCCTGCCAACCACTGCCTCCGATAATCAGTTTTTCTTTTTTGGTACAGGAAAAACTGCACAGGATAAGAACTAAAAAGAAAAAATACTTTTCCATATCTTTATATCATATTATTTCCATTCAGTGTGCAAAAATAGTATATTTTTTGACTTCTTGAATCTTTTTTCGTAATTTTGCAGTGTTTTTGAAATGATATTCCTATAAAAAATTCTTAACTCAATAAATAATATTGTATGCAAACAATTGACAAATTTAATTTTGCCGGTCACAAGGCTTTCGTGAGGGTAGACTTCAATGTCCCTCTGAACGAGAATTTTATCATCACGGACGATACGCGGATCCGTGCGGCGCTTCCGACGCTCAAGAAAATCATTGCCGACGGAGGCAGCATCATTTTAGGTTCGCATCTGGGACGTCCCGAAGGCGTTACCGACAAATTTTCGTTGAGACATATTCTGCCTCATGTATCTGAACTGCTTGGTGTTGAGGTGCAATTTGCGGACGACTGCGTTGGCAAACAAGCCAAAGCGAAAGCAGCTGCTTTGAAACCGGGCGAAGCGTTATTGCTTGAAAACCTGAGGTTCTACGCCGAAGAAGAAGGTAAACCGCGCGGTTTGGCCAAAGATGCTTCCGATGAAGAAAAAAACGCAGCGAAAAAGGCTATCAAGGCAAGCCAGAAAGATTTTACCAGCACATTGGCTTCATTGGCAGATGTTTATGTGAACGATGCTTTCGGAACGGCTCATCGTGCTCATGCCTCGACGGCGCTGATTGCAGACTATTTCGACACGGATCATAAGATGTTTGGCTATCTTATGGAAAAGGAAGTGCAGGCGGTGGAAAAAATCGTAAATGACTTCGAACGCCCGTTTACGGCTATTATGGGAGGTGCTAAAGTATCCGATAAGATTGAGGTTATCAAGAACTTACTTGATAAAGTAGACAACCTGATCCTGAGCGGAGGGATGATTTACACCTTTTCCAAGGCGCAAGGCGGCAAGATCGGTACTTCAAGGTACGAAGCTGACAAACTTGACCTCGCATTGGAACTGATCCAACAAGCAAGAGAAAAAGGCGTCAACCTGGTACTGGCTGTGGATGTGAAGATTGCAGATAGCTTTAGCAATGACGCGAATCTCTCTTTCGCCGATGCAGACAACATTCCCGACGGATGGATGGGATTGGACATAGGCCCGAAAACGGAAGCTATCTACACCGAGATTATCAAAAACTCCAAAACCGTCCTGTGGAATGGCCCGACGGGCGTTTTTGAATTTTCCAACTTCACGCATGGCTCCGTCGTCACGGGCGAAGCGATGGTGGAAGCCTCTAAACATGGTGCTTATACGTTGGTGGGTGGAGGCGACTCAGTCGCTTGCGTTAATCAATTCGGCCTGGCCGATGGCATTTCGTATGTCTCGACAGGCGGTGGAGCTTTGCTCGAGGCCATCGAAGGCAAAGTGCTGCCGGGGATCAAAGCGATTAGAGGGTATTGATGGAACGAGTTCTCGTAACCGGAGGAGCCGGGTTTATCGGGTCGCATTTGTGTGATCGCCTTATTCAGCGCGGTTGTGATGTTATTTGCCTTGATAATTATTTCACAAGCAGCAAGGACAATATACGTCATTTGATTGGTAATGACCATTTTGAGGTGATTAGACATGATGTGACTTCGCCGTTTTATGCCGAGGTAGACAAGATTTTCAATCTCGCCTGTCCGGCTTCTCCCGTTCATTATCAGCACAATCCGATCAAAACTCTCAAAACGTCCATCTACGGGGCATTGAATATGTTGGGGTTGTCAAAGCGCGTAGGAGCCAAAATTCTGCAAGCCTCTACAAGTGAGGTATATGGCGACCCCGACATTCATCCGCAACCGGAATCGTACTGGGGCAATGTGAATCCGATCGGCGCCCGCTCATGCTATGACGAAGGCAAACGGGCGGCTGAGACGCTGTTTATGGATTATTATCATCAGCATCGATTGAAAATCAAGATTGTACGTATTTTCAACACCTACGGGCCGCGCATGAATCAAAACGACGGGCGCGTCGTCTCCAACTTTATCGTGCAGGCACTGACAGGGCAGGACATCACTATCTATGGAGATGGTAATCAGACACGTAGCTTTCAGTATATTGACGACCTTGTCGAAGGGCTGATCAGGATGATGGACACGGGCGATGATTTTACGGGGCCTGTAAATCTGGGTAATCCGGTTGAGTTTTCTATCCTCGAATTGGCCAACTTAGTGATTCAAATGACCGGCTCCGCATCGAAAATAGTTTTCCGGCCCCTTCCTTCCGATGATCCGAGACAGCGAAAACCGGATATTTCTCTGGCAATGAACAAGTTGGGAGGATGGAAGCCTGACGTCAAACTCGAAGAAGGGCTTGCAAAAACAATCGCATATTTTAAAAACAAGGGGATTTGACCTCTTCTTGAGGAAATCAAAGCCGAAAAGGGTTGAAGACCTCGTTATCACTATGAGGTTTAGCCCCTTACTATGGATATCAAAGAGTTATTAGCGGCTTATGCCGCGCATCCGCAAATTAATGCCGTCGGTGCGCTGCTCGGAAAAACCGATGCCAACCAATTCCATTTCAAAGGATTAAGCGGTTCGGGAGCAGCCATGACGATTGCCTCGCTTTTTTCAAAGCGGGGAGGAAGTTATTTGTGTATCCTGAACGACCTCGAAGAAGCCGGCTATTTCTACAACGACCTGATGCAGCTTCTCGCTGAGAAACAGGTGTTTTTCTTCCCGTCGGCCTGGCACCGTCATATCAAATACGGCCATAAAGATGCTGCCAACGGGATTCT
>JAITMM010000075.1 GCA_031277335.1 Tannerella sp. | reverse complement strand
AACGAGACGGAATATCCTGCTGCACTGGATATTGCCGGATATAACTATACCGAAAGCATGTATGCCGCCGACCATCGGAAATATCCGCTCCGAGTGATTTACGGCAGCGAAAACCGTCACGACCTCAACGCATGGAAAGCCGTCACGGACAACGACTTTATCTTCGGCCAGTTTCTCTGGACAGGCATTGACTTTCTGGGCGAAGCAGGCAGATGGCCTTCACGCGGCTCAAGCGCCGGACTACTCAATTTAGCCGGTTTTATCAAGCCGCGCGGCTATTTCCGGCAATCGCTCTGGAGTGACAGGCCAATGGCCTATATCGGCACTTATCCCACGCCTGGTCAAGCAGATAACAGCCGGATAACAGACCCATGGGCGCGACTCGAAGCCGAAAATCCGCGCTATGCACGCGAGGAGCGCGCTCCGTCGATGGAAGCCTTTCCCGTGTGGAATTATGACGCGGGACGCTCCATCCGCATAGTCTGTTACACGAATGCGGCCAAGGCGCGGCTTGAACTCAACGGGTCCATCGCAGGCGCCGTCAAGGATTACGACGCCAATACAGGCATCATTTTTTGGGATATCCCCTATCAAGCCGGCAAGCTCGAAGTCATCGGTCTGGATTCCAACGATAAAGAGATTGTCCGCAACGCTATCCGCACTTCCGGACGTCCCGAAAAACTAACATTGATATGTGCCGACACAGCTATCAATGCGAGAGGCGGTGTAGCCCAACTCGTTGTCCGCATCGAAGACGCAACTGGTGTGCCGGTGTCGTCTGCCGACGATGAAATCACATGCCAAATCATCGGCCCCGGACGCCTCTTAGGCCTCGAATCCGGCAACCAGCAAGACATGGGCGATTACAACGACAACCGCCAACACGCCTTTCACGGCCTCCTGCAGGCCTATATCCAATCCACCGGCGAAGCAGGCGAAATCCGCATCCGCTTCTCGGCCTTGTGGCTCGAACCGGTCGAGGCTGTGATCAAACTCGCAAACTGACCGGAATAAAAGATTTTTTTGACACGTTCAATAACCGGATTTTCAAATTCTTTTTGTATTTTTGTAGCGTATTTTTAAAAATAGTAGATGATGGCAACAGCATTAGTAAGTAAGCCGCAAACCGAGAGAATTGATTGGATAAACCCCGATTCGGAAAAGGTGACATTGGAAGAATATCAAAACGAAATGCAAGAAGCTGAAAATTCCGGTTTCATTGATTTTGAAGAACATAAAAAGAATATGAACGCATGGCTGACGGCAAAATTATAGAGAAATAATCTTGCGTAAATATCCTTTTGTTATCACATATTACATTGATAAAGATAGAGTTAAAGTAATAAATATCATTCACACAAGCAGAAATCCTATCAACCGAAAGGCAACACGTTGAAACTTGAAAATGTAATTACAAGAATGAGAATGCGTTTTTTATAAGATATTGATAATATGGCTATATTCAGACTAATTACTATCTTTATACTCTGTTTCTTAACAGATATTGCCAAGGCACAAATGACCGTTTCCGCACGTATTTTGGATGCTGAAACTCAACAGCCTGTTCCCATGGTTTCGGTGGGTGCGTTTTCAGACAATACAGTGTTGGGTTCGACCATATCAAATGCAGACGGTGATTTTATGGTGGAAGCCGATTCTACCGGATATATCACCTTGTCGCATATCAGTTATCAAACAAACCGTGTCAACATCGCGGAATTGGGAGAAACAATTTTATTGCAGCCGAAAGTGATCGAATTGACTGAAATCGTGGTGATTCCACGTTCGGCCATCATTCGGGAGCTGACAACAGTCTGGGAAAAATACACCAAACTACTGAACAAAAAGAAAGAAAAGGACTTCCCTGTTCAAACATTCTATTACAGGCAATTGACCCAAAATAATGACTTGAACACAGAGTATTTAGGGTGTTTTTTTACAGCACCAACGTCAGTGAACATCAAGACACTTACTTTGCAGGAAGGTCGTTTTGCGAGAATCAAAAAAGATTCGTTGATTCAGATGGCAAACTTCTTTGCGTTTTCCCGGATTCGTCCTTTCAGTTTAGAAACGGCAAAGAGAAAAAACGCAGTCAATCCTTTTTTGGTGAAAGATTTTGAAAAATATTATGATGTGCGTCTATCTCGTATTATTTCGCCGAACAGTGACGATGAAGTCAAAGTGTATCAGTTTATTCCCTATCAGGAGAATATTAGTGAAAATGCCTTCATGCTGTCCGGTTTCCTTTATGTACGCACCAAAGACCATTCTATTGTGCAATTAGAAGCAAATTCCAACAATGCAGCCGTAAGGGGTTTTCCGAATATAACAAGTCAACAAATTCATTTTACTGTCACCTATCGGGAAGGCGTTGAGAGTTATCCGATTGTTGAAAGCGTCAAATGTGAGATGGAAATAGAAGGTTTGTATCAAGGTCAAACGTATCAATTTAAGGCACAATCCATTCTGTTTGCCGCAGATTATTCTTTTCAATCCAAAGGTAATAAAATGAATCGAATGGATTTTTTACTGAAGGAAGTGGCCAAATCTAAATATAATCAAGCGTTTTGGGACAACAATCCGATCGTGAAGCGTACACAAATCGAGCAGCAGGTGTTGGACGATTTCAACCAACTGGGCTATTTTGGAAATATGAGTTTTGAGCTGTCCGGGGAATCCTCACAATAAACTGCTCGCCAACTACTTAATCATGGCAAAGATACGTCTTTTTCTTGAATATGAAATAAATCAAAAAACGAATTTACATCAACTAAGTGTAAAAAAATAATTACTTTTGCAGAAAAATACGGCGAAAACTGTAAC
>JAITMM010000054.1 GCA_031277335.1 Tannerella sp. | reverse complement strand
TAAAATGAAAGAAAATGTATCTCCGGTCGTATTGCTTGCGGAAGACGAAACGACGCTCTCCGCCATCATAACGGATACGTTGGAAGACGAAGGATTCACCTGTTTTACAGCCTCTAACGGTTATGAATGCCTGCAATTATTTCGTGACAAAAAGCCGGACATACTTATTGCCGACGTTATGATGCCAAAAATGGACGGTTTTGAAATGGTCAGGGAAATCCGCAAAATGGACAGGGCAACGCCGATTCTGTTTCTGACTGCCCGCTCATCGATAGAAGATTTGGTGGCGGGTTTTGAACTCGGTGCAAACGACTATCTGAGAAAACCTTTCAAGATGCAGGAGTTGATCGTTAGAATTAAAGCGCTGTTAAACAGGGTTGTGAATAATAAAACAATGGAGGTATTCAGTATAGGCGACTACGTTTTTAATTCCGTCGAACAGACGCTCGTCAAAGACGGTAAATCGGCTGTATTAACGCATTTTGAAAATGAAATATTAAAGCGGTTATGCCTGAATATCAACCATATCATTGATGTTAAAAATCTATTGGAATATCTCTGGTACGACGATAGCTCCTATAACCGGAACAGTCTGCACGGATATATTTACAAACTGCGAAAATTGCTGTCGGACGACGAAAGGGTGAAAATTATAAATTTGAGAGGTATAGGGTATAAGATTGTTTGTCAGACGGATATATACTAAACAATTCAAGGATTCAAAGATTCAATGATTCAAAGAGGTGAAAATGTATTACCATCCGGCCCCGCCTTATCTGATTTTAACCTTGTTTTTTGTGATAAAGTCGGTCATGTCGGAGACGACGACTTCGTCGCCGGGTTGCAGTCCGCTGACGACTTCCACATATTCGTAGTTGCTCTCGCCGAGCATGACTTTGCGTTTCAGCAGTTGGTTGCCGTTGACGGCAAAAAGCTCGTATTCGCCACTGCCATTGTAGTATGCATCATTTGCAATGCGCATCACGTCTTCCTTGATGGCGTTCATCACGTACACATCCGTCTTCAGTCCGGAACGGAGGCGGGGATGATTGTCTTCGTCCAACTGCACGGTGAATGAGATCACGCCGTTCTTCGACAAGGGGTTGATATCGCTCACCGTGCCGGTCAGCTTGTCGACGCCGATCTTTACTATCGCCCTGCTACCCACTGCGATACGATCGCTGTACGTATCGGGAATCTCGCCTTCGACCTTGAAATGCGAAAGGTCGGAAAGGATGGCCACGCGGCTGCCTTCCTCCACCTGGGCGCCTATCTCGTTGTTCACATACGTAAGGACAGCCTTGCGGGGCGAACGGATTTGAGCGTCTTCCAGTGTGCGGAGCGTTTCGGCCAGTCCCTTACGGAAAATATTCAGTTCCAGCGTTTTGACCTTTGTTTCGACTTCGGCAAGCGCCTGCTCGTTCGTGTACTTCTGTTCGTCTTCGCCGAGTTGCAGCATGCTGACGTTATAGTCCAGTTCCTTCTGATGCACCTTGTCGGTCGTCCCTGCGCCGAGGCTGTCGAGATAGCGCTCGTTGCGAAGCTCCACTTCCTTGCGGCTGAGTTCCATACGCGACACTTTCAGGTTCATGTCCATTTCCGACAGTTTGCTGTTGTTGGTGACGTGCGTTTTCTCAAGTTCGAGTTGGAGTTGCTGTTCCTCGTCGAGGAGTTTGCGATAGGCTGTCTCGGCGCTTTGCAGGTCGAGTTTCAGGATGGGATCGCCTGCCTCCACCATGTCTCCGCCCTTCTTATATACCTCAACGATACGTGATTGTATCGGCGAATTGATAATTTCTTCAAATGCAGGCGCCACCCTGCCGGACGCGTTTACCGACACCTCTATCATGCCGCGGTCTACGGACGATATCCGTAAATCCCTGCGACTAAGCGTGGGTTGCAACAATGTAAACAGCAACCAGATAACGATTACTCCCGCGATGATTCCGCCTGACCACCGGATGATTTGTTTGCGCAAATCCTGATTGCGCTCTGCTTTGGATAATTCCCTGTCCATTTTCGTACAATTTTTTTTCCTGATATGATATGCTGCAAAATCCGTGCCAAAAAAGTAAGTAATTGATTTTAAGGATAAAGAGCAAATTTTAAGTGTTCGAAAACGGACACGGTGTTCGAAATCGAACAGTGTGTTCGAAAATGAACAGTTGAAATTTTATAATCACCTTGATAATCAACAGTATAAAAGTTTGGCACGGAATTTGCGATCAGTATGGTGCAGCAGAAATGCTGTGCGAAAATGGACAAATTGTATACACCCGTAAAATAAATGTTATGATTAGTTTGATGAATTTAATGAAAGTCTACCGGACGAAAGATATTGAGACGGTAGCATTGGAAAATGTGAATCTGGAGGTGAAGGAAGGCGAGTTTCTCTCCATCATGGGGCCGTCGGGCTGCGGCAAGTCTACACTGCTAAATATCATGGGATTACTTGATAATCCTTCAAAAGGAAATGTGGTCATCAACGGCATCCGTACCGAAGGCATGAACGACAGCGAGCTGGCCGTCTTCCGCAACAAGCAGTTGGGATTCGTATTCCAGAGCTTCCACCTGATCAACTCGCTCAACGTGGCCGACAATGTGGAACTGCCTCTGTTATACCGCAATCTGTCCGGCTCGGAACGCAGGAAGATTGCAAAGGATGTGCTTGAAAAGGTCGGTCTGAGCCATCGCATGCGTCACTTCCCCACCCAACTGTCCGGAGGACAATGCCAGCGTGTGGCCATCGCCCGGGCAATCGTGGGCAATCCGAGCATCATCCTGGCGGACGAGCCGACGGGAAACCTCGACAGCAAGATGGGCGCCGAAGTGATGGAAATCCTGCATAAGCTGAACAAGGAAGACCACCGAACCATCGTCATGGTCACGCACAACGAGAGTCAGGCCAAAGATACTGACAGGACAATACGGTTTTTCGATGGGAGACAAGTCTCTTAGACAATTCAAAGATTCGAGGATTCAAAAATTCAAAAATTCAAGGGTCAATGTTCAGGGTTCAAAGTTTAAGGTTCATGGTTTAAGGTTTAAGGTTCAAAGTTCAAAAGTTCCAGATTCAAATATTCAAAAGAAATTGTCAATTGTCAATTGTCAATTATTCAGTTATTCAGTTATTCAGTTATTCAGTTATTCAGTTATTAATAAGACATGCGACTACAAATTTACATCAAACAGGCCTGGCAGCTGATGAAGCAGCATCGCTTCTATACGGCTATCTATATGCTGGGCACGGCATTATCCATTGCACTGGTCATGGTGATTGCCATCGTTTTTCACATCAAGACTGCCGACATAGCGCCGGAAGTGAACCGGAGCAAAATGCTGGTGATCGACAAAGCCAGGGCAGATAAAAAGGATAATGACGGCAGGTCGGACTGGAATCTATCCTATCAAACGGTACGCGAGTGTTACTACAACCTCGAAACACCGGTCACCGTCACTGCCTTTTCCAATGTCGCCGACGCCACATACGCGATTGGCGACGTCTATATCACCCGTCCGGGAAGTCGGGACAAATACAAGGCGCTTCCGGCCAGCGTGGATGCCAACTACTGGAAAGTGTTCCGTTTCACATTCTTACAGGGACAGCCATTCACCGAAGGAGACTTCCTCAGCGGTGTACACCGGGCGGTGTTGAGTCAGTCACTGGCCAGAAAACTGTTCGGCAGCGACGAAGCCGCAGGAAAGGAAATCCTCTTTAACGGCATATCCTACACCGTTTCAGGCGTAGTCCGTGACGTGTCGCCGGCCATGACCATGACCTACGCAGATATCTGGACGCCCTACTCCACCATTCCTTCCATCTACGAGACTGCTTCGGCCGACAACATCGTGGGATGGCTTGGAGCCTATGTATTAGCCCGTTCGGCAAAGGATTTTGACGGCATACGCGCCGAGATTAAAGACAAGGTCGCAAAATACAACAGCTCTCTCGTCGAATACAACTATATCCTGCCGGACGGGGTTGCTTTCACGCCCGGTCAACAAGCCATCAAATCAATGGATTCAAAGGGCGACTACAACCGGAGCATCACCCGTTATCTCCTTGTTGCACTGATCTTTCTGCTTGTCCCTGCCATCAATCTGTCAGGCCTGATGTCGTCGAGGATGCAGGAAAGAATGGCCGAAATAGGCATACGCAAAGCCTTCGGCGCCAACCGTATGACACTGATCAACCAGTCATTGACCGAAAATCTGGTCCTCACGCTTCTCGGAGGGCTGTTAGGATTACTCTTTTCCTACGCCATGGTCTGGGCTGCGGCACGGCTGCTGCTTGTTGCAAAATGGAGTTCGTTCGGTACGGAAGGCATGTTCAAGGCCGATATGCTTTTTAACCCGTCCGTCTTCTTCTACGCATTATGTATCTGTATTATTCTCAACCTGTTATCCTCTATTATTCCCGTATGGAACGCCTCGGGAAGAAATATAGTGGATACTATTAACGACAAATAAGAACAACAATGATTAAACATGTTTTTAAGATCATCGCCAATCAGTGGCGCAAGAATGTATGGATTGTGATAGAGCTGTTTATCGCCCTTTCCATCCTGTGGTTTACGGTGGATTTCTTTTCCGTGATGTGGTTGACTACCCGCACGCCGCCGGGCTTCGACATCAAGGACACGTATCTTGTCCGTATTGCCTTGACGCCGACGCAAGCGCCTGGTTATGTGGCGTATGAAGAAGGAAGCGAGGAGCCGGGACGCAATTTCCAGCGTCTTGTGGAGCGGCTGCGCCTGATGCCGGGCATTGAAGCCGTATGCACCGGTAAACTTTTTTACCCTTACTGTACGGGCGCCTTTATGAATTCTTTTTCCAAGGACAGTCTGAATATCAGCCCTTTTATCCTGACCATCACTCCCGAATATTTCGATGTATTCAAGGTCAAGTCGGCAGATGGAGCGCCGACAGCGCAACTCAAAACCTCGCTTCTTGACGGATATATCGTCAGCAAGACGATGGAAGAAAAATTGTTTCCGGGCAATTCAGCCAAAGGAAAGGATATCTATGTTGTGTGGCAAGGAGATACGGTTGGTACGTACCGCATCAGCAACGTCGTGCAGACGATGAAGCGCAACGAATATGTCCGTCCGGATGGTTATATCTTTTATCCGTTTACCGAAAGCGAACTTATGAAGATGACTGACAGGCAAATATGGGAGAGTATGTCGATCGGAATCCGTACACAGCCGGGGGGAAACCCGAAAGCGATGGTCGCAAAGCTCGAAAATGAACTGAAAAACAGCTTCGAGGCCGGAAACTTTTCGCTGGCCGGCGTCACGCCCATCAGTGAGTTAAGAGACTATATGTTATGGAATTATGGCGTATATGACACCTTGCAGTATTCCACTTTTTTTACCATCTTCTTCCTTGTGAACGTCTTTCTCGGCGTGCTCGGAACCTTCTGGTTGCGAATCAATAAGCGCCGCGAAGAGATTGGCATACGCATGGCGCTCGGCTCGTCGCGCCGCCGGGTGGTCAGCCAAATGCAGATGGAGAGTTTTGTTCTTATCCTGATTGCTTCCGTCCCTGCCGTATTGGTTTGGGTCAATATCGTCATTGCCGAACTGCTGTCTACCGACCGGTACGACATCACCGTCACGCGCCTGGCGCTCAACTCCGTCATCACTCTCGGCCTGATCGTTCTTGCAGCAGCACTGGCAACATGGTATCCGGCCCGCAAGGCGGCGTCGATGCCTGCGGCGGAAGCGCTAAGATATGAATAATTCAAAGATTCGAAGATTCAAAAATTCAAAGATTCGAGGATTCAAGGATTCAAAAATTCAAAGTTCATTGAGATCGGCATTAACAATATCAACATGTAACAAAAAAATGTAAATTCTGTAAATAAACGATGCAAAGAAACGCTATCATCCTAATATCTATATGCTTATGTCTGTTGCCATTCACAGCCGTGCAAGCGCAGCGCGACACCATCAGGCTTACGCTCGAAGAGACGGTCAAACTGGCGCAACTGCAGTCGGTCGATGCAGCAGTGGCGCTCAATAGCCTGAAAACGGCTTACTGGCAATACCGTACGCACAAAGCCGACCAGCTTCCGGAGGTAAATTTCACAGGCACCGTGCCCTCGTACAGCAACAACTATAGCCGCTACCAACAGGCCGACGGATCCTATACCTTCGTGCAAAACAACTGGATGACGCTCAACGGCAAAATGTCTATCGACCAGAACATTGCGCTGACAGGCGGTCGGATTTCACTCGTGTCGTCGCTCGACTTCACCCGTCAGTTGGGCAAGGGGGCGCACAACGAGTACATGAGTATTCCGCTGGGTCTGTCGCTTGTGCAGCCTGTCTTTGGCGTCAACAATCAGAAATGGCAGCGACGTATCGAGCCGGTACGCTACCGTGAGGCGCAGGCGATGTATATCGAAAATACGGAAGAAGTGACGCTCAGCGCCATCACCTATTTCTTCAATCTGCTCCATGCACGTGAAAACCTGATGATTGCCTTGCAGAACAGCGAGAACGCCGACAAGCTCTATCAGGTGGCTCTTGCCAAGCGGCAGATAGGCTATATCTCCGAGAGCGACGTGATGCAGCTGGAACTGTCTGCCCTTCAGGCGAAAGGGCTGGTCACCGAGGCGATGTCCAACCTGAATGCCAACATGTTTCAGCTCCGTTCATTCCTTGCGCTGGACGAAGATGCCGTGATTGAACCGGTTGAACCACCTACTGCCCCCGAGCTGCGTGTCACCTACAACGACGTGCTGGACAAGGCGCTGGAAAACAATTCCTTTGCCCAGCAAATACGCCGCCGCCAGCTCGAAGCCGACTATGCCGTAGCCACCGCCAGAGGCAATCTGCGCAATATCAACCTCTTTGCCACCATCGGCTATACGGGCAAGGATGTCGGGCTAAGGGACTCCTACGACCGTCTGCAGGCCAACCAGATGGTGGAAGTCGGCGTGACCATCCCCCTGCTCGACTGGGGCAAACGCAAGGGTCAGGTAAAGGTGGCCGAGTCTAACCGCGACGTCGTCCTCTCACGGATCCATCAGGATCAGATGACCTTCAACCAGGATATTTTCCTGCTCACCGAGAACTTCAACAACCAGGCGGCACAGATAGAAATAGCCGCCCGCGCCGACCTCGTTGCCGGAAAACGCTACAACACCTCCATCGAAATCTTCCTGACCGGCAATATCAGCGTCCTCGACCTCAACGACGCCCGCAAATCGAAAGACGAAGCCCGCTTGAAGCATATCGACGAGCTATACAAATACTGGCGATATTACTACAACATCCGCAGTATCACCCTCTTCGACTTCCTGACGGGCAATAATCTGGATGCGGAGTTTGAGGAGATTGTGAGGCGGTGAAGGGTGCAATTTCAACTAACAAATGCAACTTTAGGAAGAAAACAGTGGCATTTGGTAGATACAACTGCCTTAAGGTCAATTAAAAGGATTGATAATCTTCATTCGGTTTTCTACTACTAAACCATTATGTAAATCTTCGGAATAAAGAATATGACAATTTGCTTCGAGTGCAGAAGCGACTACGATACTGTCGAATAATTGAAAATCATAACGGTCAAGTAATTTTCTTGCGTGTTTCAAAGTAGCAAGACTAACTGGTTGCAGGACACACATTTCCATATTTTGCAAACATACGTCCATGATTTCATTCTTGGGTAGTTTCAATTTGCGTTTTACAACGTTTAAATATTCCGAAAGCACTTGCGTGGAAACTACAGGATTGAATGTAAACAAACTCGTAGCTTTCTCCTGTTTATCAGGTTCATCGTTGCTGTGGCAGTATACAAGGATATTTGTGTCGAGTGCAATTGTCTTATTCATACTCATTTGCTTCATCACGATTAAACTTGAAATCTTTTGTGGCAAAGGAATATTTTGAAGGTATTGCCTTAAAACTGTGTTCGTTTTTTGTTGCAGTTTCCTGTAATGACGTTTGAGGCACGTCAAGCGGGAATACGATCAACTCAATATTGCGTCCGTACCACTCGCGAGGTATGTTAAACGGTATCATGTTATCCGTTTCTGTGGGAACAAAAACTGTTCTGTACATTCGTTTCATCTTTAAAAATTTCAAGCGCAAAGTTACAACTTTGTTTCGGAATTACCTACATATTTTTATTTTTTTCGTTCGGCAGTGCCATTTACTGAATGCAACTATTTCCTTCATAAAAAGGCATAAACACGCCCTTATTTTGATAGTTGCCGTTTTAAACGTTCAAGGTCATTTCTTGCCTTTGTTGCAATAGTATTTGAAACCCTGTAATTCAAATACCTTGCTTTCATACATTCGTCAAACAAAGGTCTATAAAATGTAATAGCCGGATAAAGATACAATTTCAAAAGCGATATGATAACGGCATGTTTTGTTTTTGTACTACCGTTACTTTTGTAAAGCGCACGGTAGTATCTATCAAAACAATCATAAGCAACGCCGTTTTGCTCCAACGGGAACAACTCATGGCAAACGTAATGCAGGGCTGAATAAAAAGCAGTTGTTACAACCCAGTCATTGAACCGGCCGGAATCCAACAGGAAATCACAGGCCTTTTCATTGTGCGCTGCGTGTCCTTTGTGTGTCATTGTCAAGTAGCTTTAACAGGTAGCCGTCCGATGAGACAATTAATTCTTCAAAATGCTCGTTTACAGGACAAAATGAAATAAAAACCTCATAATACTTTTCATTATTCCGGTCTTCAATCCCTGAAATAACATCGTACATTTCTGAAAATCCATCGGCAGTAAAATCATCTTCCGGGATTGTAACCATTATTTCAAAATAATCAAAACCGTTAAACCTTAAATAAGCGTCAATCGGAGTGAAATTATTGTCTCTTAATATGTTTAACAGATTTACGGTTATATCTTTTGACTTCTCAATGTTGGCATTAAACTTATCCTGTGCGAGACGTTGAGCCGTTGCAAAAGCATCTTTCTTACCATGCAGGTAGGCGTCGATAAGGTCATCACTTGTAAAAGTTTCATCTTTCCTTGTAGGAATCCACGCCGGAACTGTTTTACTCTCCGTTAAGTCCGTTATTGTATCCATAGTTTAATATTTTGAGAGTGCAAATATAATCAGTTTTTAAGTCAAATGCAAAGAAAATCACAAGTACGGCAAAAAATAATCCGTTTTAGGCCGGCGGCTGTTCCTTAATTTTTCTTACTTTTGTACTTTTAAAAAACACCTTGAGATAAGGTTTAAGCCCATGCCGGATGCTTTTTTTGATTTTTTTTTTGAGCAAATGTGCTAATTTTCAAAAAATTTTTACTACTTTTGCAGCATAATTGCAAAATGATTTGCGTATGAAAGAAGATATTGATTAAAGCATTGAATGATAATATAAAGCGTTTGCTTTATTACTTGTAGATTCAGAAATAGCCAATTTATGAATAGCGTTACAAGGTGGTAAGTAAATGCTCATGTTGTTTTTAGGCATGGGCTTTCTTATTGTAACGGTGGGTGTTTGGCTATACCTTGAATTTAGATAAGATAAGTACCATGCCTTTATATTTTCAAAAAAAATGCCGCAACAGAAATGAAAACGTTTACACCTGTTTGGTGATGGTAAATCTCTGTTAGTCGGGCGCTTCCAATCTTTTTATTTTTGTAGGAATAATGAATAATAGAATATTAACACATAAAAATTATTAAGTTATGAGATTAAAAATTATTTTTTTCAGTACATTATTTTTTGTATGCTCTGCGCTAAGCTGGGGGCAAGAAACAGTTGTTAAAACATGGCAGTTAACCCCGACCATGACGGCAACCTTGACGGATGATAACCTACAGGGTTTTTCTAAGATAGTATTGACTATTTCAACCATTCAAAGCGCGGAAGCGATGCCGGATTTTAACTCAGAAACTGATGTTCCCTGGCCTTCTGATTTGTTTGCTATTGTTATTGAAAAAGGCGTTTCCTCCATTGGAAAATATGCTTTTTGGGGACGCAGAGGAACTAGTCTCTCAATAAGCAATACAGTAAAAATCATTGGCGATTATGCTTTTACCAATGTAAACTTTGGAGGTTTTCTCCTGTCTGATTCGCTGGAAGTGGTTGGCAACTATGCTTTTGCAAATGCTAAAATGTTAAGGGGTATATCATCAACATCGCCATTACCTGAAACATTAAAAGTTATTGGAGATTATGCCTTTGCAGGCGCTCAGTATGATGGTGTTCATCCTGGAGTATCTATGAAAATACCAAACTCGGTAACCAGTATTGGAAAGGGTGCTTTTTACGGATCATCTGACGGAGTACCTATTAGATTTATATACTTTCCCGATTCGGAAATATCCATTGGAAGTCAAGCTTTTGGTGGTATTACAGGTTTGTGGGAAGTCAGTGTTGAAAGAACAACACCTTTATTCGTACCTGACGATATTTTTCAAGATACATCGACATCGGAACTCCATTTTTTAGTACCTGCAGGAACACGGTCTGCCTATCAGACTGCCAATGGCTGGAAACATTTAGCAGATTGGATTAATGACGGAACAGGTGAGCAAACATGGAAATTGTCACCGACCATGACTGCAACGTTAAGCAATGGGACTCTAACTGTTTCGACCACTGCAAGTTCGGAAGCTACACCTTCTGGAGGATATAATGGTTTCCCTTGGGTAAGACTCTCCGTTCCTATGCATTCGATTGTGGTTAAAGATAACATTACGGCGATTGGAGCTAATTTTACCGGGAATAATAATGATCCTAACTGGCGGAGTTATAGCTGTCCAACTGTTACTTCCATTACGATTCCCAAAACGGTAACAAGTATTGCAGCAAATGCTTTTAATGGAAGTTATAACCTGAAAGATCTTACAGTCGCATGGGCAACACCCTTGGATGTCCCCACCAATTTATTTGCCGAACAGGTTCCACCGCACGGCGGCAATCCATTTCCTACAATAAACATAGCTGCCGCCACCCTGTACGTCCCCGCCGGAACTAAAGCCCTCTATCAGGCGCACCCGGTATGGGGACAGTTCGGTACAATCGTTGAAGAAACGCCAATTGTAAAAACATGGATTTTAAGTTCAACAATGACTGCAACCCTTGACGCAGCCGGACTCCTGACAATTTCTACAACTGCAAGTTCAGAAGCAATGCCGCTTGTGGGTTTTGGTTTTCGTAATTATCCTAACACAGACGTACCTCCTTGGCATGAAGATCGCAACGATATTCTTTCGGTAGTCATCGAAGACAATGTAACAAGTATAGCAGAAGCATCATTTTTTATGTGTAATAATCTTACTTCAATTAAAATTCCAAATTCCGTAACTGAGATTGGTGGTTTTGCTTTCTATGAATGTGGATTAAGCACAATAACAATTCCCGGCTCTGTGACCTCAATGTCAGGTGCTTTTGGCGGAGATTATCACTTTTATTTAGGATACAACTCTAATCTTGCTGTAATTAATGTAGATGAAAGTAATACTGTCTATTCCTCTGAAGCCGGCGTGCTTTATAATAAAAACAAGAGTTCTTTGCTTTATTATCCACCGAAGAAAAGCGGAAACACATTTGTTATCCCAAATTCGGTTCAAAGTATTGGCGGTAGCAATGTAAACGATGCATACGCAGCATTTACGGGTTTTGCAGGATGTGATCAGATTACTTCCATTACAATTCCTAATTCGGTAACTACTATAGGTTGGGGAGCTTTTAGTGGCTGTACAGGTCTGACATCAATAATTTTCCCCAATTCATTGAATAGCATTGGTGAAGGTGCGTTTTACGGCTGCACCGGCATAACTTCGCTAACAATTCCCAATTCTGTTACAAGTATAGGAATCGCTGCTTTTGTAGGGCAAACAGGAATAGTCGGAGAATCAACCGAAACAATAAATATGACAGTTGAATGGACTACGCCTCTAACCTTAAAATCAGATTTTAGACCTTTTGGCTATAATTTATCAGCTTCCACGCTTCAAGTTCCTGCCGGAACAAAAGCACTGTATGAAACCGCCGATGTTTGGAAGGATTTCGGAACCATCACCGACGGAACTACAACCATCCCCGTCACCGCCATCATCCTTAACCAATCATCCCTCACCATGCAGATAGCTGAAACAGAACAGCTTGCCGCAACCGTATCGCCTTCGGATGCAACAAACAAGAACGTCTCCTGGAGCAGCAGCAACGCATTCATTGCCAACGTGTCATCTACAGGATTAGTTACCGCAATCGCCGAAGGTACGGCGGTAATCAGTGCGACAACTGCCGATGGCGGATTCGTCGCTACATGCAATGTGACAGTCAGCAAGCAGGACATCGAAGTGGACGACGGGGGTACGAATAAAATCGTGCTTTCCTTGACCATCCCGGCCAACACGCCGTTTTCCGGTACGTTCCGGTTGGTATTGCCGGACGGCGTTGTGTTGGATTTGGACCTTACGCGTCTGGCAGGTGACCTGGCTACCAAAATGACACTGCAAGTCGTGCAAAATGCCGACGGCAGTTATGCATTCACATTGACTCCTTTTGGTCTGCGCAGCGCTACGGAAATGGTTTACAGCAATATAGTTGAAATAGGCTATAAGGCCGACGAAACAGTTGCAGAAGGTCAGCACGAAGCCTTTATTCGCGATTTATCATTTGAATTTACAAATGGCGCTACGATCATTGAGCCGGAAATGCCGCTGAATATTACCGTAAATACAACAACAGGCATACCGGAATTGTCGAACAAAACCTTTGCCTATGTCAATAACGACCGCCTGTATGTGCAAAGTCCGGTTGCCGAATCGGTGCACGTATATTCGATAACCGGCTTGCTGCTGCATGTCTTCCAAAAACCGGAAGGAAATGCCGTTTTCCTGATTGACGAAACGCATGGCGCTGTTTTTATTGTCAAGGGAAGCTCCGGCTGGGTACGGAAAATCATTGTGGATTAGGAGGATAAAGAGATAAAACTTCACCTGTCGCATGACAGAAACAGTTTGCCGTTGCCCGGTGCATTTCGGAAGGAATGTATCAGGCAACGGCAAACTCATTTCTACACGTTCGGAATTTCGCACCCCGCTAAATAATATACCACTAAATCTGTTGTTATATTTCCGAAAAAACTTAACTTTGTCGAACTTTTATTAATGAATTTTAAAATATGTACTTAATATCCATAGCATTGGTAGTACTGTTCTGGAGTTCGATCGCTGCGATTGTTCTCGGCAGCGGCAGATTTTGAGACATGCTACTCATCATTGACGACGATTCGGCAGTACGCACTTCACTGGCCTTTATGCTTAAACGGGCCGGTTATGAGGTGGAAACGGCAGCTACTCCCGACGAGGGACTGGCCATCGTGCGGATGCTTTCCCCGCAACTGATATTGATGGACATGAACTTCAGCCTGACGACGTCGGGCGAGGATGGCATCCGTTTATTGAAGCAGGTCAAGGTGTTAAGTCCCGATACGCCTGTGATTCTGATCACGGCATGGGGGTCTATCGAACTGGCCGTCGAGGGGATGCGCGCCGGCGCTTTCGACTTCGTCACCAAGCCGTGGAACAACACCGTCCTGCTCAATTCCATCCGGACGGCGCTGGAAGTGAGCGCAAAGGGCAAGCAGGAAAACGGGCCGTTCAATCGCGCTGATTTCCGCTTCGAGAAGATTATCGGCAGGAGCAAGGCATTGACGGATGTGCTTCAAATGGTGGCACGCATTGCCCCGACGAACGCCTCCGTCCTGATTACGGGCGAAAGCGGCACGGGCAAGGAACTGATTGCCGAAGCCATCCATGCCAACAGCCCCCGCGCTAAATTTCCGTTTGTGAAGGTCAACCTTGGCGGGCTGCCCCCTACCCTGTTCGAGAGCGAGATGTTCGGCCATAAAAAAGGCGCCTTCACCGACGCCCTTGCCGACAGGACGGGACGTTTCGAGATGGCCAACAAGGGCACCATCTTTCTGGACGAGATCGGCGAACTCGACCTGTCCTGCCAGGTGAAGCTCCTGCGCGTATTGCAGGATCAAACATTTGAGGCACTGGGCGATAGTACTACGCGGCGAACCGATGTGCGCGTGGTGAGCGCCACGAACTGCGACCTCCGCGTCAACGTCGACAACCGCTCCTTCCGCGAGGACTTGCTCTATCGTATCAACCTGATAAGCATACACTTGCCTTCACTTCGCGAGCGCAGGGAAGATATCCCGGCGCTGGCTGCGCATTTTGCCGAAAAACAGGCCAAAGCGAACCGGCTGCCCCGCCCCGAATTTACGCCTGCCGCCATCGCCTACCTGCAGTCGCTCCCTTTTCCGGGCAATATCCGCGAACTGAAGAACTTAGTCGAACGCACGCTCCTGATTTCCGGCAAGACGGTGCTCGACGAAACCGACTTTGCCGTCCGCAGTGCCACGCAGCAGCCTGTCAATGTGCAAACGCTTGAAGGACTGACACTCGACGAAATTGAACACCGCACCATCCTGCAAACCCTCAAAAAATACGACGGCAACCTCACACTGGCTGCCACATCGCTGGGAATCAGTCGTTCGGCACTATACAGACGGATGGAGAAATACGGGATTCAACCCTGAACGCGTGCAAAACTGGAAAGGACGACGAAACTGAAAAGTCGATGAAACTGAAGGGATTATTCTGGATACTGTCTTTCCTGCTGATAGCGATTCCGGCAGCCGTCACGTGGATTGTCTTTTACACCTCGGCCCCACTTTATATTCTTGTGGCAGTAGAGATAATTGCCTTATTGACAGTTATCTATCTCGTCTTTTTTTACCGGCGTATCATCAAGCCGCTGCAAATCATCGGCGACGGAATGGAACTGCTGAAAGAGCAGGATTTCGGTTCCCGCCTGCGATTGACAAACCAGCCCGACGCCGACCGCATCGTGGAATTGTTCAACCGCATGATGGAACAACTGAAAAACGAACGGCTGCGCGTGCGCGAACAGCATCATTTCCTCGATCTGCTTATCGATGCTTCTCCTTTGGGAATCATCATATTAGACCTTAATGGAAATATACGTTCGACCAATCCGGCTGTATTCAAACTGCTCGATTTGCCGGCAGACACCGACATCGCCGGAAAAAAACTGATCGACATCAGCCATCCGCTTTTCGCCGAATTACTTAACGTAAAAAAGGACAGCGCCGAAACCATCCGCCTCGGCGATGCCAACGTGTATAAATGCACCCATTCGTCCTTTATGGATAAAGGCTTTACCAACTCCTTCTATCTCATTGAATTACTGACGGAAGAAGTCTTCGAGGCAGAAATGAAAGCCTACGAAAACGTCATCCGCATGATTGCCCATGAAGTAAATAATGCGACTGCCGGCATCGTCTCGACGCTTGATACACTGGAGACTACGTTGCAGGAAATGGAACAGCCGGATGCCGGCGAGGCTCTGCGCATCACCATCGAACGGTGCTACAGCATGAACCGCTTCATTACCAACTTTGCCGACGTCGTCCGCATCCCTGAACCTCAATTGCGTGAGTATGAACTCAATGCCGTAGTCCTGTCCTGCAAACGCTTTATGGAGACGATTTGCCTGAACAGGAATATCAAACTGGTACTCGAACTGTGCGACACGTCTCCTATCGTCCACATAGACAGTGTCTTGATTGAACAGGCGCTGGTGAATATCATCAAAAATTCTGCCGAAGCCATCGAACAAGACGGAACCATCCGTATCATCACCGGCCATTCGCCTGCCTGCCTCGAAATAGCCGATAACGGCAAAGGCATCAGCAAAGATGCTGAATCAAAGCTATTTACCCCTTTCTACTCCACCAAACCTCAAGGACAGGGCATCGGCCTGATGCTGATCCGCGAGATATTGCTCAAACACGGTTGCACGTTCTCACTCCGCACCGGGCCGGACGGATTAACGCGGTTTAAGATTTTGTTTTGAAATAGGTTCAATTAATAAATGCAACTTTTTAAGTTGCATTTACAGTTATTTTTTCGATAGAAAATCGAACTTTCAAAATCATTTTTCTAATTTTGCATCTTGATATGAAGTACTAATTTTTAACCCATTCAAAAAGATGAAACATTTTCCGATATTCTGTTTTATTGCGGTGATTTCGCAGTTTTATGCTATAGATGAGACAATTGGCGCTAATGTAGCTGAGACAATCGGCAAGACAGAAAGTGTTAAAACAGCCAAAACTTTTGACGAAATAATCGGCGTACCAATTGGCGGAGAAACGTTCCGGCTGGAAACCAAAGACTTGTGCATCTCTTTGAAAGACGATCTTTCCGGTTTGCAATACCATATCGGATTTATTGATGAAGCGGACGAAAATGCTTCATGGCCCTATATTTCGCTTGGAGAGATTGAATATGAAAAGGTTACGTCAGCCGACTTCAAATTGGTGCGATTTACGAAAATTGCTTGGCAGGAAGGTCTTGAAAGCATTGAATGTGAGCTGGATCACCCGTATTTTCCCCTGACGGTCAAGGTCGTTTTTACTGCCTATTCAAACACGGGCGTTATCTCGCAGTCTGTTACCATAGAAAATACGGGAGCCAGCGCCGTGCGCATCAAAAATATGCCTGCCATGAACGCGTTTTTGGAATCGGGTAATTATGTATATCACTATCTGACAACGGAATGGGGAAGAGAACGTATCCTTCAAAGCCGCCCCTTGGCACCCGAAGGATTTTCCATCGAATCGACCTACGGGCGTTCGTCATTCAGATTCTCTCCGTGGATTTGCCTGAATAATACCGATAACAACAGTTTTTATATGGCTCAGTTTGCCTGGTCTGGCAATTGGAGTCTGCAATTGTCAGGGAATAAAGGAGATGGAGTTGAAATGAGTTTTTCCGAATATTTTGACAACGGTTTTTTGCAATTGATGCCGGGGCAGACGGTGCGCATGCCCGAAGGGATTTTCACGTTAGCCCGCTCGGCGATGGACGAAGCCGCTAATAATCTGCATCATTACCAGAAAGATTATGTCCTTCCCGCGCCGCCGAAAGGAATGTTTATGCCTGTGCAGTTCAATAGCTGGTATCCCTTGAGACACAGTATTTCCAAAGACAACCTGATGCCATACATCGACAAGGCGGCAGAGCTTGGTTGTGAGGTGTTTATCCTTGATGCCGGTTGGTTCGTGAAAAAAAACTGGGACACCGAAGTGGGCAACTGGGAGACAAACAGGGAAAAATTTCCGGGCGGACTGGGCGGCGTTTCGGCTTATGTCCGAAAAAAGGGAATGAAATTCGGCGTCTGGTTTGAGATTGAAAATGTGGCAGATAGTGCCCGTGTATTGCTCGAACATCCGGAATGGTGTCTGCAATATGACGGCAAACCGGTGAGAAAAGATGGACGCAGTCAGCTGGATTTCAGCAAACCGGAAGTCTTCGCCTGGGCGATGCGGCAATTCGACAATATTTATCGCGAATCCGGCGGCCTGGACTGGGTCAAACTCGACTACAATATCTCCATCGGGAGCAATTTCGAAAATGACGAAGGTGTAAAAACAGGTATTTCGCTTCTTTATCATATATTTAGCTATTATAACTGGATGGACAGCCTGCGGAGCAAATATCCCGGTCTTTTTGTAGAAAGCTGCGCCAGCGGTGCGTTGCGGCTCGATATGGGGATTTTGAGACATTGCCATGCCGCGTATGTTTCGGACGAGACAAGCCCGAATCCATCGTTGGGAATGACCTGGTCGGCTACGATGGAATTTCTCCCGATTGCTCGCAATCACTGGGTTGTGGGTCACGGCACCAATATTCCCTACATCGACAATTCGTGGTCTGAAGCCGGGTACCTGGATTTTATGTTTAAGGTGCCGATGAACGGCCAATGGGGGATTTCAAGTTTGATAACGGAATGGTCGCCCGAGCTGCAACAGATTGCTAAACAGAATGTTTCGCTATTCAAACGTATACGCTCCGTAATTGCCGAAGCCGACTGCTATCACCTGACTCCACAGACTGATTTTTATAATCCTGAAGACTGGGCAGTATTTCAATACGTAGCTGATAATCAAGAGAAAAGCGTCATTATGGCCTACCGGACTCAAGGTGGAGACAAACAGTTCATCGCCCGGCTGAAAGGATTGGATGCCGATAAAAAATATCACGTGTCGTCCGACGGTAAGTCATTGGGTATCTTTTCGGGAGCCAAACTTTCGCAAGACGGCCTAGTCATTACGCTTGATGAAGAATTTAGAGCATGTGCTATAGAACTTGCGGCGCAATGAAACTTACGTACTCCGGATACTCGCCTTGCCAACTGAAGACTCTCATTTTGACTGGAAGTGCAATGAAACTTACGTTCTCCGGATACTTTCGCGCCGAAACATGATTTTATTCTGCCGTTCTTAACTTTTCGATCTCCTCGATGCTTAGCCCTGTGATTTCAGCAATCGTTTGTGTATCAATTCCTTTTGAAAGCGCTGTTTTTGCTACTTCTTTTTTTCCTTCTTTTAATCCTTCTTTCAATCCTTCTTTTTTTCCTTCTTTCAAACCTTCTTTCAATCCTTCTTCCCTGCCTTCAAACAGGTTCGTTTCAATGACACTTCTTTGATAGCGAAGCGCTTCCATGTGGGCATAATATTTCTTTTTCTCGGACACGGTCATGTCGTCAATTCTCAACCGTTCCCTCGCTTCGGCAAGTCCTTTCGCCTTGGCATTCCGGGAAATATCGCCTGTTTTCAGGAATAAAATCCATTCGTCCAAAGGCGTAACGGCCTTTTTATCAAACTCGTCAACACGCAAAACGTAATATTCGGGAAACAACTTTCCGGCATCTTGATATTTAAATTGTTTCCTCTGATTGTCAGACAGTTGCAGCGTATCATTGTAATGAATGCCTTTAAATTCCGTAAAACCGCGATAAACATAGTCTTTGCCCTGTCCCAAGTCAAAATACACAATATGAACGGAATATATTTTTCTGACAGTCGAATATCGCTCTCCCAGACTGATATAGTCGGTGATCGCCTTTGCCGTCCCGTATATCATCCGGTGAAAATAATCAAGCTCCCTATTGTTTTGTATTTCAATGATAATCAGCTCTCCTTCACTGTTTTCGGCAAGAATGTCCACGCGGTTGAATTTATCGTCGAAACGGTTCTGATTGCCTTCGCTTTCCAGTATTTTTTCGATTTTGATATTTTCGTTCAGCAACGTTGAGAGAAAGCCCTCCAGTACGACAAAGTTCGTCTTTTGCCGCAACAACCGCTTTACAGCCCAATCAAAGCGTATCAATGTGTCTTTTGCCATAAAAAATTTTCTGCAAATATAACCATATTTTTTGAAAATCATATCGTTTTGATTACTTTTGTGCAATCATTAGGACAAATTGCGTGGGTAAAATAAAATGAGTGTAAGAACAATAGCAAAAATAACAGGCTGGTCGCTGGTGGCAATGGCTGTAATCGCAGGAATTTCACTGGGATATGCGTATGAAGAAGTATTCGGTGCTATTCAAGCCGGGGCAGTCGGCGATTTTATGCTGTTTCAGGTTGTGCTGTTTGGACTTTTACTGACTGTTATTCTGGACTTTACGGTATCGTTTACTCTGTACAGATTCTTTAAAAATAACAATAGTGTTATTTCGCTTATATCCATGATGTTAAGGATCATATATACCCTGATACTTATTATTGCTGCATTTTCTCTAATAAATAGTTGGGACATCCTGAATACTGATCAAATAGCCGTAGTTGCTAATTTTGAGAGATTTATGTTTATATGGACTGGCGGGTTGATCATTTTCGGATTCCACTTGACGCTGATTGGCTTTTTAATGAAAATACATCCGGGTATCAACAAGATACTGTGGATGTTGACTATTGTTGCAGGTGTATCTTATATCATTGTCCATGCGTTAAAGGCAGTTAGCCTGTCATCGGAACAATGGGTAAAATCTCTCGAAATGATACTGATGCTTCCCATGGCAGCAGGTGAATTGGGACTTGCCATCTGGCTGATTGTCAGAGGTGGAAAAGGCCCGTCAACTGAAAAAAAATGATGCGATGAAGACGTTGCTGCTGTTTCTGCTTGCGTGCTGCCTGTTTTCCGGCGGACTGATGGCGCAGACATTGAAAGGCAAGGTTACGGGCGAAAATGGCGAACCTGTGCCTCACGCCGCAATTTATATACGCGAACAGATGCAAGGCATTGCTGCCGACGACAGGGGCGAATTTCAGACCACTTTGCCGCAAGGCGAATATACGCTTGAAATCAGTTCGCTTGGCTTTGACAATCAATTATATAACGTTTCGAATGTTAATGAGGTGACAACCATAAATATACGGATGAAGCAAAAATCTTATGCATTGCCCGAAGTCATCGTGACAAACAAAAAGGAAGACCCTGCATACGGAATGATGCGTAAAGCCATCGCCAAAGCGCCCTATTATCTGCATCAGGTCAAGTCTTCCCGTTTTGAAACGTATACAAAAGAGAGTGTGAAGATTAACAAAATGCCGGCGCTGATCGGCAATATGAAAATCGAAGAAACGGGAAAGCGAATCCGCGACTACAGCAACAAACTTTACGTGGTCGAAGTGCAGCAGGAAATCAGCTACCTGGCACCCAATACGTATGATGTCAATACGATAGCTTATTCATCTACCGCGCCCAAAGATATCTACGACGCCGAAAGCGCGGACATGGAGATTGCTACGGAAAATATCTATGCGCCAAAAATCAACGAATGGATTTCGCCGCTTGCGCCGGACGCCTTGACGTACTACAATTTCAAGTATGAAGATGTTGAGCAGCAAGGTAATATATGGGTAAACAAAATCAAGGTCACTCCAAAGAAGAAAAACCCTATCCTGTTTTCCGGCTGGATATACATTGCCGACAAGACATGGCATGTGATGCACGTCGATTTGACGGGTTCGATGTTCGGCGCGACACAGCATATCAAAGTGAACTACAACGAAGTCAAGCCTTTGGCATTTCTACCCACCTCATACGACCTCAATATGGATATCGACGTCATGGGAATTGAAGTCAATGTAAAACATTATTCTTCACTTCGTTACAATAATTTAGAACTTGACGGGCGGTTGGATGCTGTTGCCGGCGGATTGCTCTCCGGCGATGGTGCCGGGCAAGCTGATCCCGGTACTGTAAAGGTGACGGGAATTATGCCAAAAGAGCCTACTCCAAAACAGCAAAAGGCTCAGCGTCAATTGGAAGACATCGTGGCAAAAGAAAAACTCAATAACCGTGACGCCTACAAAATGGCAAAACTGATGCAGGATATTGCGGGTCCGAAAGATACCGTGCAGGATAGAAAATCTTTGGAAATCAGGGAGATTGAAAACAATATCAAAACTACGATCGATTCAATGGCTAAAAACCGTGATTCGAAATACTGGTCGATCGTGCGCGATCTTCCCTTGCGTGAAGAAGAAGTACAAAGTTACGAACGCGTTGCTGATGAGCCTGATATCCAACAAAACGGAGAGAATCGGATTACTGTTTCGATGAATCCCGGAGGTAGCGGTAAAGCAGGCTATCTATTTGGTCGCGAGATAAATATGAGGAAAAACGTGCGCATGAAGTACGGCGGATTGTTGGGCATCGTTCCTGAATATAACTTTGTGGACGGTTTCTGGCTGGGGCAACGGCTGACATTCGATTTTCGCAATATTGGTCGCAGCAGAAGCCTTAAAATCTCACCGTCAGCCTATTACGTAACTGCCCGCAAGACGGTCAACTGGAATTTGGAAACGGTCTACGGCTATGCCCCGATGCACAACGGCAGCCTGCGGATAACCGGGGGCGATATGACCGCAGATTATAACGGCGCTTTAGGCAATTCGCGGACTATCAATTCATTGGCATCCATTCTATTTGCAGAAAACAGAATGAAGTTCTATCGCAGGCAGTTTGTGGAAGCACACAACAGCATCGACCTGGCCAACGGTCTGGTATTGCAAACGGACATAAGTTACGAAAAACGCCATTCACTCTCCAACAACGTGTCATTCAGCATTTTCGGCGACGATCCGTTCCCGAATAGTCCTTTTCCCGTATTTGAACCTGAACCCACTCACACGGCGGCCATTGCAAGCATTCGGTTGCTTTATACCCCGCGCTTTTATTACCGGATATCAGACGGACGTAAAATATATGAAAAATCCTCATTCCCAACGTTTGGCATCCACTACAGAAAAGCATTTCCCGTTTTCGGAGGCGATCATGCCGCATCATTCGACATGCTGGAAGCCATGATCAGACAACGGATCACCCTGAATCTGTTCGACAATATCAATTACTACATCAATGCAGGCCTCTTTCTGTCGTCCAAACA
>JAITMM010000044.1 GCA_031277335.1 Tannerella sp. | reverse complement strand
ACATGCCGTCAACAATACTGTTAAACGGATCGTCCACAATTTAAATGCCTGTTTCATATATTTTTATTGAATAGATATATAATAATCTTTACATGTTTATACTCTATATTGGACAAAGATACATGAAATTTTTTATAATTGCAAAGGCATATCAATAATAAAACAAGTAGGCGATACGGTTGTAATTAACGATCAGCATTTGAAAGTTTTTTGATTTCCAAATTTCAAATGATAAAGGTATTGTACGCGAATATGCAACGATGGAATAACTTGTGATTTTGGCGAATATGGAAAGCATAAATGCTTTTTTCATTCGCCAAAATCTCTCACAAGAAGAGCGGCTTGTGCTGCTGAACAATGTTGTGATTACACAAATGCGTTCATTGGTTGGAAAAAAAAGAATAAAACACGTTTTAGAAAGTCAGTCGCAAGCCTGCACCCACTCCTGTGGAGACCAAATTAAGTTGTACTTCACTATCGTGTTCAGGAGACGGTTGCAGACTATAGTTGTCGTACAATGCTGCTTTCCGGTTTTTGTTTTGTTTTATTTTCAATACTATACCTGTTATTACACATGCAGCGCCTACTGCACAACCGGCGTATAGATACGTATTAATCCTGTTTTCTTTAGGTAAGACTTTACCTTCATTGATACGTGATGTCCAGTCATAATCTTTTTCAGGAGGCAACATATAAGTTGCTGCCGTGCCGCCTGCTATACTCAGTCCTCCCAGAATCATCAGTAATACACCACCTTTAGGCCCTGCTTTTGGCGCCTGATAAGATGACTTGCTTATATCCGGTGTTCTTACAGCAGTCGGTCTTGCAGTCTGAGTAGTAACTGTTTGAGCAGTAACAACAGGAGTTTCCACCTCTACCGGCGGAAACATCGCCGTATATTCTTCCTTTGCAATAGGAAAGCCTTGATCAGCGCTCATTTTCAGCCATTTATTGGCTTCGTCTTCGTTTCGTTGAACTCCTCCGACGCCTGTCCTGTACATCAAGCTCAAATCGTATTGTGCTTCAGGATTTCCTTTTGCAACAAGCGGACTGAGAAGTCTAAACAGTTCATCGGACTGTTGCGTTTCCGCTTTTTTGTCATGGATGATTTTAAATAACTTAAGTGCATTGTTTCCATCATGTTCCAGCGCCAAGCGATACATATTGGCCGCTTCGTTAAAATGTCCGTCTGCCGCCAACTCATCTCCGCGTATTTCCGTCAACTCATACAATTTAGCCAATTCGGTGCGAGTATTTGCATAGTTCTGTGCAGCACTCTTTTGCAGCCATTTCATCATCTCGCCGTAATCCTGCGAGGCACCTCCTCGTCCTTTTTTATACAATTCGCTCAGATAATATTGAGCTTCAGCGTTTCCATGCTCTGCAAGAGGACTGATCAGACGATAAAGTTCGTCGGCCGATTGAGGTTCGATCTTTTCTTCGTAGATTAGCCTGATCAGTTTGATCTGACATTCCTCATCGCGCTCCATGCACAACCGATACATCATTGCGGCGCCGCTATAGTTTTCTGCCGCAGCCATATCATCACCGTCTCTTTTCTCGTTTTGACCGTATAAAGACGTAAGACTGATGATACAAACAAATATTAAAATTGTTCTTTTCATTATTATTTATTTTTTATTGATATTCTTCAAGTCCCTGAATGCCTGATGCTATTTTATTCAAAGAGGTGTCGAAGACGACCCATCCCTGCGAATTTTTCAAAGCGTAATAATCATTTTTCAGACGTGCCGATATTTGATTATAAGTTGCCGCTTCCTTTTCGTTTCCTTCCCGGTCAATTATTCCCCAAAGGTTATTCGATTTTTTTTGCACGACCCAATATGATGGGCCTAACGCAAAGTTACCCACGAAATTATATGTTGCCAGCCGATCCTTTATTTCCTTTTGTCTCATCTCTTCGATGGCTTTGTCACATAAGGCAATCTGCCCGTTCACAAATGTCGCTTTCGAGCGGTCACGATTCCTATTGGCAAGCGCCAATGCTCGGTTATATTCGGATTTGGCTTTTTCGTATTCTTCGTTGCCGTAAGCCAGTTGAGCGGCGTTCAATATACGGTCATAGTCAGCTAACCATGCTGTGATGTTGGCCTGTTCGTCGGCTTGAGATTTGTTCCTAATCGCCTGATCGCAAGAGGCAATAAGCTCTTTTACGGTTGATTCCTTCCCACTTTTATCGCCGTTTTGTACCACTAATGTCAAAGCTTGATTAAATTGCTCCTTAGCTGATACAAAATCTCCTCTGCTATAAGCCGATTGAGCCAGATTTATAATACGTTCATAGTCTGCCATCCATGCAGGTGGAACGGAAACAGTCTGTTCTTCACTGACAGTCAGACTGTTTTCCGTTATTGTTTTTTCCGGCGAAGGAGATTTGTTTACGACCGAGAAAATAATAACAACAAGCGCAATGATCACCGGAACCAAAATTCCGAATATTATTACACGTTTTTTATTGTTCGTTTGAGGTTCAGAAAGTTGTTCAGGAATACTATTGGACGGTTGTTTAGTTGTGTCAAATGTAATTTTATCGTTGTTAAAATGTTTTTCGGTCCAACTGACAATTTGCTGTGCAACAGGTCTGTCCCATGGATCTTTTTGCAGGCAACGTGTTATGATTTCCTGAAGTTCGTCAGACCACGGGCCCGGCATGTTTGGAATTTCCGCCCCGCTTTTCTGTATTAGTCCGCCATTTTCACCAAAAGGCAAATCGCCTGCCAGAAGTTCGAAAATAGTTGCTCCCATAGCCCATATATCACTTGCCTTAATCGGTATGTTGTCTTTACCGAAGCGTTCGGGTGGCATGTAGGCCACTGTTCCTCCCGATTTTGCGGTGTTACTTACGCTTTTACGCAGTGTGCTGCGGACTTTTGCGCTTATTCCGAAATCGGTAATTTGAAAATGACCAAGGTAATCGATCAAGATATTATCGGGTTTGATGTCCTGATGAATGATTGGAGGTTCCTGCGAATGTAAATAGGCTAATCCTGAGGCTACATCGTGCAGGAAACGCCAGGCTTCTTCTTCCGTCATCTTGCCGACGAGTTTTGTGGCAGCCCCCTGCTCACTGTAGGGCATCAGTAGAAAAGGTGAACGCTCGCAAACATCGAAATGCGAAGGACGCAAAAGGTTGGTATGATTCAGGTCGAATACGATTTCAAATTCACTGCTGAAAAGTTGAATGCCATCTTCGTCCAAACCTGTGCCGGGAGCATATACTTTCAACGCCATTTTCTTATTGCCTACCTTGTTGTCTTCCACGAGCCATACCTCTGAAAAACCGCCGCATCCCAACAGTTTTTTCAACCTGTATCGGTTGTCAAATAGCAAATCTTCTTGAAGTTGCATAAGATCAAATTGATAATTATGATTGATGAATAATTGTTGAAATCTGCTTTATCAAATCCTGAAATTCTTTAATAGACCACCATTCACCCTTGCTCAAGTAATGCCAGACTTCGAAAACTATAACTGACAAGAACAAGATAATAAGTGTGATGATCAAGACATTAGGTTTACGTTTCCTAACCTTTGTGTATCCCGGAGTAATTTCGGGAATGAGAGTTTTGGCAGCTTGAACATTTTGTTTATCATGTTCATTATTAGTATTTTGACTGCTAAGTTCGCTATTTTCAATTCCGGATACAATTCTGCAAATAGTAATTGTCACATTGTCCGTCCAGCCGGCTTTGCCGGACGCATCCCACAATGCATTGCGGCAGTTTTCCGGCGAATCGGCATTGTCAGACAGGATTGATTCTATTTCATTGTCTCGTAAGACGCCGTGCAATCCATCGCTGCAAAGCAGTATAATATCGTTGTTGCTGAGCACAAAACTGTTGACGTCAGGCATAACAGTTTGACGGTTATCGCCGAGGCTGCGAGTAATGATATTATTGTCAGGATGATCAAATGCCAGGTCTTTGGACAGTTTTCCGCTGTCTACCAGTTCCTGCACATACGAATGGTCATGCGATAGCCGCTCCAGCCCTGAAGAGGGATTAAATCGGTAGGCACGACTATCGCCGCACCAGCCGACATACACGTTACTGCCTACGATCCAGGCTAATACAATAGTACTCCCCATTCCTGCCATTTCTTTGTTCTCTTTTCCCATCTCCTTGATTGTGCAGTCAGCTGCAATGATTGCCTGTTCAATATATTGCATGACAGATAATTGTGAAGATATGGTCTGAATGGTCAGTCTGCCGGAAGCAAACCATTCCTTGATGGTTTTGATGGCTAATCCGGAAGCTGTGGCTCCGGCATTCATCCCTCCCATGCCGTCGCATACAGCCATAAGAGCGCCTTTTTCACCAAGTGTGACTTCCCGACCGGTCACAAACGACCATTGGTCGTCGGTCAGGTTGTCTGTCAACTGAAAATTATCTTCGTTGTTCGGGCGGCCTGCTGCTTCGCAACGTGCCGTCATGGTAAACTTCAATTCGCTCATTTATTTTGAATTACTAATTACAAACTGTCAACTATGTATGATTTATATATTATTGACCTGATTGCGAATAGACTACAGAAACAGGTACTATGCGTCCTTTTGCGAAAGTACTGCCTGATAAGATGCCGACAACTTGATAGACACCTTCGCTGTTGACCACCGTGACGGGTCCACCGTCGTTTCCACGCTCTGTATTATCATTAGATACCATAATGGTGCCGTTCACATCCAGTCCGTTTCGTGCCACCTGGCAGGTGGAATATATGGGAGTTACTTGTACGGCTTCGTCAGCGCCTCTTCCCCACGGATAACCCTGCACAGCCAGCGTCGTGCCGATGTCAAGATTCATTGAAAGCGCCCTGTCGTAAGAATAGCCGCTTCTTTCGAGCGTCTGATACACAGCCCAATCAGTATCGTCTAAAACGGCAGTTCTCCGGATGATGCTCGAACGGCCCGCACGCTGGCTTTCCACCTTGTCTGTCGTGCGGTTAACCCTTGCCAAGCTGCTGTTAAAGGAAATTCTTTTGCCCGAACTCGATACTGCCGTATAGTGGGCAATGACCGTACCACCATTATTAACAATCTTATTAAGCTCATCCAGATGAAATTTATTGTAGACGTCAAAGATGGAATAATCCAGTTTTACGTTGTAATAATACCATGGTTCCACCACATGACGTGCTGTAATGAAACGTCCGTCGTTCATCAGAAAGCCCGTACCGACGAGTTTGGGAAGCGGTTCGATCACGATTTGAGATTTGCCGTTCAGGAATTTGATTTCCGTTCTTTCCAGTTGGATAGCAAATACATATCCGCTGTAGCTGTTTATATCTTTGGCTGACGGCAGATGACCGCCTACGGCATTTCCACCTGCTTCGCGCGTGCCTGCCAGCGCTTCCCCGTGGATACCTGCGGCGCCTACTTCGGCCGGAGCGTTGGATGGTCGTGTGGAGTTTGTGGCGTTTGCGACGGAATTGTTACCGGTTTTTGCGACTTCGGATGATGACTGTCCGGCCGATGTAGTAGGGGGTGCTTCTTCCAACTGACTTTGCAATTGTTCAAACTCACGTCTTACACTGCGGTTTTCGCTATACAACTGCCTGTTACTCTGCGCCAATCGGGCGGCTACGTCTTCTGTCTGTTTGACAACTTCCTGATATTCAGCCGACGACTTATCGGCAATCGAATCTGCTCTTACCATCAACGAATTGAGTTCCTGTCCTAACTTCGTGTTTTCGGCCAACAAGGTTTCTTGCTTCCTATACGAATAATAACCCCAGCCGATAGAGCCGATAATAACTAATAAAAGCATGATTGTAAGCAGTGTAACAGCTGTTTTATAAGGCCTTAATGCTTGTTGGCGGAAAAGGCTGAACCGGCGTGTGAGCTTCAGGCTACCTACGGTCGATTTATTTCCTGTCGGAATAAGGAATCCCAGTTTGGGGCCTCCGACAGAAAGTTGGATTTCATCGCCGTTTTGCAGAAACCACTCGTTTTCCACTTTCATTCCATTCAGAAACGTTGGGTTGGTGGTAGATAGCTGGATCAGTTTCCATTTGTCGCCATAGCGGACAATGGCTGCGTGCCGCCGACTGACTGTGGAGAACGAATCGTCGAAACGCACCTGACATTTCGGGTCGCGCCCGATCTCAATCTGGTCAATAATGATTTCCTGCGATTCGCCCGCTCTGTGATACCGTGAACTGTTTTTGTATTCGAGAATGTAGTACGGTCTTCCCGAATTTCCAAAGAGAGACCCCATTCCGGATCCCACTGACGATCCGAAAGATCGTTTGTAAGGCTGTGTTGCTTGTGACATAATTATTTATAATTTTAAAAATTGCATATCTAAATTCTTGACAAGGAGATATCTCCTTTCACACCCACTGATTGTTCATTGTTCATTATTCATTATTCATTGACTAATACCCTTCTACTCTCATCTTTACGTCTCCGATTGAAATAATATCGCCCTGTTTTATTGGCATACCTATACTTGAAATTTCCGTAGAATTTACAAATGTGCCGTTAAGCGAATTTTTCCAACCGTTAGTTGCCGTAGCATTCCTGTCCCATTGTCCGTCACGTATAATCCATTGATTGTCTGATGCTAATTCCAATGTGCAATGTTTACGGGAGATGTATCTGGTCAAATTTTCGGTGACAGGGAACAGATTATGTACAAACTGGTCGTGGCATCCTACCGTGATCACCTTGCTTTTACCATGCAGCAATTCATTCAGCTTATATACGGAGCCATATTCTTCGCCCTGCATAATACGCAGCAGAATACCGTTTTCAACCTGTTGCGGTACAAAACCGGCTTGATGTCGATGCACAGCTTGACCTTTATTTTCTGGTAATGGCAATAGAGACAGCACATTATCTACCGTCTGCAACCTCTGTTTGAAATCCGGATGCAGACATCCTGCTATTGCGCTGTCAAACTGGATGCCTTCAGGATATTCCATAAGCTTGGTTCTGTTCCATTTGCCTTCTCTGGCATATCGAAGATATAGCACCATATCGTCTTCACTGTTTAGTGGCCCGAATGGAAAAACACCTGTAATAAGTTGATATATAAGTACTCCAAATGAAAATATATCCATCGTCGGCAACACGGTCACTTCCCTGTTTTTCGGTTTTGCCTGTTCGGGCGCCATATAAATTACTGTGCCTGTAATCTCGGTTGGCCTGCCGAACAAGTCAGTGACGGTGATCTTCTTTTTACGGTCGCCGCTTATGCCGAAATCGGTCAGGACAGCTGTCCCGTCGGCCTTAATCAGCACATTTTCAGGCTTCAGATCACGGTGAACCTTGCCACAACTGTGAAGGTCTTTTAATCCGTAAAGTATTTCCCTGCTGATTCTCAGAAGATCAACATGTTGATTATTATTGACTAACTGCAGTAGATCGCCGTTAGGACAAAACTCCATCACAATATAGGGATTGCCCTTGATATATCCGTATTCTTCGGAATGAATCAGATAATTGCTTTTGATTTGTCCTGTCTCGTATTCCATTAGAAAACGTGAGAGCATACCTTTCCGCTGATCGGCAGGCATTTCCCAGAATTTGAATAATTTCAGGGCATACGGCTGACGGCTCGGCCGGTCTGTCACCTTGAATACTTTCCCAAAAGTGCCTTCTCCAAGCTGCTGTTCGACCGTGTATTTATTACCAATGACGTCACCGACACGGATATCGCATCTCTCTACAAGTTCGTCCATATATCATTGTCATTCAAACGATGACAGAGGTATTTCAATAAAAAGAAGATTAGTTGCCCCGATCCTGATCATGTCGAAGTTTTTCAGCTCTCCTTCGTCCACAAGTTGTCCGTTTATGAAAGTGCCGTTGCTTGACTGTTCGTCCTTGAATTTGAATTTACGGTCTACTGCCCTGTACAGTATAGACAAATGCCTGTCCGAAATGGCAGAATCACCTTGAAAAGAGATATTTGACGAAGCGGCGCGCCCAATCACATTTTTCCCTTCATACAGAGGAAAAAACTCGCCGTTAGCTGTCCTGCTGTAGCTGACTAAAAATCCGGTCAGTTTTTTCCTTTCCAGGTCTGCTTTTTCCTTATCATAAGTGGCGCCTTGAATAATGGTACCTATCTTCCTTTCAGGTTTTTCGACCTCAATTTCCTGTTTAAGATCTGATTCTATGGGCTTTGCTGTGGTTACCACAGCATGACCGCACATCGGACACACCGTGTCCCCCGGTCTGATCGGATAGCCGCAAGCAGCGCATCCCAACGCCGTGGCCGAAGGAGCAAATCCGTCAGGCGCTAAACCGGCAACCGTGGCGCGGGGATTCATTTCTTCTGCATTGTGTCCGAAATAAGAAGTTTGATCATCAGACTGATATTCATTTAATTGAGCATTGCATTTCTCACATCTGACATTTCCGGCGGGATTATCCCACCCGCAATTTTTACATCTCATATTTTTATGTATTTAAATTTAGAAACTACCTCTCGGCTGAGTTATAGAGACGGTTTGCGGCTTAAAATTGCCTCCGGTGATAGTTAGCGTTGCAGTTCGCGGAGCTATTTCATTAAATTCGACAACTACCTCTACGGTAGTTTTACCTATACCTGACAATGGAGTAACCGTTAGCCAATTTCTTGTATTGGCAATATCATATTCAATCTTCCATTCTATATTGGAGTCAATCGTAAATGTTTGCGTGTCATGGGTTGCTTCCATGCGTAAGGATGTTTTGTCGACTTTTATATAAGGTGATGCAACGCCAAATTGTACAACGCTGATCGACCGTATGAAACTACCTCCCCTGACGGTTATGGTTCCACCTCGGTTCTGAGGCGTCGTATTCGCTGCGGCTGTAACGGTTATAGTGCCATCATTAGAACCGGTAGTCTTATCTATCGACAACCAGGATGCTGCATCACTGCTCACGGTAACATTCCAGTTGATATTTGAAGCAATCGACAATACTTTCTGTTCGAGTGAGTTTCCAAAAGACAAAGGCGGAGGGGTGGTTATCTCCAATCTTTCTGTTTCGCCGCTTTGTTGCACAGTGACGGTGCGTGTGATGTTACCGCCTTTGATTGTAAGAGTTGCCTTTCGTGTTGTTGTTGAAGTATTTGCTGCAGCTGTCACATTAACTTCGCCGTTGTTGGCGCTGGAGTCAGGAGAAAAAGTCAGCCATGAAGATGCTTCGCTATTTACAGTGATTTTCCAACTGATGTTGGATGTTACGGTAAAAGATTGAGTTCCGAATGAGTTGGAACCGAATGAATTGGGAAATACAAGCGTTGTAGGCGATACAACTAACATTGGTACGAATGCAGATTGCGACACTTCTATAGGCTGCTCCAAGCCGCTTCCGCTGACAATGATTGTTGCATTACGTTGAGACTGTGCCGACTGTGCTTCTGCAGTTACTAAAATCGTACTGTCTCCTGCCCCGGAAGGAGCCGAAAACTTCAGCCATGACGCTTCGCTTCTGACCGTCCATGCTATGTTGGATGTAATTTTCAATGACCGCTGGTCGCCTGCAGCCGAAAATTTTATTGTTAATGGCTCTACTTTTAATTGAGGTGGAGCGCCCATTGTAACAGGAATAGTTACGTTATTTCTTATGCCCACCCCTCCAACAGTGATGGTGGCTGAACGTTGGGTATCTTCAGGATTTTCCTGGACAGTGACTGAAACAGTCACAGGAGTTTCTACAGGTTCTGAGTTAGGCGGAGATGAAGCCGGAAGATGATCCATGGAAATACTGACCCATGACTGGTCACTTGTTACATTCCAGCTATACGTATTAGTTACGAAAGAGAATGTTTGCGCTTCGCCACCAGAAAATGGAAAATCAAGCGGCTTTGGAGTCATCCTTAAATAAATATCGATAGGCGGAAGCTCCTTTGATTCAACGCATCCCATAACTGTCAATCCGATCATCACGATCGAAATAAATGGTTTGAATAATGATTTGTAAAAAATCATACCGCACAAACCTGTTGCCGTTTTTTTGTTTGATTTCATTTATTATATAATGTAAGATGTTAGTAATCCCGTCACATTCACGTATGGACATAAAAAAAGCGTGAAACTCACTACTATCTGCTGTTCACGGTTTTCCACAACCTACAATGCCGAATAAGTTAAGTTCACGCCAAACGTGAACGTTCACTAACTTATCTTGGGCATTGTAGCCTGCCGAAGCAGGGGAAAAGTGGAATTTTGAACAGCCAAAATAATAGCCAAACGCTATATAATGTCTTATCTAAAAGAGTTTTAACTCTTTATACGTCTAAATCATAAGCAACTTTTTTATTTCAATTTGCGGGCAAAGATAGTAAATATTTTTATAATTCGATATTCTTTTTTATTTTTTTTTTACGATAGTTTCGCCTGCTTACAACTTAAGGTGAGGAAACCGCAAAAACACGAAAAAACTATAAAAATGATGCCATCCATGATTTTACCAATAAAATTAAGTATTTTTGCGGAAAATATTTTACAGGCTGAATATGACTAAAATACTTTAGCTCTAAATATTGCGAATTGGCAATGCTACGAATTAAGACACTCAAAAGTATTCCGACTATATTTATATTTGGAGAATTTATGTTAGAATATAAAACATAAAAGCACATATAAATCATTAATCCATATTAATATGACAATCAAATCTTTCACAACAATCTGTATTGCAGCTATCTTGCTATCGGCTGGAAATGCGGTGGCTGCCATGGGTCAGGCGGTCAGCCCGTCCGACAGGGTGGCTCTTGCTTACGTTACCTCGTGGAGCGAGGTCATGCCCGATCCTAACTACTTGACACATATCAATTACGCATTCGGTCACGTTACGGATTCGTTCGATGGAGTGCGGATTGATAACGAAGACCGTCTTCGCGAAATCGTCAGATTGAAAGATACTGCGCCACAACTGAAAGTGATGCTGTCCATCGGAGGGTGGGGGAGTGGACGTTTCAGCGAAATGGCTGCTAAAAAGAAGCTGCGTGCTTCGTTTGTAAAGGATTGCAAGCGGGTGGTGGAGCAATTCGGCCTTGACGGAATAGACCTGGATTGGGAATACCCGACAAGTAGCGCTGCCGGCATTTCGAGTTCGCCGCAGGATACAAAAAACTTCACTTTGCTGTGTCGCCGGTTACGAAAAGAATTAGGCACCGGAAAATTACTCACTTTTGCGTCGTCGGCTGATGCCAAGTATGTGGATTTCAAAGCTATCGAGCCATATATAGACTTTATCAATATCATGACTTACGATATAGACCAGCCGCCCTTGCATCATGCAGGACTTTTTCGCTCTGAGATGACGGGCAAACTGTCGTGTGAAGAATCCGTGATGGCGCACCATAATGCCGGAGTGCCGATGAATAAATTAGTTCTCGGCATTCCTTTTTACGGCAAAGGCGCGCGAGGAGTTGGCGGCAATTATCGTACGCTGATCAATCGCACCGACCTGACCGAAAAGTGGGACGATAAGGCCAAAGCTCCTTATATGGTTGATAAAGAAGGCAATATAATTACAAACCATGAAACGCCACGCTCCATTGCCGAAAAATGTAAATATTTGTTAGCCGTCGGTATGCGTGGAGCAATGTATTGGGAGTATAGTCAGGACGACAATAACTTGACCATGGTCAAGGCTGTATACAACGGCGTGATGGAAAAAGACTTTCAAGGCCGGGTGGGGTGCCAATATCATCCGTTTTGCAGTGCACCCGCAGGCAGTTCGCCAAAGGGGATGGGACGCATATGATGAAAAGAGCTTAAAATAGTTTTTTTAATTCCAAATTTAGTTCGTACCTTTGGCGCTTTAAACAGGCGACTATGCTAACTAAAATATTTGAAGATAAAGATGTTCAAAAAATGTCAACCTATATCAATAAGGGTGAACGTTTTGTGATTATTACTCACGTTACCCCCGATGGAGATGCTATCGGGTCTTCGTTGGGTTTGTTTCATTTTTTATCCGTCATGGGAAAAGATTCTGTTAATATAGTAGTTCCCAATGATTTCCCTTCATTCTTAAAATGGTTGCCAGGGGCAGCAGACGTTGTCATTTACGATGCTTCTAAAGAATATGCAGAGCGGTTGATACGCGAAGCCGATGTGATTTTTTGCCTTGATTTCAACGAGTTGAAGCGTATCGGAAAGTTGGCGCCATTCTTTGAAGCTGCCGATGCGAGAACAGTATTGATTGATCATCATCCCCGGACGGCGCCATTTTGCCGTTTAGTATTCTCTTTTCCCGAAATGTCGTCCACAAGTGAGATGATTTTCCGCCTGCTTTGCGCCATCAAGTCGTTCAGTGACATCAATAAAGATGCTGCCGAATGTATTTATACCGGCATGATGACAGATACGGGTTCTTTCACATTCGGTTCAAATGATCCGGAAATCTACACCATCATTACTGAATTGGTCAGAAAAGGAATCGATAAAGATAAGATATACAGGAACGTATATCAAGTTTATTCCGAGTCGAGGATGCGCTTGATGGGTTATACGCTGTACGAGAAAATGAAAATTTATCCCGAGCGGCATACTGCTTTGATTACCTTATCTTTAGAAGAACTAAACCGATTTAATTACGTGACAGGCGATACGGAAGGTTTTGTGAATTTGCCGTTGAATATCAAGGGAGTAGAGTTTGCCGTATTAATTCGCGAAGATTCTGATTTTATAAAAATATCGTTTCGTTCGGTCGGAAATTTTTCGTGCAACAAGTTTGCTTCCACCTATTTCCATGGCGGCGGACATAAAAACGCTTCGGGAGGTGAATTTAACGGTTGTCTATCTGACGCGGTTATAGCGTTTGAATCGGCTCTCGAGCAGATGAACCCCGTGTCTTAAAAATCGTCGAACGCAAATCTGATCCTGTCAAAATACATGGGAATCATATTATTATCCTGAAAGGCGCTACCTATTCCCAACGGATAATTGCTCTCCTGTCCATTATTGAAAGGAATAATCATACGGACTATAGCATTTTCTCCGACATAGTTCAGCGCCGATTCTATGCCAGGACTTAAAAACAGGTAAGCATCACTGCCCTGACCGGATTGAGAGGCCTGATATTTGGCTTCGTTGACATTGCCGTAAATAAATTCAATCGGCTGATATCCATTTGGAAAGATTGAATATTTAGATGAATCTACTTTTGAGATACCTACATAACTGCATCGCATCAAGACAATAGTTTTGCCGCTAACCGCCCTGTTGCCATTGCCGGAATCGATCACGTTCAGATAGCACTGGTTGTCTAACAACACAAATTGATTTTCGCGGAATACGCCGTTGCTCGGATAACTGTTGATGATCTCAAAGCCCTCCTTTTCTATCAAAGCATTGATGGCGTCAGTCTCTTCCTTTTTATATTCCTTGAAAGATTTAGGCCCGCTGCAAGCACTCAAAAAAACTCCCAAAATAACCATCAAAACACCAATTTTTGATTTCATAAGATTCCTTTATTGTAAGAATGATGTGCAAAAGTAGCGACAATATGCTATAAAATCATCAATTAAGCATTTTTTAACACAATTTGTTGGCTTATATTCCATCTTCTTGTCTTCAAAAACGCTATATTTGCATCTGTTTATAAAACAAAGTAAAAATGAATGTATATAAACGTATCTTGTTAAAGTTAAGCGGCGAATCGCTTATGGGAAGTCAACAGTACGGTATTGACGAAGTGCGTCTGAACGAATATGCCTCGCAAATCAAAGAGATATTGTCTCTTGGCGTTGAGACGGGTATAGTTTTTGGCGGCGGGAATATTTTTCGTGGAATAGGTGGCACTGCAAAAGGTTTTGACCGTGTGAAAGGAGACCAGATGGGGATGCTGGCGACAGTCATAAACAGCCTGGCGCTCCATTCAGCGCTGGAAAATGCAGATGTGAAATCTGCCGTATTGACGGCCATACGAATGGAGCCTGTGGGAGAATACTATAACAAATGCCGGGCTATCGAACTGATGCAACACGGTTATGTAGTGATAATTGCAGCCGGCACAGGTAATCCTTTTTTTACGACGGACACGGCAGCAGCGTTGAGAGCCATCGAAATCGAATCCGATGTGTTGCTGAAAGGGACACGCGTAGACGGAATTTACACTGCTGATCCTGAAAAAGACAGCTCTGCCGTCAAGTTTGAAGACATCTCGTTCGACGAAGTATATAAGCGGGGGTTGAAAGTGATGGATTTGACAGCCATCACTTTATGCAAAGATAATAAAATGCCGCTCGTCGTCTTTAACATGGACATGCCCGGCAATCTGAAAAAAATAGTGATAGGCGATAAAATCGGTACAATAGTACATCCCTGATTATTAAGTCTTAATTCAGGAGAAAAATCGCTCCCAAGCCATATTTCAACATTGCAATTTTATTGACTTGATTTGAACGTATTTTGTGATGTTGAGAAAAAACATTACTTTTGCTTCAAAAATTACAAACAATACGAAAAGGTTATGGTAGATATTAAAGAAATTCAAAAGAAAGCAGAAGAAAAAATGGAAGATTCCATTTTATTTCTGGATGAAGAATTGGCGCGTATACGTGCCGGCAAAGCCAATCCGAAAATATTGGATGGCGTTAAAGTGCCTTACTATGGAAGTTTGACGCCGCTGTCCAATGTGGCATCAATCAATACGCCTGATGCTAAGACATTGCTGATCACGCCATGGGAAAAACCTATGTTGAAAGAAATTGAGAGGGCGATCATCAATTCCAGTGTTGGAATCACGCCTGAAAACAATGGCGAGGTGATTCGGCTGGGCATTCCTCCCCTGACTGAAGAGCGCCGCCGCACATTGGCCAAACAAGCCAAACAGGAAGCTGAAAATGCTAAAATCAGTGTCCGCAATGCACGTCGAGACGCAATTGAAGCATTGAAAAAGTCGATCAAGGACGGCGTTTCGGAAGACGTGGAAAAAGATGCCGAAGCCGACATGCAAAAGACGCACGACAGGTATATAAAAAAGGTAGATGAGATTCTTGCCGCCAAAGAAAAGGAAATAATGACCGTGTAAACAACCGATATGCACGGACTTGTCATCAAAAACACAGGCAGCCGATACACTGTTTGCACAGACGACAATCAGTTGATCAACTGCAATATAAAAGGTAACTTCAGGCTGAAGGATATCCGCAGTACAAATCCTGTAGTGATAGGTGACATGGTGAAAATAGAGATGAACGGTTTCGATGCTGCTTTTATTACAGCCATCGAACCTCGCAGGAATTACATGATTCGCAAAGCGTCCAACCTGTCCAAACAATCACATATCCTGGCTGCGAATATAGATTTGGCTTTGCTGATAGTGACTGTGAATTACCCGGTTACGACAACTGTTTTTATTGACCGATTCCTGGCTACTGCCGAAGCGTATCAAATCCCTGTCAACATCGTTTTCAATAAGATAGACCGTCTGAATGAAGCCGAAAAACTTGGTTTGGAGGATTTAATACTTATTTATCAATCGATTGGCTATACTTGTTTCAAAGTTTGCGCAGTGACCGGCGATGGTATTGAGCCGCTGAAGGAGGTTTTGACCGGGAAAGTCACTTTGATTGCAGGACATTCGGGCGTAGGTAAATCTACGCTGATCAATAAGATACTGCCGGGCGTCAATCTCAAAACAGCCGTGATATCCGAGTATCACAGGAAAGGGATGCATACGACTACTTTTTCGGAGATGATTCCAATTCCCGGAGGTGGATATATGATTGATACTCCAGGGATTAAAGGTTTCGGAACTATTGAGATGGAAGGCGCTGAGGTGGCGCATTACTTTCCTGAAATTTTTAAGGTGTCGGCAGATTGCAAATACCATAACTGCACTCACCGGCATGAACCTGACTGTGCTGTGTTAGAGGCGCTTGACAATCATGCCATCAGCGAATCGCGCTACAAAAGCTATCTCAATATCCTTGAAGACAGGGATGGCGGCAAGTATCGCGAACCGTTTTGACGGTTTTACAGCAATCGTCATGTATCAGACAATATATTGATTGTTTGTGTGTTATAATATATTTTAAGGAAATCGAGCATGCTGTCCAGAAATTGGACGGTCGTTTCGGTGCCACCTGTCAAATCAGTGATATTTACCACATTACCCGGAATGGAAGCAATGTTGCGTCCTCTCATCGCAGTATTGCCCTGAAGGGCTTCGGAAAGATGCGTCAAGTTGGTGCGATGCAGCAAGGTGCCATGAAATAATATTTTTTCGCGCGTGATATGGGAGGCGACGCCGGAGATTTTCAGGCCGTTTATCAATAATTCTTTTCTTTTTCCAACCGTAGCATGAATATGTAAAGCATTGAGTGCGTTTAGAATAGGAGTGGAGAAGTCTCTGTCAAGCGCGGCTATTGCATTTTTCTGCACGATAAATGCGTAATTGATATTCCCTTCGTCGTGGTAAACGGCTCCTCCACCGGAAATACGCCTTACAATCTCTATGCCATGCACTTGGCAATACGTCAGATTCACTTCGGCCTCGATGGACTGGTTGCGCCCGACAATGACGGCAGGCCGGTTAATATAAAACAGCAAGACATCCCGGGCCGGATGCGATGTCAGAAAATATTTTTCATAAGCGCCATTTACGGCCGGTGAATCGGATAAACTCCTGAAAAGCTGCATTATTGAACATTGAAAGCAATGCGCAGGGATTCCACTTCCTCGTCGGTGATCGGACTGACGTTGCCGATGGAGGTAGCCATAATCAGCGACTTGGCGCTAAACTCGGCCACTTCGAGGCGGTCGAAGGTGTGCAACAGTCCGTCGCCCGTCACGATGATGGAATCATTAGCCAGCAGGACGGCCGGCAGCGTTTCCAGTATCTCGACAATTTGCGAAGTGTCTTCATATTGTGTGCCGAACTTGACGATCGGAATGTCTTTCAGCAATATCCAGCTTTCGGGAATCGTCCTGACATTGAATTTGGTGCCTGAAGTGCAAAATCCCATCAAATGAGGCGGTTGTGTCAGAATGATCGAATTTATTTTCGGATTGCGCTGGTAGATAGCCTGGTGCAATGCCACCGAACGGCTCGGTATCTTGCCGGCTTCCACCATCCCGTCTTTGACCTGCACGATATTGCAAGGTTCTATGTCCCAGCGTGGTATATCTCTTGGCGTGATCAGGAAGTCATTGTTTTTCCAGCGAACCGATACTGTGCCGTACGAACTGATCATCAGGCCCTGGTCGCAGGCGCGGCGCACGATCGTCACTATCTGGTCGCGGATGGCGCGCTCCTCAGATGGATAGGTGGCGTTCATGAAATACACGAAGCTCTGAGGGAGCAACTGGTCGTGCTGATCGATTTGTGTATCGGTGAGATACGTAGGTTCGCCTAATCGCTTGGCATGGATAAGCGTGCGGGCGCAAAACTCAAGCGTCTCGAATCGCTGATAAGCGTCCATCATATCCTCACCATAGACCACAGCGCCATGATTTTCCATGATAACTGCCTTGTAATCATCATGAGTGACAAATTCATTGGCTATTTTTTCACCCAGCGACAGACTGCCCGGCAAGTCATACGGCGCAAACCCTATCCTACCGCAAATATTCCGTGCCTGCGGGATAATGTTCGTGTTGGGAATCTGTCGTGTGATGCTGAAAGACACCAGCGCCGGTGGATGGGCATGGATAATGGCCTTGGCATGAGGCCGTATGCCATACATCGCCCGGTGAAAGGGAAATTCTGACGACGGCTTGTGAATCCCTACCACCGAGCCGTCCATCTTGACACAGACAATATCTTTCGCCGTCAGCGAACCCTTGTCAATCGAAGCCGGCGTGATCCAGATATCGCCGTTTTCATCCTTGATGGAGATATTTCCTCCCGAAGTCGTCGTCAGCCCACTCCGGTATATTCTGCTGATAACCACCCTGATCTGCTCTGCCGGGTGCATCAGGTTTATGTCCAACTGTTTCATATCTTTTTTGAATAAGTTTCACATTCATACAAATATTCGGGGTCAAAATCTGCTCCGTTGTACCATTCCAATGTCCAGTCTGTCAATCCAAACTGAATGAAATTGTCCCTGTTTTTTAACGGTTCATACATTTTCCCCTTTAACAACGGTAGAAAATCGATGATTTTAACTTTTCCGTCATTAAATTCCAATCGCATGATATGATCTTTAATATATTCTACATCCACTACTCTTAATAAATCAAAATCACTCATATACATTAAAATCTTGCTATTTCTGCCATATTTTAAAATGTGAACGCCGCAAAGTTAACATTTATTTATCGGAATACCCTATATTTCATTTGAACTTTTATGCCGGATTGCTTCACAACGTTCAAAAAGACGGAGCAAATTGTTGTCATTACGAAGAATATAGTGACGAAGCATCCGGAAAATTTATTACCGATTAAACCCCACCCTGCGCCGTTCTTCCTTTTTGCCTTCCATCGAGTTTTTAATGCCGTCGTATTGTTGGAGAATTTCAAGCGAAATTGTCGGACGTTGGCTTATAATGATGATTTCCAATGTCTCCATCGTGATGCGTTTCGTTTTTTCTCTGATGACTTTTCGTGAGGCTTCGTCTACGATGAGTTTTATATCGCCTGAGACATAATACTCGGTCATGGCTGCCAACTTTTCATAATCTATTCCGAAGTCGATAGGGCGATGTTTCAAATATATTTCAAACATGGCTCGTCGTGCCTCAAAATCGGGTGGCGGGATGTAGAAATGCTTTTCCAATCGCCCGGCACGCAAAATGGCTTTGTCGATAAGTTGCGGTTTATTGGTGGAGCCGATCACGAAAACGCCTGAATCGCCGATATTGTCCAATTGTGAGAGAAATTCGTTCACTTCAGAGCCGTAACTGTGCTGTGCGTTTTCACGGTCAGGCGTCATTGCGTCCAATTCATCGAAATACAGGATGGCGGGTGCATTTTTTCGCGCTTCGTCGAATATTTTACCGATTTTCTCCTGTGTACCATGCACATAGATGCTTGCAAGGTCGGAGGCTATTATTTTACGGAAATTATATCCCGTCTCTTCGGCAAACCGCTCGGCGAAAAATGTCTTTCCGCAACCCGGCGGGCCGTAAAGCAACATTCCATTCGGCAGTCCCAGACCGTGTTGTCTGTATTCTTCGGGGTTACGGATAAGGTCTATAACATCGGTTTGCAACATGTTTTTCAACGCTTGCATTCCTGCGATGGCGGCAAAACCGCCTTTACCTTTCTTTTCGTTGTTAAGTACGGAACCGTATTTGTCATTGTCGGCTTGACCAGGTTTGTTATTGCGTTCCCGACCGTGTTCTTCATTTTGTCCCTGCCCGCGTCCGTTATTGCGTTCTTGACCGGCAATCCACTGTTGTCCAGAATCTTCCGAATCACTATTGAGTATCTCCAAAAATTCCTGCGCCGACCGAAAACGCCGTTCGGTGTCTGTCTGTAATGCTTTTGTGATAATTTTTAAAATCGAATCGTCAAAATCGGCAATTCTCTCGGCAATATCGGGAAACATCAACGGCTTTTCCCTCTGTTTCAACAATTTCTCGGCAGCAATATTTTCGCCGGATATTTGTGCTTCATATTCGGAGACTGAGACATTCCAAGGAGCAATGCCAAACAGCATTTGATACATGACGACGCCGACGGAAAACAAATCGCTTTGAGGCGAAAAAAGACCGGCCGTTATACATTCCGAAGCTACATAATTCAAATTAAGTCCCTGCCTGTTAAACATTTTTAAGGACTGCAAAAACGAACGGGCATAACCGAAATCGATGATTTTTGCCTGAGGCGTATCGGTAGACAAATCGATCATGATGTTTTGAGGCGTTATTTCGTTGTGAATGACCGGTTCAGGCAATGAATGTAAGTACTGCAAACCGCTTAACACACCTGAAAGAATGTGACGTATATCGAAAACCGTCGAGACAGGTTCACGCGTCAACTGTTCGGCCAACGTTTCGCCGACAATGAACTTCAACACCAAATACAAGAACTTTTTATTTCCAACAATGACCTCACCGTCATCTTTGTAAGACACAATATTTTCGTGTGCCGTCTTTTTTAAAATCTCGATTTCGAGCAAATTGCCGTTTCTGTCAAAGGCCGAAAGATGCAGTTTGGCCACATTGAACAGTTTCAGAAAATATACTTTTCCGTCCGTTCCTTTCACGCGATATGTTTCGGCATTCTGACCTTTCTTGATAAAAAACAGAACGGTGTATTTTCCGTCCATGACGGTGTCTTTCTGTAATGTATATTGTTTGTTTTCCATTATGCAATATCTTTTATCTCAATGTTTTACCCTGTTCGTTTGCCGGCAAAAGCAGTACAATCTCGCGCAAAAGCGGACGAATGTTCCTATTTCCGTTGACTACCTGCTGCATGGCCTGATTTATCAGCTGACGCGCTTTTGTCGGATTTTTCCAATGATATGCATTGAAGTTTTGATTAAATTCCTGCAAAAACTGCAAATCCATAGCATTGCCTGTCACTGCATTACGAAGTTCAAAATCCATTGCTGTTATTTCTCCCTTCAACTCTTTTGCATCTTTCATGTTTTTATCGCGCACGATGATATCAATTTTTTTCCTTATCTCGGCAAGTGTTGCATCTATCTTCTTCATATCCAAATCATTGTCGGAGCCGTGTTGCTTGATTTTAGCAATCAGGTCTTCCAATTCGAAAAATGCATCTTTCAATTCTTTTTCTATTTTCGGGAAAAGCGTGACTTTGTCTGCTTCGTCCAGCTTCAACAGCTCTTTACGCAGATTTTCAAGGATTTTCATCTTCCCGTCGGCGCTTCCCTTTTCGTTTTCCAATTGTTTTTCAAACGATTCCAGCTTGTCAAATATATCGTCATCGTTGACGCGTCTCGCCGTTTGTTTGGCATCGGCAATATCGCTTTTCAATTTTTCTTCTGTTGGCGGCTCGGTTTGTTTGATTTGTATTTTCAATTCTTCGGTATGGCCAATTGTCGGAAAATCAGCAATAAAAGTCATTTGTTCAGATCTGTCCACCTTAATCGTTATATCTACGGGGCTTCCTTCGGGAAGAAGTTTAGGCAGATTGTCGCCCGAAATGATCACCTCGTTGATTAAGTTGTTCAATAGCGGATTTGTTCCTTCAGCGTTGTAATCTCCTTGATAAATAGGTATTTCGATTATGTCATTTGCCATTCCGGGGCGTATGGCGTTCCTTGTTTTCAATCCGTTGATGACGCCTGTTGCAGGCACCTTTTTATTCTTCTCCAATCCTTTGATCGGTTGGAATAAATCTTTTTCTGCGACGTCAAACCATTTACCGATCCCTATGTAATACGGCAAAACGCTCATCCCGTCCAATCCGCCGATACCTTGAAGGATACTGAATTGATTTGGCTGACATTCAATTTTATTTCCCTGTTCGTCGTACACGTTGACGATAAAAACGTTTGAACAACCTTCTTTCAGAAGCACATCGACCAGCACGGCCTTTTCGCCGATAAGTTTTTTGCCGCTGCTCCAAGCGCCATCACTACGCACCACATCGGCAAAAACTTTTTCAGGAATGATGCCTTCCGTCTTGTCTCTCAGGATTTTAATGCTGACCATTTCTTCGTTTTCAACGCTTGTAGCTTCGTATTTGATATCAAGTTGCAACTTTGTTTTGTCGCGGCTTTCCTCCTTTACTTCTTCGGAGACGGAAATGGTTGAGGCAAAAAGAGTTGCCCCTTTGGCAACGACTGTCATCGGGTCAACATCGGTAGGGATATTTTCGGTGATCTGCTCTTTCAACATTCGGCGGAGAATAGGCGAATAGGTGGGGCCGCCGACCAGAATCAGTGCACCCAAATCAGTGCCTTTCAGGTTATTGCGTATCAATAAACTTTTCGTAATATCAATCGCTTTTTGAAAAATCGGTGAGAGCACGTTGCCCATATCCTTTTGTGTGACAGTGATATCTATTTCCGGTTCATCGCCGTTTTCGTCTTCAAAAGGCAAATCGCCGAGGTTGGAAAGAATGTTATGTGAATCTTTGAAGGACAGTTGGATTTTGGCTTCTTCGGCAAACGGTTTGACGGCATTTCGCAGAATTTCCTTTTTGACGCTGTCTGCTACAATACTGTCAATGGCGTAATTCCTTTGTAAATAAGGGATAATGATCAGGTCGACAATCGCTTCGTCCAAGTTTTTGCCGCCCAGCCAGTTGTCGCCTTCCGTATCTTTTACGGTCAGGATTCCTTCTTCCGATTTTACGATTGCGGCATCGAAAGTGCCGCCGCCAAAGTCGAACACGAGCCAATAACTGTCTTTGTCTTTGGCCGTTAGACCATAAGCGGTAGCGGCGGCCACAGGCTCTTGCAACAGTTCAATATGTTTGAAACCTGCCGATTTCGCCGCCTGGATGGTTGCCTCTTTTTGCGGATTGAGGAATTTGGCAGGGACTGTGATCACTATAGACGTTATGTTTTCGTCCTGTATAAATGATTTGAGCTTTTTCAATACTTCGGCCGATAGTTCTTCGGACGAAAACACCCGGTTCATATTTGCACTTTCGTATTTATGGGTTGTTCCCATGGTGCGTTTAAACTCGATAAATATATTGGTTTTGCCTGTCTCAAACGTTTTCAATGCCCTTGTATTGTCATTTTTCATCACATTGAAAGCCGTGTCTCCCACCAATATATCTTTCTTTTTGTTGAAATGTACACATGAAGGCACGGTGTCTTTCAGCGTGTCCGATTTCTTAATGGTCGGCGTACCGTTTTCCATTCTTGCAATGGCAGAGTTGGTTGTCCCCAAGTCGATGCCGTAATCAATTTTATTTCTCATATTTGTTATAATTATTTAATATCCTACACTAACTTCTATTTGCGCCGTTTGAATCATGACGCCATTAAATAGTACTTGCGGAATAAGTACTTTGGTAATTTTTTCAACTCCTTTTTCCAGATTCTCGTCGGGAATGGAACTTGCCACAATGACTTTCATTCCCTGATTGAACTCCTTGTCAAGCAGTTGCGGTATTTCGTAGCCGTTTGCTGCCAGGTTGTCTTTCAGCTTTTCCACCGAACGCGTCAATTGTTTCAATCCTTTTGTCTTACTGTCCATTAAGTTGATGTTGCGCTCAATAAGATTAATTTCGCTCGCTACTTTCAACGCTAAAGAATGGTCAGGTTCAGCTATTTGTGTCGATTTGGAGAGTTGGGACAATGATTCGAGTGCTTCAGTATTTTTGGCAAACTCATTCACCAATTTTTCGTCAATCGACTGTTTTGTCCGGCTTAATTGCTCAACCATATCGGTTTTGTCAGCCCGTTGTATGGTACGTAGCAGGAAATATATTAAAGCTGAAAAAATTAAGGTTACAAGCAATCCGATCATTACCCACAACGAGTTTTTGTTGAGTGAATGATCAACTGCTGTAATTTTTTGATTGGCAGACGTTTCCGACGCCGTTATTTTAGTACTCAATTCTTGCGCTGTTTGGTTGATGGCGTTGCTGTTTTGTTGGACTTGCTGTTGCAGGCTGTCTATTTTACTGTCGGCAGTTGATAGCTGCTTTGAAAAATAGGATTTCTGATTTTTCAGCTCCGTCTGCAACTGTTCTATTTTCTGTTGCAACTGCGTGAAAGCTAGGCTATCGTGTGTTTGCGAAAATGTTGTCAACGAGAGCATTGTCAACGAGAACGTGAAGATAATGGACAGAAATATTGACTTTTTCATTTTATTACTTTTATGAATTGATTTAATATATTTCGGATTAATTTGTTAATAAACTGTTTGTTTTTTAGCACTTTCACTAATTTGGGTGAATAATGATAATAGCATTTTATAAATAATCTTCCGGGCATTGATTGTGCCAATACTTCATCTCTGAATTGCCTTAGCATCAATACTTGCGGATGTTCATAACTACCATAAGCCATGGTAGCAATATAACATCCGCCTCTACTTTTGGAAGAGCTTGAGCCTGAATAACTTGCACTTTTCGGTACGCTAATATTCAATTGACCGGCAAGTTCCCTTAAAACACTTTTATTTGAATTATATCTCTCTCTTGTAGCGCTATCCATATCAAAGGAATTTAAATAATTAATGACTTCGATCGAATCTTTGATGTCAGTTTTCAAAATATCTATAGCAATATTACGATCAAGATTTATCAGAATCTTAAACTTTTCCTGAGCTGCATTGACGACAAGCACCAGCATACCCTGCGAATTTCCGACGACGGCGCTTGAAAGTTTCAGATATAGGTCGTCTTTAGCACCTAAAGTAGTTTTTATTTTCTCTAATTTGGGCTTGCATGAAAGAGCCAAGTCTTTGGCATTGGGGACAGTATTGGTTAATTGTTGGAACTGCTCAATTTTGTCGGTAATAAATTTTAAGTCTACCCTGACTAACTGTTCTTTTTCTCTTTGAGGCTTATCATTTACCCAATCTTGCAAAGTCTTCACGTTTTCGTTTATCCTTTCTTTGGACACGTTTCCGACAGCTATTGATTTTGCCTTTTGGAACAGTGCCATCACCCTTTTACCGGGATCGGTGGAGGTATCTCGATATTCTAAAAAGTAATCCACCCCGCATTGTAACAGTTCGTTTGCCACCTTATCTGCTATATTGGAATAGGCAAAATCCTGTTCTCCGACGATTGATTTCAATTGTTCCAAATCATTTTTTGTCTGTTGGAGCAATTCTTCGCCTACGCTTGCGGCCTCCGATTTGCTGTCTGTGCGTTTCTTTCTGGCGGCTTCTATTTTTGCCGAAACGCCGGACACCACTTTTTGAGACATATTTTTAAGAAAATCGGGCTTTGCCGTAAAATCTATACTTTTGATAATAGCGATAAATTTGTCGGGCGAAAGATTGGTATGACCTGATTTCATTTCCTGCAAAAATTCATTCAAGAAATTGAGTTGCAGCTCTTTTGTGCTTGTTGAATGTGTACGGTCTACAATCGTTGAGATGAATTTTTTCGAGAACTCGCTTTCCAGAAAATAGAGATTTGCCATAATTGCCGTATGTTTATTGCCGCCTACCCTGAGCATTTCGAGCACGAAACAATTATGAAAGGCCGAACTGTTTTTTTCACTGACTGTTCGCCAATATCGCTTGCCGTCTTCTTTGGTGTCGACCATCAATCTGTCCCAAATCTGAAATGCCAGCTTGGCGTTGCCCTCTTTCAATGCCTCAAACGCCACTTCGTCCGTTCTCGGATTGCCGTTCCAAAACCAAAACAGTGCGGCATTCATTTTGTCGCTGTCAAGATTGAGTTGTGCTATGGCGTCTTCAATGTGTGTTGTCGTGCGTGTCAGGCTACCAAGCGATGAAAAGCTAAAATCGTCTGTCGGAGGTTCCTGTTCGGCTGTAATGATTTTTTGCAGACGGTTGGCCTGTCTGTTGATGTCTCTGGCACTTGCTCCGGCAAGCAATCCGAGGTTGCGATAAGGATTGTTTTTAATCAGATTCATATCTTGCTATTTCTTTGCGCCCCTTGCGAAGCTGTTAATATCAATAAATTCGGTGCAAAGATACAGCGTGGAAAAAGCGGTGTCAATCACCCAAACGGGTGATAATTTTTTCTGCCGTTACGATTGTAGCGTTATAACGCTATTTTTTTTAGTCTTTATTCTGCTTTTTTCGGATATTGCCGTTATCGGCGTATTTTACTATGTTTAAAGTACTTCCTGATAGGTTGTTTTTGAAAAGGCTATTGCTGCCATGGTGTTTCGCTCCTGCCGGGGAACTTGTACGAACCCCATTTTAACTTTTTTTGTGACTCTTTTTGAAGAAAAAAAACTTTTGTTCGTTAAACTGACTATTATTTCTGCCTCCCGATCAGCGCCACACTGAGGAGAATTACGATCAGACCGGCGATCTGTATCCACGTGACGGCCTCATGGCCAAAGACAACGCCGAAAAAGACGGCGATAAAAGGGTTGACGTAGGCATGGGTGGCAACTTCCGTGGCGGGGCGTACCTTCAACAGCCATACGTAGGCAGAATAGGCTAATAATGAACCGAATATCACTAAATAGACAAGCGAGTACCATGCCGAGGAGGGCACGGACGAAAAATCCGTTGCCGCCCATTCGCCGCGTATCAGCGTGAAAATCCAGAACATGGCGCTGGCAAAGAGCATCTGCCAGGCCGAACCGGCAAAGGCGTTGACGTCTTCCTCGCGCGACGAACGGTATTTGGCATATAGCGTGCCCAAAGCCCATGACAGGCAGCCGAACATCAGGATCAGCATCCCGTAGCCCCTGTTTTCGGACTGTAAAGTATCTATCTGTAACTGTTCGATATACAAAGCTATCACGCCAATAAAACCGATGATAATCCCGGTTACGACAGCCGGATTACGAAAATTCGACTTCCAACTGGGCGCATCAAGCGCCATGATCCAGATGGCAACCGAAGAAGCAACGATGGCCACCAGGCTGCTGCTGACATATTGCTGCGCCAGCATTATCACAGCCATATCAATGAATAGCAATACGATACCGCTGACGGCCGATTTCCTGATCAATCCCTTTTTGAAAACGGCCTCGCCGCGTTGTAAGCAGATCACAAGCAGAATCAGCCCCGCCATCGTGAAACGGAGCGCCCCGAGCAGGAACGGAGGGAATCCTTTCAGAGCCACGCCAATAAAGAAATAGGTCGACCCCCAAACCACGTATATCAGGAAATATGCAATCAGGATATTGAGTTTCTTCACGCCTGTCTGCCCATGCTGCCCATGTGGATGATTATTCATATTTGTAGGCTAAAGATTGATTTTATACCTGATGGTTGAAAGAAGAATACAGATTTTTGATTTTATTCAATCCCTGTTCGAGCAAGGCACGCGGACAGGCGATGTTGAGGCGGATAAAACCTTCGCCGCCGGAGCCGTACATCGACCCTCTGTTGACCCACAACCGCCCGTTGTCCATCAGGTTATCCGCAATGGTACGGGACGATTGGCCGACGGCCGAAAAATCAAGCCAAACCAGATAGGTGGCTTCAAGCGGCACTACGTAGATGAAAGGCAACTCTTTGGCAATAAACTCTTTCAGAAAGAGATAATTGTCGTACAGGTATGTTTTCAGCGCTTCCAGCCATTCTCCTCCTTCATTGTAGGCGGCGATAAGCGCGTCGACACCGAAGGGATTAATCTCACATACTTCGTTTATGTTAAGCGCCTTATCTATCTTTTGACGGATGGTTTCATCCGGTGCGATGATATTGGCGGCATGAAGGCCCGCAAGGTTGAATGTCTTGCTTGGCGCCGTGCAGGTCACCGAGTTTTGACGCATCTCTTCGCTGAGGGTTGCAAACGGAATGTGTTGATAACCAGCAAATACCAGGTCACAATGTATCTCGTCCGAAATGACAGTCACCCGGTGACGCAAACAGAGTTCACCCATGCGCAGCAGTTCCTCTTTCGTCCAGACACGCCCTGCCGGATTATGCGGACTGCATAAAAGGAACACTTTGGCGTTGGGATCGGAGGCTTTCTTTTCAAGATCGTCAAAATCAATGCTGTAGGTACCATCTTTGTAGATAAGTTCGTTTTCCACGATTTCGCATCCGTTGTTTCGTATGGACGAGAAAAAGCAATGGTAGACAGGCGTTTGCACGATAACCTGTTCGCCCGGAACGGTGAGCGCCCTGATAATGGCCGAAATGGCCGGCACGACGCCGGTCGTATAGAGAATCCATTTTTTCTCGATATCGAACCCGTAGTTACGTCCAAACCAGCCGATGACGGCATCGTAATAGGCTGCCGAAGGCCTTACGTAGCCGAAGACACCATGTTGCGCCCTGCTAACCAATGATTCCACCACGACAGGTGGCGTTCTGAAATCCATATCGGCCACCCACATCGGCAGTATGTCGTCGCTCGCCGCTGCATCCCATTTTGTGCAGCCCGTATTGCGACGCTGAATAATTTCGTCAAAATTGTATTTCATCATTTATTATCAATTAATTGTACATTTTTGAATCCAATAATCTTTGAATCATTGAATCTTTGAATTTTTGAATTTTTGAATCAAAGAATTTTGCAAGCCCCCGGTTCCTTACAAAACTCGTTAATAATCAGTTCACCAATGGATTCGGCTTTGATAAACCCGGCGCCCGGATTGGTGACACTGCGAATCGGACTGTTGATGGTCGCCTGAATCGTGCTTTCCTCGAAGCACCGGTCGCACTCATCGTCCATCGTACAGTTCTCCAGCACAACGTTAGTGCAGTAACACAACGGTTGTGTGCTGGATATCTTGCAGTTGACAAACCGCAGATTTTTGGAATACCAACCTAAAAATTCACCGATAATCTCCGAATCATAGACCGTTACATTTTCCGTTTTCCAAAAGGCGTCCCTTGAATCCAGGTAGGCATTGCGCACCACCACATTCTTGGCGTCCTGAAACGAATAGTTGCCCTGCAACTTGAAACCGTCAATATCTGCTCCATTGACATTCATTAAGATATAATCTCCTCCCTGCACTTCGATATTCCGTATTTTCACATCGCGACAGTTCCAGATTGTTTCGGCGGCACCGGGGAATTTGACATTCTCAATCGTCAAGCCGTCAATCTCACGAAACATTTTGGGGGCTTCCACTATGCAATTTCGCATGTAAATATTTTTTGAATACCAGATGGCTGCCCGGCAATAGAGCGTAAACCGGCAATCCTCAATCAATACTTGATCATTATGCCAAAATGGATATTTGCTCCAAAACTCACATTGCCTGGCTTCTACATTGGTACATGCCTTGACGGCGGATTCGCCCGGATAAAACTTCAGCTGTTCGAGCCGAATATCATTCAACCCGAACAGAGGCCGCTCGCCGTCAAACATTGTATTACTAATCAGTTGTTTCATTATTTTTTATTTATTATTTTTTTTATACTTAACCATTCTCCATACGTCAATATGCGCCACGACCATTCCATCGGTCCGAATCGAAAATATTTCAGCCATAAATAGCTGTAAATCACCTGAATCGAAAAGACAGTCAAAGCAATCAATTCCGCATGGACAATACCTGTTTTGGCACCCCACCCAAGGCCTATACCATAGAAAATCAGGATACCGAAGACAGATTGCATTATGTAGTTGGTGAGCGCCATTCGTCCAGTAAGTGCCACAATATGAGCGATTCCTCCCGCAATACGTCTCGAAATGGACGCCGACTCCTTCCACTTTATGTAAATCAAACAAATAGCGGTCATATAGGCAAAACTCAACGGGAATACACTGAACGTATACAGGGCAGCGCTCGCCGCCATTTTTAAAGGTACATTATGCGTCATATTCCACGCATAAAGCGCTGAAAGCGGCAGTCCGACAACAAAACCTATAATCATAATCTTCTGTAAAACAGAGGAATAGTTGCCAAGTTGTGCATAAAACCGTTTGCGCCCTATATAAAAACCGATTAGAAAAAGTCCCATCACCTTGAATGCCCTGTTACATTCAATAAACTCCTGCATGCGGATAAAAGAACCGGCAATATTAAACGACAGAATATCAGTGTAATGCTGTGCATTTGCAAGCCATATAGGAAAATTTTCCGGCGTAATACCGGCTTTTGCATGGAAATATTGCGTTGCTTGGATGACCGGCGCTGACAAGTTCCAGTCAAACAGACTAATACATGTATCAATCAATATAGGAATCAATAGCAGAATGATTGCAGCGATAATCAACTTTTTATCTGATATATTGCGAAATAACGGAAGAAAAAATCCTAAAAATGCGTATAAAATCAGGATATCACCTGCCCATAGAAAGATTAAATGAGCCAGTCCGAAAAGAAAAAGAATAGTCATACGCCTGTAAAACAGTAGAATACCATTTCTTTTCTTTTTCAGCGCATTCGTAAAAAAAATGGAGAACCCGACGCCAAAGAGCAATGAGAAGATTGTATAGAATTTTCCATCAATAAACAGATATTGCAAGTATCTGACAACCGTATCAATAGAAGCAGATGGCATCGCAGCAGTCGCTGATGCGGGCAGAAATGAATATAGCGAAAACTCTGAAAAATTAGCTAAACAGATGCCCATCAGGGCTATACCTCTTAGCAAATCCGGCATGAGATAACGTGCCGACGCAATGTCGCTGTTCATTGTATAGGTCATATTTCTGCATAAAGGCGACAAAGGTAGCCATTCTAACTATAAATATTTCAGTAAAATCCTTAAAGATTGTTATTGGGGATTTAAAATAAAATGTAAATTTGCAATCCCGTCGCAGTGAAGTATAGGAATAAACATTAAACTTTGAACATTGAACTTTGAACATTGAACATCAAACTTTCGAACATGCAACATTTAAAAAATAGAATAGAGACAGCGTTACAGGAAGAGCTTGTGAGCGTTGGGAGTCAGTTGGTCAGGACGGCTTCAGGGAAGGAATATTTTCTGAAAAGCGGTCGGGAGAGTGATATATATCGCTGTGAAGCAAATGGTTTGACAGAATTGGCATTGGCGAAATCCATCCGTGTGGCAAAGGTGGCAGCTGTCGGTGACGATTTTATTGTGACCGAATATATTCGCAGGGGAGCGGCTTCGGACGATTTTTTTGTTCGGTTCGGACACGAACTGGCGCGTATGCATCGTTTTCAATCCGAGACGTTCGGCTTTTATGAAAATAACTATATCGGTGATAATGAGCAGATAAATATACCTGCCGGTAAGGAAAGCAACGATTGGACGGATTTCTATTTCAACAAACGGCTGATGTTTCAATACAGGCTTGCAGAGCGAAACGGCTATGCCACACACAGTTTGCAGAACGGAATGAAGCGCCTCGAAACATCAATATCGTCCATTTTAGGCGATAGCCTTGAGCCGCCTTGTCTTCTGCACGGCGACCTGTGGGCAGGAAATTTTGTCTGCGATGAAAACGGCCGCGCCGTCCTGATCGACCCCGCCGTCTATTACGGCCATCGCGAAGCCGACCTTGCAATGACCAAACTTTTCGGCGGATTCTCGCCTGCTTTTTACGACGGCTATCAACAGGAATACCCCTTGAAACCCGGCTGGGAATACCGCGAAGGCCTCTACAAACTCTACCACGTCCTCAACCACCTCAACCTCTTCGGCCGCAGCTACCTGCACGAAGCCGAAAGTTTATTGCGGAAGTATCCGTGAAAAATGTGATTCCGTGCAAATCGACGCAAACAGAGTTTTTTAGCATCCAACGCGTGTAATTCAATAATATTTATGTATATTTGCACCCTGAAATTTTTTATTATCATGGCTATTTATCAAGTAGAAATAAACGAAACAACACCGTTGGGACAAAGCATTGTTGCTTTGTTGAAGTCGGCAAAAGATGTTGTCCCGTCAATGACGGAAAAAAAGAAAAAACGTGAGTTGACGTACGAGGAGGTCATAAATAAAAGCGATCTCCATCGCCATATAGACAGTGCAATGAAAGATGTACGCCTGATGCTTGACGGTAAAAAACGTGAAAAAACCTTGGACGAACTGATTGCTGAATTACGAAATGAATTACAAAATAATAACGACTAAGGATTTTGACCGTGGTGTCAAACCACTTTTGAAGAAATACCGTTCGCTTCCGGATGATTTGGAAAATCTCAAGCAAGAACTGTTGAAAAAACCGGATATTGGTGAAAAATTGGGAGATAATATCCGCAAAGTGCGTATGGCGATTGCCTCAAAGGGTAAAGGCAAACGAGGCGGTGCAAGAATTATTACCTGCAATGTTTTGATAGATATAAAAAACACTAAAATTTATCTGCTCACAATTTACGATAAAAGCGATCAGGATAGTATTTCAAAAGAAGAAATAGAAATTCTCAAACGCAGAAACTTATTGTAATCAAACAAAACTAAATTTTAAAAGCTACAAGACCACCGCCTATTTAAAGCGGAATATTCCCATGTTTCTTGGCCGGATTCGTCTGTTTCTTCGTATGTAATTGCTGCAGAGCACGAATCACGCGAAAGCGCGTGTTGCGAGGCTCAATCACGTCGTCGATATAGCCATATTTGGCCGCATTATATGGATTGGCAAATACATTGT
>JAITMM010000023.1 GCA_031277335.1 Tannerella sp. | reverse complement strand
CTGATTTCTTCAATGTTCGGCGAATGGATCAGCTCCTCCACGTGCGCCCCTTTTCTGACTTTGCTGATCCAGGGGCCTTCCAAATGCAGCCCCAGACAGCCTTCGCCGCCGCTTTGCCAATAATCCCTTACCGCATCGATACAACTGTAAATGATTTCATTCGGATTTGTGGCAACCGTAGGCAGGAAATGGGCGGCGCCGCCTGCTTTACAATAATCTTTTAGTTTGTAGATACTATCTTTTTCGGGATATGCCGCCAGCAATTTTCCGTGAGCGCCATATATCTGAATATCAATAAATGCAGGCACTACCATTCCTTTTAATTGTGTGCCCTGATTGTCCGGCGAGGCCGGTTTTATGCTTTGTATGATGCCGTCTTTTACGGTGATGGCCTGATGTTCAAGCCGGTCGTTTCCGGTAAAAAGCTTTGCAGCCGTATAGTTTTCTTCCATAAGTTTTTTATACAGTTTCCGAATGAATCAATGTCTCCGACATATCGATTTCATTCTCATCTGTTTAGTATATTATTTGTATGACGGACGAAGGCTGACCCGGTCGGCAGTCGGGAAATCGCCGGGAATCTGTTGTGTAACCTTGCCCGTAGCCGCCCATTCGCAACCGCGCAGCAGCGTGACCTGAAATCCTGCGCATTGCATCGCAGGGTTGTCATCGAGCGATTTGCCTGCGTGTCCGAGCACGGTATGGAAAATTCGCGCCTTTCCGTAATCGACCGTAAAGATCATCGGCTCTTCGCGTCCCGAACCGCCTGTCTCCTTGTCGGAAAACGCTGAATAAAGCGTCGCTATATTGCCCGGCCCGCGCAGGCGGTCGTAGAGTTCGTCCGTCGCATGTTTCCATTTTTCCGGTAAACCTTTCATTACGGGATTGTTTTGACTGCGGGCTGTCAGTACATATTCGTGCTGTTTTCCATGCGAGCCGCCGTTGCCGGGGGCATTATCTCTGATCTGTTTACCGTCTTTCCAGTATACGTAGGGGCCGTCCTTTTCGTTGCGTTTGCCCCAGCCGCCAAGCCCGATGATTTCGTTGAACTCCTTCCACTCGGGAAAAGCGTTGTCGGCCGCGTGATAGACCACAACTCCGCCTCCGTTGTTGACGAAGTCGAGGAAGTTTTTCTGCGTCCGGGCTGTCCAGGCATCGCCGTTATAATCCAGAATGACCAACTGATAATTGGAAAATTCGGGATTGAATTTATTCATATCACCACCCTGTTCGGGCGATATGGCGACGTCAACACTGAAAAGCCCCGAATTTTCGAGCGTCATTTTCATGGCGACATTGCTGACTTGCCAGTTGTGATTGTTTTGACCGGTAACAATCAACGCCTTAATTTTATCTGTCTGTGCATTAGCGCCAAAGATCGCCAATAAGGCAAACATCAGAAAAGAATGTAATATTTTTTGCATGAGTAATTTGAATTAAAATATTCAGTTTGTCGAAGGAGCGCTAACGCCCCAAAATAACAAGTTTTTTTGCTTCGGATACTTCGGTGGAGGTGGCGGTGCGAACGGCGGCGCGGTAGATATAGACGCCGGGGAGGAGTCGTTTGCCGCCGCCGTCTGTCAAGTCCCAAGTAATGGTATGCGCCCGAAAAAGGTCGGAGACGCCGGTCTCCTCATAATCCCAACATAGTCTGCCTATCATGTCATAGACGCGGATATTGACGGTCATCCTTGATTCGGGAAGGCTGTGAGCCAACCGGAATTCTACGTTCTCGCGTGCCGGCACCGGAGCTGCTATCAGGCTGGTTATACGCGGCTTAAGTCCTTCGACCACTTCGAATGTGAATGTCTTTGTAGTTGAACGATTTAATACGTTCCAGGCTTTAAATTCGGCTGTATGGACGCCCACAGGCAAAGTCGGAATAGAAAATCTGATCGTTCCTTCGCCATTTGTGCCGGGAGTACTTGTGTAATAGGAATTTAGGTTGTAGCTATACAACGGATTATTATCAATAACGAGCATCAAATCGTGACCTATGCTGCTTCCTGCAATATTTATTCCGCGTTGATCCCACAGGACGGCCACAAAATAAGGCGTGTCATTAACTTGTCCGCCATCGGTGAAAGTGCTGTCGTTGAGGAATAAAGCTCGTATCTCAGGGCCGATGGAATCGACTTCCGCATTTTCATCCGTCCCGCCTACGCGAAACTGTAGAAATGAACCTTGTGCCTCATTGTTAGACTGATCACTCACAGCGTATAAACTCATTTTTCCAAACCGGTTTGAATAGGATATATCCTTTGGGACGGTAAATGAAAATGAAAACTCACCGCCGTTTACACGTTCATTTCCCTTGTATAATATATTAGGATAATCTTCGTATTGGAACGACTCGCCTAATCGGTTATTATCCAGAGTTGTAATCGTTTGACGGCTGTCGGTGACGGTAGAATATATCATGCCGTCGAAGTCGGATGCCTTTTCTCCGTCGGGTGCTAAAATCTCTCCTTTTACGGAAATACTTTCCAATGCTCTGAAATTAAACTCTTTATTTGAGACTGCTTCACCATTTATTTCGGTGATATTTATACGGTAGTCGGGGAAAGCCAATGTCAAGGCAGGGTCTCCTATAAGCGTGAAACGAAGTCTTGATTCGTTTTTATAACTTTGTTTTGTAGCCCTGACTACTTCTCCAAGTGTCAATCGCCGTCCATTTTCCTTTTTGAACAGGTTTTCGAGGATAAGTTCGTTGATGCTGAAATTAGGGCGGGAATAGGCTACGCGTGTAGTAGTTAAAAGTGCGATTCCACCGCTAACGGGATTTAAAAAAACCTCTTCTCCGGCTGAAATATCAAATCCGTCGAAAGGCGTAAAATCGCATGTAGCCGTGATCCAAAGCGGCAAAAAAGGATAAGTGGCCTGCCGGATATCCGAAGAGGTGATGACTTGTTCGTCACTCAGCGAACTGTTATTGCCATGTCCCGTATAATTCAATATCATAGCACCCTCTTTGAGTTGTTTTTGCAATCCGGACACGATATCGGGATACGTAGTTCTTCCGCCGACGGTTGATTTTTTATAAGTGTCGAAAAATAATTTATTTATCATGAACTCAGGATACATAACCCCGATTTCATCGGCTAAAGTATTGGACTGAACCATGTGAATGGAATCGTAACCGTCTAAATTGCTGCCATCATCGGCAAGGAAGCAAAGATTGTTTTTCCAGTTGCCCGTCGTGGCATTATCCATGTAGGCAATAGCCTTATCTACAGCTATTTTTGCCTGCGTCGTGTTTTGTACGGGAAATCTTCCGATGTTGAGCATTATATCATCTAAGAAATTTACGCTGCCTCCGCTGTTGTCACCGAGAAACCCGTAATAATCATCCATCGTATAAGAATTTTCATTCAGAGAATTTTGGCTTTGATAGGTGAGGATATAATTTTCTGTCGGCGTCTTTTTCCAGACATCGGTCAATCGGCGATTATCATACGACCCGTCGCCGAACAAAAGCAGATATTTCGGTGCATCTTCGTCCGAAGTGCTCCTGTCATAAAACATTTTCATAAAGCGCCGCAAGGCTGTTGCATCAGGCGTGCCGCTCGAAAATTCGTTGTATACCTGTTCCGGTACGACAATGGTAATATTGTCAATATTAGGGTTATGCGTCAGATGATAGTCTGCAAGTCGTTTTGCTTCCGCATTAAAGATTGGTGGTGCCACGATCACCATATCGGTTTGCGGAAGTGAATGAAGATTTTGATTAGGTATCTGACCGATTATTTCGGGAGACTTAAATGATTTGGACAAGTCGACCAGGGCATACTCCCGCAATTCAGCCATAGCCGGGATAGTAAACGACATTGATGAGCCGCTTAAAGACGTTTCCATCACTGTCGGATTGATTCCATCGGTAACATCCAGCACAATCATATCCGAAGTAGCATCCGCGATTGTGAATGTTGAAATATTTGTACGTGCCGAGAGATTGCGAAAGAAGGTATAAGGTTTTCCGTTTTGGGCATACGATTTCAGTTGACGTTTCATCTGGAGATAGATGTAATCAAGGTAGCTTTTATGACCTGATGGATTGTAGGCTACTGATACTGTCGTGTTTTCGTTTTTAGCTCCGTTCCAGGCAACTGAATTTAGATATTCAACCCCATTTGTATAGATATTATCGTCAATACGAATTGTGCCGTTCATCATCTCCGTCCCGTCGATACCGAGCGAGACTCTGCCTATCGTCCCGAGTGCTTTCGAGACGAAGCGAAATGTGACTCGCCCTGCATCGTCAGTTATTCCGGGAATGGAAAATGAAAATGTCCTCGACGTGATGCTTTCGTAATTTTCACCAAACAGTTCCCTGCCTGAATTGTTTACCGATACCTGCTCCTGTTCGTAGAGCATATAGTCATCGAACGTATTGATTTGCAATGAAGAACCATTTTCTAAAGATGCAATCGAAGCCATGGTTCTGGCCGAATCGGCATCGGTAACGAAGTAATATCCGTAGGAAGAATACGGATTATTCTCATGGATAAACTGAAAAACCGAAGCGTCGACAAGTATGGACTGGCTGCCATAGTGCCATTTGACAGGGCCTTTGGCATAAAACAGAAGATAATCAGAGCCTTTCCACACTGCAACAGCCGGGACGTCGTCAATATACTGATTGGAAAATTTCTCGTCCAGCATCCATCCGCCGTAACCGTGAATTGAGACTTTGCCCGGATCGGGAAATCCCATTTTTGCCAATTCGGCATAGGTTATCTTATAAATTCCCGTCTCATCTACTCTTATTTTCACCCATTTACCTTCCGACAGCCCGGATTGCGGCGCGTAAATACTGCCGTCAGCCCATGCTATCATCAGCGTAAAAAAACTTATTATAAGAGTAAAACACAGTTTCATCGAACAAAGAAATCGAGCAATAATTTATCTCCGACATACCCTTGCAGATGATCGCCTATTTTTACGGGTCCGACGCCTTCGGGCGTGCCCGTATAGATCAAATCACCTGTCCTCAGCGTAAAAAAACGGCTTACGAAAGCGATGATCTTGTCTATCGTGAAAATCATCTGTTGCGTATTGCCTTGCTGTACGGTTTGCCCGTTTATATCGAGATGAAACGGCAGTTGTTGCGCGTTGCCGATGCTTGTCAGCGGCAGGAATTTGCCTACGACAGCAGAATTGTCAAATGCTTTACATATTTCCCAAGGCAGGCCTAAACTTTTGAAACGACGTTGAATGTCGCGCGCAGTAAAGTCAATGCCCACAGTCGCCTCATCATAATAACGCGACGCAAACTCTTCAGCAATATTTTTCCCGAGCCGACAGATTTTGATGACTATCTCCGTTTCGTAATGTATCTCGGACGAAAAGTCGGGTAGAAAAAAAGGCTTTCCATCTTTTAACACCGAATCGGCCTTCATAAAAATCACCGGCTCCTGTAATTCCAACGTATTTTTTTGCTCCTTATTGTGAGCTGCATAATTCATGCCTACTGCGAATATTTTCATTTGTTTGAGTTTTAATTAAGTAATTGGCTGATTTACGGATTTTTCATATCATCCCGGTGGCTTTCAAATGATTTTTTAGAGGGTTAGAATACATTTCCAGCATTTTGCGCCGCAGGAACGGTTCGTCCTTATTGGGGATTTCTGTTTTATCAAGTTGTTTTTTAACATACTCCTGAAATTCAATCAATTCATTTTCAGTATAATTTGCTGCAAAGCGCTTACCGCCGTTTAGCAAATCAAAGGCCGCGTAATTGCAGGGATAAAATCTGTAATGTTTGTATATCTCCTCGTCAATCATTGCAGCCACATCTGTTATCAATTCATTTTTATTCTTTTGATCAGCAATAGTTTTCAATTTCTGATTGATAGGATTGGCAATAGTAAAATGAATGCGGCCTTTATTTTTCAAAATACCCATTTCCATGTTCAACAAGTCGTCCCGACGGCTTTTTTCAAAATCGGGATGATCTCGTTTCAACTGCATCTCCTGTGCTTTCAGATAATCGCACGGGTCGTATTCGTAGGATATGGCTATCGGCACGATATTCAAGGAAATAAGATTTTCCAATGTATCGCTCTCGCCCCCCATGGTTAGCATCTTAAGCACACCGGTGTGGGTGGTGTCGTTAGAATCTTTGGCGCGTCCTTCGCGCTGCGCTATCCAGACGGATTCTTTCGTCTCGGTGATAGTATGATGGATGTAGGAAGACAGCTTTCTGCTGGCATTCAACTTCTCGCGACCTGATAGATTACGTTTCACAAAAAAGCTGTTATTCAACCTGAATACCGGACGTATCCACGGGTAAATCAGCAAGTTGTCTCCAATTGCAATTTGTGTCATGCTATGTCCGATATCATAAAGCAGCACGTTCAGCAATGCTGCATCCATTACTATGTCACGATGATTGGAAATAAACGTGCAGGCATTTTTTGATATGCGTTCACCTCCTGAAATCGTCAAAGATGTAGTAGTTAATTTAATGACAGTCAGCACCAGATTGTAGCTGATGCTCGATTTAAACTGTTCTTTGGTCTTGCATAGTCGCAATTTTGCTTTCAATGCTTCCCAGTCAAGCGAAGGAAGTACATACCGTAAAGCCGTTTCAAGTCCATCGCACGCGATTAACTCTTCAATGGCGGCGCTAACCTCGTCATCATTCACCGGACGAATGTCGTCATAATTATACGCATCAATGTTCTTAACCATATATATTTATTCACGATTGAAACAACAAACTTACAAATGAAATCTTATTATGAAACTTTTTTTTTACATTTTTAGTACTTATTGATAATATTTTCAATAATATCTGTGAGGATATCCTCCATTTTCATGCCGGCAGCGCGCACTTGTTGAGGTATAAAACTCGTCGCCGTCATCCCCGGAGTTGTATTAACTTCCAGTAATACAGGCGTTTCATCTGCCGTGGCTATATAGTCAATCCTTATAATTCCTTGTGCTCTGATGAGTTCATAGATTTTTGCAGTTTGGCAACGGATTTTTTCAGTCAATTCGTCGGAAATGCGTGCCGGCGTGATCTCCTGAACCTCGCCGTTGTACTTGGCTCCGTAGTCGAAAAACTCGTTTTCCGGGATGACTTCTGTCACCGGCAATGCAATGATACGGTCGCCTGATTGATAACATCCGCAGGTCAATTCTGTCCCGGAGATAAAGCGCTCTATTACAACTTCGTCACTCTCATCAAAAGCCTTATCTACGGCTTCCTGCATTTGTGACTCTAAGACGACTTTTGTGATGCCGAAACTACTCCCGCCTGCATTAGGCTTGACAAAGACAGGCAGACCAAGTGTTTTGACGATTTCGTCAGAAGAGAAAGTCTGTCCACGTCTGAAAAGCATCGAATCTGAGATCGTAATTCCCTGCCCTTTAAGAAATTGATTGCAAGTATATTTATCAAAAGTAAGAGCGCTCGTCAAGACACCACATGTCGAATAAGGTATGTCGAGCATGTCAAAATAGCCTTGCAACAGGCCGTCTTCGCCGGGTGAGCCATGAATGGTAATATAGGCGAAATCTATCTTGACGACTTTGTTGTCCTGCGTAAATGAAAAGTTGTTTTTGTCAATTGGAATGTTTTCAATCCCTTGTCTGTCAGTGACTACATACCAATTGTCTTTTGTCAAAATCACTTTATGTACGTTATATCGTTCTTTGTCTAAAAACGAATACAGATTTTCTGCGCTTCGCAACGACACTTCAAATTCGGAAGAATACCCGCCTGCTATGATAGCAATATTTTTTTTCATTATTAATTTATTATTAATCATTTACATAGTTCTCCCATTTGGCTGTCAACTTGTGCATATCGTCCGGAAGTTCCGAATCGAAAAACAATGATTTGCCGTTGGACGGATGGATGAATCCAAGCGTTTTAGCGTGCAGAGCCTGACGCGGACATATCTCAAAACAGTTTTGGACGAACTGTTTATACTTAGCAAAATTCTGTCCTTTCAGAATCTTATCGCCTCCATAGCGAGCGTCATTGAAAACGGGATGACCAATATATTTGACATGTGCGCGTATCTGATGTGTCCGGCCTGTCTCCAAGCGACATTCGAGCAACGATACATATCCCAATCGTTTCAACACTCTGTAATGCGTCACTGCCGACTTACCATGCTCTCCATCAGGGAAAACCGTCATCATCAACCGGTCGTGAATGTCCCGTCCGATATTGCCTTCAATCGTTCCCGATTCTTCTTTCAATACACCCCAGACCAATGCATAATATTGGCGCAAAGTTGTCTTGTTAAAAAATTGCATACTCAGATGTGTCTTAGCCTCAGGCTTTTTGGCTATAACAAGCAAGCCGGAAGTGTCTTTATCTATACGGTGAATCAGTCCGACCCGCGAATCGGAAGGGTCAAATGAAGGATCGTCTTTCAAATACCATGCAAGTGCATTGACCAGTGTGCCCGTATAATTTCCGTGTCCGGGATGAACAACCATTCCTGCCGGTTTATTGACGACTAACAAATCATCATCTTCATAAATAATATTTAAAGGGATATCCTCCGGAATGATTTCAAATTCAATGCGAGGACGGGCCATGACGATGGAAACGACGTCCATCGGCTTGATGCGGTAATTACTTTTGACAGGTTTATCATTGACTAATATATAATTAGCCTCAGCCGCCATCTGAATGCGGTTGCGGCTTATATTCGTCAACCTGTCTATCAGAAATTTATCAATACGAATAAGGGATTGTTTCTTGTCGGCTACAAATCTAAAATGCTCATATAGTGGCTGTTCAGCAGAGGTATCATCTTCCGGGTCAAATAATTCGTCGACCGGCTCTTCATCTAACGTGGCATAATTGTTCATTGTTCATTGTTAATTATTCATTAACTACCGTCGTATCCCCTTCCTGTGTTTCCTCAACAATGCCTCCATCACCCACTTTCAGAATCAATTCTGACGTCAAGGGGACTAAATCGCCGGGATTCAAACGCTGCCCGTCAAGCTCGATTCCTATGATTAAATCTCTGTAAGGCCCATAAATATATTGTTTTGTCACTGAGGTAAATCCCAGACCGGTAATAAGTGCCTCGCCTTGACGGACAGACTGGTCGATAATATCAGGCACGGCAGCCATCTGAACGGTGTGGGCATTGATGGTAATAAACAGAATACGCCCTTTTTTGACTCTTGAGCCTATGGCCGGAATTATTTCAAAGATGGCTCCGGGTTTCACGACGTCAGTATAAATTGAATCCACTACCCTGTAACGCAGCCCTTTGTTCTCAAGAAACATCTTTGCTTCATCCATTTGAAGTCCTTTGACATCAGGAATTTCTATAGCCTGATTATGACGCGTATATATTGTCAACCCCTGTAAGACCAAAAAGATGATGATTGAGAAAACAATCGTAGCCGATACTAAATGAATTAATATCGGATGACGCATTGTTTTCTTTGCTATTTCTATAAAATCTAATCTCATATCAAGGACAAAAGTATAGAAAAAACAGATACATGCATCGTTTTGTCTTTTTTTTTATCTTTGAAAGCACAATTTTACATGAGCTGCATTTGCATGTTTATTCAAAACAAGTGCTATCTTTGCACCGTCATGGTTGAAATGTCATCATAATGAAACGCATTCTTTTTGTCTGTTTAGGCAATATTTGCCGGTCGCCGGCCGCTGAAGGAATTCTGAAGCAAAAAGTTCTGGAAAAAGGGTTGGAAGCCAATTTCCATATTGATTCGGCCGGCACTTATGGCTATCATACAGGAGAATTGCCTGATGTAAGGATGCGTAGACACGCATCACAGAGAGGCTATCAGCTTACTTCGCTTGCAAGGCGCGTCACTTATAAAGATTTCGAGCAATTCGACGTCATAATCGGGATGGACGACGATAATATCAGGACGTTGAAAAATATTGCGCCCAACGTGGAATCTCAACTGAAAATCCGTCGCTTGACTGATTTTTGCCGACATCATGGCGACGACTGCGTCCCCGACCCTTACTACGGCGGCGCTGCCGGTTTTGAACATGTCATCGACTTGCTGGAAGATGCTTGCGAAGGGATTATTCAAAGGTTTCGGGACGGTATTGACATTTAATGAAAAAAAAATTAGTTGAATCATAATTTTTTTTTGTGTTAGATTTAAAATAAACAGTATCTTCGCATCTTAATTATTATTTTAAAAGCATAATTGTATGAAAAAGTATGTAGCAGAAATGATCGGGACTATGGTCCTGGTTTTGATGGGTTGCGGTAGCGCAATCTTTAACAATGGCGTCGGGTCTACGGCGCAAGTGTTGACGGTGGCATTTGCATTTGGACTGTCTGTAGTTGCAATGGCGTATACTATCGGGGGTACATCCGGATGTCATATCAATCCGGCCATTACACTGGGAGTGTTGCTCTCAGGCAGGATGAACACAAAAGATGCAGGCATGTATATGCTCTTTCAGGTGATTGGAGCCATTATCGGCTCGGCGATCCTGTTCTGTTTAGTAAAACTGGCCGGCTCTTCTTTCAGCAGCGCGACGTTGACGGGTGCAAATGGCATTCAACCGGGACATTCGATGGTAAGCGCTTTTCTGGCCGAAGTGGTCTTCACGTTTGTATTTGTCCTTGTGGTACTTGGCACAACAGACAGCAAAAAAGGAGCAGGCAATTTTGCCGCACTGGCCATCGGGCTGTCATTAGTCCTCGTACATATTGTATGTATTCCGATTACAGGCACTTCAGTAAATCCTGCCCGTAGCATCGGCCCGGCTATTTTTGAAGCCGTAGGCGGTTCGATGGTTGCGCTCACAAATATTTGGATTTTCATCTTAGCTCCGTTTATCGGCGCTTTCCTCGCAGCTTTTACATGGAAATCGGTTGCGACAGAAGAATAAAATAAAACTAATTAATAATAAACATCTTATGAGTAATATATCAAGAAGAGACGCAATTAAAACTGCATTAGCAGGGAGTGCCGCATTTGCGGCATCAGGATTGAAAGCGTCTGTCAATCAAACAAGAACAACTGCCAAAGAACCGCTTAAAGGTAACATTCATCATTCGGTAAGCAAATGGTGCTTTGGGGATATTCCTTTAGACGAATTTTGCGATATCTGCAAAGGTATCGGCATAGAATCCGTAGAACTATTAGACCCAAAAGATTGGGATACAGTTAAGAATCATGGTCTTACAGTAGCAATGGCACAAGGTGCCGGGCTGGGAATAGATCGCGGTTTTAACGACAGGTCGTTGCACGACGAACTTGTCGCAAGTTATGAGAAAGTTATCCCTATCGTTGCCGAAGCCGGATTGACAAACCTGATTTGCTTCTCGGGACGCCGCAACGGTGTTACAGATTTGCAAGGATGGGAAAATTGCGAGATAGGGCTTAAACGGATCACTCCGATTGCCGAAAAGTATAACGTAGTGCTAACTATGGAATTACTGAATACAAACGGACACAAGGATTATCTTTGCAGCCGCACCTATTGGGGCGCTGAACTTTGCCGCAGGGTGGGTTCACCAAACCTCAAATTGCTCTACGACATCTATCACATGCAAATTATGGAAGGAGATATAATCAATAATATCAGAAAGTATCATCAATATTTCTCGCATGTCCACACAGGAGGTAATCCAGGACGCGGTGAAATCGATGAAACGCAGGAGATTTATTATCCCGCCATTATGAAAGCTTTGGTAGAGTTAGGATATAAGGGCTTTGTAGGTCAGGAATTTGTCCCTAAACAGAAAGACAAAATCGCCTCTCTGGAAAAATGTATCCGCATCTGCGATGTATAGTTTTTGATATGAAACAGCAATCACAAAAATCAAAGATGGCTCGAATGAAGAAAAAAGAACTCGCTCAAGCCATCTTAATTTTGTTTCAGAATGCGCCGAAAACTGTTTACAACTACAAGCAAATAAGCAAAGAACTTGGCATTACCAAACAGGATCAGAAACAAATGGCGGCAGATATCCTATACGATCTGGCCGACGATGGATTCGTTATTGAACAAGAACCGGGACGATTCCGATATAATAATGTAGGGACGATTGCCACCGGCGTATTTCAACGTCGCAGCAATGGCAGAAACTCATTTATCCCCGAAGATGGGGGCGATTCCATCGATATCGCCGAGCGAAATTCAAAACATGCAATGGATGGCGATGCTGTTCGTGTACAACTATTTGCGCGTAAAAAAGGTGCCAAACCCGAAGCCGAAGTCATAGAAATAATCGAAAGCAAGAAGAATATCTTTGTCGGTAGAGTGCAGATATCAAGAAATATCGCATTCTTAGTCACGGAAGACAAAACTCTGGCTCACGATATTTTTATCCCTTCTGATATGCTTAAAGGTGCAAGGAACAACGACAAAGCCGTCGTAAAGATTGTCGAATGGCCGGAATATGCAAAAAATCCGATTGGCGAAGTTGTAGACGTGCTCGGCGTCTCAGGCAAGAATGATACTGAAATGCACGCTATCCTGGCTGAATTCGGATTGCCTTATAAATATCCTGAAAAAGTGGAAGCCGCTGCCGAACTAATCTCCGATGAAATCGCAGAAAACGAAATAGCTGCGCGTGAAGATTTTCGAAAAGTCCCCACGCTGACCATCGACCCGTACGACGCAAAAGACTTTGACGATGCACTCTCGATTCGCAAATCAAACAACGGATTATGGGAAGTCGGCGTACATATAGCAGACGTGTCCCACTATGTAAAACAAAACTCAATCATTGATAAAGAGGCTTATGACCGCGCCACTTCTGTTTATTTGGTCGATCGTACGATCCCGATGTTGCCGGAGCGTCTTTGTAATACGGTTTGCTCGCTTCGTCCGAATGAGGATAAACTCTGTTTTTCAGTCGTTTTCGAACTGAATGAACAGTCTGAAGTTCAATCTTCTCGAATTTGCCGCACAATCATCAAGAGCGACCGCCGCTTTGCCTACGAAGAAGTGCAGGACATTATCGGGGGCAAAGAAGGAGATATGAAACATGAAGTCATTATACTCAATAAATTAGCTCAACAACTACGCGCCAAACGTTTTGAAAAGGGAGCTATTGACTTTGAACGTTTTGAAGTAAAATTCGAACTCGACAAAAAAGGCAAACCTATAAGCGTATATTTCACGGAATCAAAGGAATCAAATCATCTGATTGAAGAATTTATGTTGCTGGCAAACCTGACGGTAGCCGAATTTATCGGAAAACCGGCCAAAGGTAAAGCTGCAAAAACGTTTATCTACCGTATCCATGAGGCGCCTAACAAGGAAAAGTTGGAAAATTTTGCAACTTTCATTCGCCGCTTCGGTTATAAACTGAAAACAGGCAACAACAAATTGGAAATCATCAAAAGTATTAATAGCGTAATAGACAAGGCTAAAGGCAAACCTGAAGAAAACATGATAGAAACTTTGGCGCTTCGCTCAATGCAGAAAGCCAGATATTCTACCGAAAACATCGGTCACTATGGTTTGGCATTTGGTTTTTATACTCATTTCACGTCTCCAATACGCCGTTATCCCGACCTTTTGGTGCACCGTTTATTGGAATTATACATGGCAGGCGGAAAAAGCGTATCGAAAGAGAAATACGATGAATATTGCGACCATACCTCGGCAATGGAACAGAAAGCCTCCAACGCCGAACGCGCATCCATCAAATATAAGCAGGTTGAATATATGATTGATAATATAGGCAAGACCTTCGATGGAATCATCTCAGGCGTGACTGAATGGGGACTTTATGTGGAATTAAACGAGAATAAATGCGAAGGATTAATCCCCATTCGTGATCTCGACGACGATTATTACGCCTTTGATGAAAAAAATTATTGCCTGATAGGAAATAGACGCAAACGCATCTATCGACTGGGCGATCCTCTGACAATCAAAGTAGTACATGCCAATTTGGAAAAGAAACAACTCGATTTTACACTCGTTTATTAAGTTTCAGTGACAGTCTTTTGTGGGCTTGACTTGATTTTTTTTTGAAATTTACACTCGAATCTCAAAAAAAAACGTACCTTTGTCGCCGCTTAAATAATATGACATTAATTTATTCAAAGTAAAACATGTATTTAGATTCATCAAAGAAAGAAGAACTGTTTGGCAAATACGGGCAGTCTTCAAAGGACACCGGCTCGGCCGAAAGTCAGATTGCGCTTTTTACGTATCGCATCAACCACCTGACCGAACATCTGAAAGTCAATAAAAAAGACTATAACACAGAGCGTTCGCTCAAAAGGCTCGTTGGAAAACGCCGCCGTCTATTGGATTATTTAATCAGGATAGACATCACTCGCTACCGTTCAATAATTAAAGAACTGGGTATCAGGAAATAAATATCGTCTTGCGGGTATCTATCAAGCACCCGATAATTGACAAAAAGTAATCATGCGGACAATAATTTGTCCGCATGATTCAACCTGTGTTGGGCATTTACAGGTTGGTGCGAGCGTCGGGAGTAACAAAAACAGATTCTCTTCTCAAAACATTATCCCTAAGTCAATTGACGCCCGATCAAAAAAATCATAAAATCTATTGACAATAACCTCTCTTTTATTATGACGAGAGATAGCTGAAATTCGTTGCATCAACAACGATTTTTTTGTCATTTCAAAAACATTTTATATCTTTACAGTGCGAAATTGGATGTAATTTATTTTTATAAAAGATAATCAGATGAAGAGGCGAATATATATATTGTTGATTTGTACGGGTTTGGTGGCTTTTGGGACTTATGCTCAACAAGCTAATACCGCGTTTTCACCCCTCTCACAACAAGTAGATCATTCGATAAAAGTAGCCGTCGTCGATAACATGATTAAAATTACAAACGCGCCGATAAACAGTAAATTGGAAATATACAATATCATCGGGAGCAAAGTTAAAGAGATTGAGATGAAACAACCTTCGGGAGAATATGATGTTTCACTACCGAAGGGGTATTATATTGTGAGGATTGAGGGAATCGTTCGCAAAATAGTCATACGTTAAATTTAGCGCATTGCTGTAAAAACTAACATATTAATTAAAAATAACATTTTTAAATCATGAAACGTACTTATCTCTACTATCTGTTGATCCCGTTAAGTCTGTTGATGGGATGTCAGTCGGACGTGCAGATGCAAATTGTCGAAATGCAAGTCGAAATGCGTAAAAATCCCGATGGAATCGGCGTGCAAAACCCCAAATTCTCGTGGCAATTGCAGACAGATGCAACGAATGTATTGCAGACGGCTTACCAAATCGAGGTGGCTGCTTCTGCCGAAGACCTGAATGCAGGCAGCAACCTGTTGTGGAATTCGGGCAAAGTCAAGTCAGACAGGTCTGTCCTGTTATCATACGAGGGACAACCGTTGGAATCGGGAAAAGCGTATTGCTGGAAGGTAACCGTTTGGACAAACAAAAGAAATTCAGTCCTGAGCGAACCGGGAAATTGGTCGATGGGACTGCTCAACACTGCCGACTGGAAAGCCCAATGGATCGGCATCAACGATCTTGACAACGTAAAGAAAGACGCACAAGGACGCACAAGGCTTTCGGCGCGGTATCTGCGAAACGATTTCAACGTGTCCCAACCCGTCAAGCGCGCAATGCTGTATATCTCCGGCGTCGGCTCATCGGTCACCTCTCTGAATGGGAAATTAGTGAGCGACGATGTATTTGCTCCCTTGCCAACACTATATACTACAACTGTTTACTATAATACCTACGATGTCACCTCACTCCTGAAAACAGGACAGAATGCCATCGGCGTCGTACTTGGCAACGGCCGCTACCTGACGATGCGCGAACGTAATATGGTCGGGTTCGGCGTGCCGCGCCTGATTGCGCAGATTGATATCGAATATGAAAACGGAAAGCACGATTTCATCGTATCAAACGATTCGTGGCAGGCCACCAATAAAGGCCCCATCATCGCCAACAATGAATTTGACGGCGAAGAATATGACGCCCGGCTGGCGCTGGGCAACTGGACTGAAGCCGGTTTTGATGCCTCGAAAGCGCCCTGGCAAAAGGCAGATGTGATGGACGCGCCGGGTGGTAAATTGACGGCCCAGCCTTCCGATAATCTGAAGGTGATGGAAGAAATCAAACCTGTATCTGTCAAGGCAATAGCAGGCGGAAAATATATCGTGGATATGGGACAGAATATGGTGGGATGGCTGAAAATCAATCTGCAAGGCAAAAAAGGCAAACCCGTCACCATGCGTTTCGCCGAGATTCTGAAAGAAGGCGGTGAGGAACTGTATTTGGATAATATACGTGGCGCCCTTGTGACGGATATCTATACGCCCGGCGCGGATGGAGTTTTTTCGTGGGAGCCGTCGTTTGTGTATCACGGTTTCCGCTTTGCAGAGATTTCAGGATTGGACTATCAGCCTCAAATATCCGATTTCACCGGCAAAGTGGTCTATGACAACATGCCGACAATCGGACATTTTGAAACGTCCAATGCCATGGTTAATCAAATCTACAAAAATGCTTACTGGGGAATCCGCGGCAATTATCGCGGCATGCCGACCGATTGTCCGCAACGCGACGAACGGCTGGGATGGCTCGGCGACCGCGCCACGGGTGCACATGGAGAGAGTTTTATCTTCCGTAATGCGCTGTTATACAATAAATGGATGAAGGATATCGAAGATTCCATGAATGAAAACGGCAGCATATCGGTTGTTTCGCCGCGCTTCTGGACTATTTATAATGACGACGTTACATGGCCATCGGCCTTTTTCTATATCTCCGAAATGCTTTACAGGCAGTACGGCGATGCGTCGGCCATCAAACAGCATTATCCGGCCATGAAGAAATGGGTTCAACACCAGATAGATACACAGATGCAGGATTATATCCTGATGAAAGATACGTATGGCGACTGGTGCATGCCGCCGGAATCGCAGGAACTGATTCACTCGCAAGACCCGGCACGCAAGACGAGCGGTCAGGTATTGAGTACTACCGTCTTTTACAGCATCTTGCAACTGATGAGCGAATTCGCCGTTCTGAACGGGATACCGGCTGATACGACAGAATACAACGCATTGGCCGCCAAGATAAAAGACGCCTACAACAAAAAGTTCTTTAATACCGAAACAGCTCAGTATGACAATAATACCGTTACGGCCAATATCCTTTCGCTTCAATTGGGACTTGTGCCGGACGGTTACGAAGAAAAAGTCTTTGCCAACATTGTGGATAAAACGGAGAAAGAGTTTCAGGGACATGTCAGCGTCGGCGTACTCGGCATTCAGCATCTGATGCGCGGACTGACGAAATACAACAATATAGACTTGGCATACAAGATTGTAACCAACGAGACGTATCCGAGTTGGGGCTATATGGTCAAGAAAGACGCCACAACGATTTGGGAATTGTGGAACGGAGATACGGCCGATCCTGCGATGAATTCGGCCAATCACGTCATGCTGCTGGGAGATTTGCTGATATGGTTTTATGAGGATTTAGCCGGGATAAAGAATTGCCCCGAAGGCGTCGCTTTCAAGCATATCAGGATGAAACCCGTTTTCCCGCAAGGACTTACCAATATCGACGCTTCCTATCAGTCTCCCTATGGCTTGATAAAAAGCGCTTGGACACGCAACGGCGAATCCCTGACCTGGAATATCACGATTCCACCGAACACAACGGCAACCGTGGAACTGCCTGCAAGCCTCAAAGTCAAGATGCAGAAACAACCGGGATTGCTGTCTTCCAAAGAGACGGGCGATATGACTGTATTTGAGTTGGGATCAGGAAGTTATCAGTTGCAATCCGAATAAGGCGATTCGTTTTGCCGTATTGCTTTTGCGTGGCTTTGCAGGATTGCTTTTACGTGCTTGACCCGCAATCTCTTCGCCAACATTATTGCAGAGAACGAAAAAGTCCGTAAATAATAACTTTCAACAAATCTCCTAATGCGCTTGTTTATACGTATATATCGGAACTGCTTCTACAGAAAAGGCTACGGCATTCATTCTCCTTTTGTCTTTGACCTGATTACCGACGTCATTGAAGAGGACAGCGCTTTTTACGCCTATCATACATTTTCCATGATACGGGAGCAATTGCTTGAAGATGACCGGATAATACACTGCAAAGGGAGAAAACTCAAAGTCAGAAAAGCCTTGCAGCAATATGTCATATCCCAACCTGAAGGCGAATTTTTGTTCCGTTTAGCCAATTATTTGAAACCCGAATCCATCCTGGCCATAGGCTCTTCGATGGGATTTGCGCCTTTATATCTGGCTAAATACAACTCTAATGTCCAATGTATTACATTAGAAAACGAAGCTGATTTAGCCCATATTGCCGATCAATTGCTGCATAAGGAATCAAACAGATCATTTCCTGTTATAACGGGCAGCTACCGGGATACAATTCACGATTCCATCGCGCATTTTCGGCAAATCGACTGTCTTTTTTTGGCAAAAGAAATAAAAGATGACGATTCCAACGTGATTTTTCAGCAATGCCTGCCATTGCTGCATGACAAGTCGTATGTTGTGATGGCAGGCATTCGCTCCACGTCAGCGAAATTTCAACGATGGAAACAGCTCTGCCAACATCCCCGCGTAACTGTCGCGATAGATCTGGTCGATTTGGGACTGCTGTTCTTTAACCCAAAACTGCATAAAAAGGTATATAAGACAGTGCTTCCGTAACCGGCTTTTCCCATTTTAATACATGGAGAGAACTTGTTACATTAAAAATAACCATTACATTTGTAGAGTTTTTCAACTTTTGACTTTATGACACCGAATGAACGCTACCAACAACGTCTTCGCCGCTTCGTGACGGCGCTGAACAATCGCAAACCGGATATGATCCCCGTCCGCCCGTTTGCCGCCGAATTTACCGCTGTCCATGCGGGCTACACCTGTCAGCAGGCCACGCAGGACTACAACATCGGTTTCGAGGCAATGATTCAATGCTGCAAGGATTACGATTGGGACGCCGTGCCTGCCAATATGATATACGTATGGCCCGGCATCACGGACGCCGCGTCGATCCGCTATTACGGCGTTCCCGGTGTGGATGTCCCGGCAGATCGTGGCTTTCAATACGTAGAACCTCCTGAAGAGCAGTCTTTTATGCTCGCAGACGAATATGACCGTCTGATTGATGACCCGACGGCCTTTCTTTACGAAGTATGGCTGCCCCGCGCCACACGACGCATCGCCCGTGCAGGCGAACCCAACACCTACCGCAGTGATATCGCCCTCGTCTCTTCCGCCATGGCTATGGTTCAGTATTTCAATGCCTACGGGCCGCATGTCGGTCGACTGATCAACGAAGCAGGCACACCGGGCGCACTTTGCGGCATCTTCAAGGCGCCGTTGGATATCTTAGCCGACAAATTCCGCGGCTATATAGGTCTGACAATGGACCTGTTCGAGCAGCCCGACAAGGTGCTGAAAGCCTGTGAAGCGCTGATGCCGCACCTGCACTGGCTTGCCCTGCAGTCGTCCGACCCCGCTTCGCAAGTCCCCATCGGCTATTGGATGCATCGCGGAGGCGTCCCTTTCGTCAAACCCGAACATTTTGAAAATATCTACTGGCCTACCGTTCGACCCATCATCGAGCAACTTTGGAAAGAAGGCCATCAGACCATGTTCTACGCCGAAGGCAACTGGGACGCACATCTCGACGCCTTCCACGAACTGCCCGAGCGAAGCATCATCTTCCATATCGACCGCAGTGACCCGCAAAAGGCACATGACAAGCTCCACGATAAATTCGCCATCAGCGGCGGCGTGAGCAATGTCACGCTGGCCATAGGCACCCCGCAGGACGTCCGCGCCGAAGTCAAAAAACTAATCGGGATACTCGGAAAAGACGGCGGCTATATCATGGACGCCAGCGCTATCATCCAGAACGACACCAAAGTAGAAAATATGAGAGCCATGGTGGAAGCCACCCGTGAGTTCGGCGTATACGATGACCCCGACGAGCCGCTCGAAGAACTGACCGTCCGACCGAATAGCGGCTTTGAGCCGTTTCGCCCTCTACCGCCTGCTACGGCGCGTCCGGCCGGAACATGCGTCACCTGGCAGGAACACCTTCAGGACATCTCATGCGAAAAAGTGCAAGGCAATCCCGATTTGGCCGAGCGCATCTGGAACATGGTCGACGCCAACGGCGCCACCTATATCTGGCAAATGTTGCTCTCTTTTTGATATGACCGTATAAAATTCTTACAATTATTATTCTATATTTCATGCAATTAGACGGCAAACTTCAGAAAAGTCATGTTCCTGCAACAATCGATGATTATATTTCGATGCAACCGGAACAGATACAGATACTTTTGATCAAAATCCGACAAACAATCAGGGAGGCTGCCCCCGATTCCATCGAGAAAATTTCATGGCGTATGCCTACCTTTTGGCAGGGTGAGAACCTCATTCATTTCGCTGCTTTCAAGAAACATATCGGCATCTATCCGGGTGACCTGCTACTTACTCCATTTACAGAAAGAATTGCCGGCTACAAAAGTTCGAAAGGTGCTATACAATTTCCTTTCGATAAACCTATTGATTATGAATTGATAGCAGATATCACCCGTTATCGGTTAGCCATTGCTTGCGCCAAAGAAAAGCGGAAGCCGGGCAAAAAGAAATGAAAAATTCAAACTGTCATCCCTTGCAGAGGACATTGCCTCTGCTATTCAAAATTAAAGTCTGAGGAAAAATAAAGATACTTTCTTAATTCTTGCTGAATTTTTGTATTGTCATTCCAAGATAAATTTTTAAATTTGCGAAAAAAAAGATGGTTATCTTGGCTCATTATAGAAATGATTTGGAGAGAGTGTTGCTGAAAAACAGCGCTGTAAAGCGGTTGTATCTATTTGGTTCTGTGCTCACTACCCGTTTTGACGACCAAAATAGTGACATCGATGTGCTGGTTGAAACATCTGAAATTCCCCCGGATGAAAAAGGAGAACAATTGATGATTTTGTGGGATGAACTGGAGAATCTCTTTGCCAGAAAAGTTGATTTGCTTACAGAAAATTCATTGCGTAATCCCATATTAATCAAACAAATCGAGCAAACCAGAAAATTAATTTACGATGGACAAACTAACCAAATATTTATTTGATATTCAATCGGCTATATCTTTGATTGAAGTGTTTTTAAAAGATATCAAATCCTTTGACGATTATCAGAAAGATATCAAAACTCAGAGTGCGGTTGAACGTCAATTGGCTATCATTGGAGAAGTTGCCAATAAATTGAAGCAGGAGTCAAACTTTACTCTATTGAACTCCAAACAAATGATTGATTTTCGGAATCGTCTTATCCATTCGTATGATAACATTGACAATTCGATTGTCTGGGTAATCCTGAAAAAGCATTTACCGGTTTTGAAAAATGAAATTAACAAGTTATAATCATGGACGGTTTTATTAGTGTTTAGCCGCAATTAAAAAAAATATTGACAAACGCTCATGTGGCCGTAAGAAATAAAACAAAAGACAATAGGAACTTATTACATTTTTTAAATATATAGAATTATGAATCAAAAAATTACAAGACGCCGTTTTCTCGGCGTATCGGCAACTGCCGCAGGTCTTTTAACAATTGTTCCGAGCCATGCCATTAGCGGGCTTGGGTATGTAGCTCCGAGCGATAAGCTCAATATCGCCGGAATTGGCGTTGGAAAAGGTGGGAAAGGTCGCGTAAACCTCAACAACATGAAGTCGGAAAACATTGTCGCCCTGTGCGATGTCGACTGGGATTATGCGCAAAGCACTTTCGAGACTTATCCCAATGCAAAACGTTTTGTAGATTATCGGAAGATGCTCGACGAAATGGGGAAAAGCATTGATGCTGTGGTAATTGCCACACCTGACCATACCCATACCGTTTGCGCGATGGCTTCGATGCAATCAGGCAAACATGTGTACGTACAAAAACCGCTGACCCACTCGGTATACGAATCGAGGGTGCTGCTGGAGGCTTCGCGCCGTTATGGTGTCGTGACACAGATGGGCAACGAAGGGCATAGCAATGTGGAAGTTGCCGAAGTGTGCGAGCTGATCTGGAGCGGCGCCATCGGCGAAGTTACGAAAGTAGATGCATGGACCAACCGTCCCATCTGGCCGCAGGGATTAATGCGTCCGGCACAAGGACAATGGGTACCCGAAACGCTTGACTGGGACCTGTTTATCGGCCCGGCTGCCATGCGTCCGTATAACCGTGCTTACCATCCGTGGGATTGGCGCGGCTGGTGGGATTTCGGCACAGGAGCATTGGGTGATATGGCTTGTCATGTGCTTGACGTTGTGAATGCTGCGTTAAAGATTGGCGCTCCCGTCTCGCTTGAGGCTTCATCGACGGCGTTCAACACCGACAGTGCCCCGATGGCTTCCACGATCAAATATGAATTTGCGGCCCGTCCTAAATTAGGCAAACTGAATATGCCTGCCGTGACCGTGCAATGGTATGACGGAGGATTGCTCCCCAACCGTCCCGAAGGACTGCCCGAAGGCGAAGAAATGGGCACAGGCCGCAACGGTGTGATTTTCCATGGCTCGAAAGGGACGCTTATCTGCGGCAACTACGGTGAAAAATATAAGTTATTGCCTTCGAGCAAGTTTGCCTCGCTGCAAAAACCGCCTGCCACGTTGCGTCGCGTTGAGACAACCCACGAGATGGACTTTGTGCGCGCCTGCAAGGAATCGAAGGAGAACCGCGTACTGCCGCTTTCCAACTTCGAATATGCCGCCCCGCTCAACGAGATGGTCGTGATGGGCAACTTGGCCGTTCGCCTGAAGAGCCTGAACAGAGAGCTTTTGTGGGACGACGCCAATATGCGTATCTCCAATATTTCGGACACCGAAGAAATCACTGTTCCCAACGGCGATTCCACCTCAGATCAAAGACAGGTGAAACTGAACGCTAAACAGGCTGCTGCCGAATACGTTAAGAATACTTATCGGGCAGGATGGTCGCTTGGGGTGTAATGTTAGATAAATGAATATGAATATAGACATTATTGAAGATGACGAAAAAAGGATTAAAATTAGATTTATATCTTTTATTATTCCGGAATTTGCACGCGCCTTTAAAATGAATAAACAAACAGCGTATCGCTATTTAAAAAACAATGGCGGGATTGACTTTTTGTTTGAACACTGGTGGGCTTTGCATACAGACAACCCTTTGTATGCCGTTAGAGACTTATATGATGTCTGTTCTCAAAATGAAGGCTTGAAATGAAAGTATATCACGGTAGTTATATTGAAATTGACGAAATTGATTTGACGAAAGGAGAATTAAATCGTGATTTTGGCCGCGGTTTTTATGTGACAAATATTTACGAACAAGCAGATTTCTGGGCAAAACGTAAAGGGAAAAAACAAAAAACAGGCGCAATAATTACCGAATATACTTTTCTGGAAAGCGCCTTTATAGGTGATTATCTTAAAACGTTACGATTTAAGGATTATTCGGAAGATTGGCTTGATTTTGTGGTACTCAACAGACAGAATGACACAGACAGAAATTTACACGATTATGATATTGTTGAAGGCCCCGTTGCCGACGATGATATTGCAGCAAGAATACCTTTTTATTTGGGAGGCAATATCTCAAGATATAATTTTATCGAAGAATTGAAGTTTAAACATTCTGTTTCTCATCAAATTGCTTTTTGTACTCAAAAATCGTTACAGATGTTAAAGAAAACATTTTGCAAAGCAGATCTGAATGAAATGGCTATTGATGATGCTGTTGTTCAATCACTTATTGTAGATTTTGAAATGACTGAATTTCAGGCAATAGATACTTATTTTAATTCAAAAACATATTCGCTGTTGATCGACGAAAAGACTCAATATTACGAGAAATCTTGGCTGGAAGTTTATGAAATATTAAAAAATGAATTAAAACTATCAAACAGATGACGTTTAAAGTTAAAGAGGCCATCATTAGGATTTTAAGATAATGAAAATTCAAAATTATTAATCATCACTACTTTGGCAGGACTGCTTGTTGCTTGCAACCGGTGGCCTGCCGAAGTTTTTTTATCAAGTATGAAACAGTTAAAAAATCTATTGACACTATTGGCCGCATCCATGTTTTTGGTTTCCTGCGGCTCAAAACAAAATGCGTTTGAAATCAGGAATGGCGTCAACATCAGTCATTGGCTGTCGCAAAGCGAACAGCGCGGCGAAGCGCGAAAGGCGTATTTCACCCGCGAAGATGTTGAATACATTGCAAGTATGGGCTACGACCATATCCGTATTCCTATCGACGAGGTACAAATGTTCGATGAAAACGGACGGAAAGAACCTGAGGCTTTTGAGTTATTACACAATGCGTTGGCCTGGTGCGAAGCGTCCAATCTGCGCGCAGTGGTCGATTTGCATATCCTGCGGTCGCATTATTTTAATGCCGACGTAAAACCTTTGTTTACAGACCCGAAAGC
>JAITMM010000191.1 GCA_031277335.1 Tannerella sp. | reverse complement strand
GAACAAAAGGCATCTTGTCCTTGACCATCTCGCGGTCCCACGGCGTCTGTACCTTGTAATAATTGTTGACGGCCGGCAGCTCCGTCAGGTTGACCGGTTCCTTTTGCCGTCCGATGGCGGCAATGCGCGAAGCCGTCTGCGCTGCCTTGAGCATGTCCGGCAACGAGACATTTTCCACGTAGGCATACCCCGACTGGTCGCCCGACAAAACGCGTATGCCTACCCCGAAATCGATATTCGAGGAGGTGCGGTTGACGGCTCCATCCTGCAAACCTATACTATTGTTGAACGTGTGTTCAAAAAACAGGTCTGCATAGTCGCCTCCTTTTTCCAGCGCTGTCGAGAGGACTTTTTGCAAGTCGTTCGTTGTCACTCCAAAATGATTCAGCGCGAAACGGATCGTATCATTTGAAGCGCCTGATTCACTTTTGGTTTCGCAACCGGAAAGCAGTGAAGGCGCCGCTAAAGAACCAATCATGGCCATCCCTCCGGCCTTGATAAATTCACGTCGATTATATCGCATTGTATATTTATTTGTATTTTATACATTTCATCGTTTTGTAGATATTTTGCGCAAATATAGTGTTTTTTTATATATCCAACCTTCTTTCGATTTTATTTTTTTGTCTCGAAATGGATTTTTCCCTACTTTTGTCAAGTGTTAAAATTTATTTGCGTCATTCATAAGGGTTAAAAAAAATAGACATCAATCAATCTTTTCGTATCATTTTCCGAAATTTCGACGTTAGTGTCCGAAATCTTTCAGGGCTTGCGACCGGCATTGCCTTCGCTTCATATCACACTCAACGTTGAGCCTTGTCAATGATGAGTTGCGAGTGATTGAAAAATTGAAAAAAAAGGCTGAAAAATTGCAAGATTGAAAATACGTAAAATCATAATTTATAGGTTAAATACAATAAAAAATCCGATTTATATTTGGCGGTAACTCATTTTTTTTTACCTTTGCAGCCAAATATAACTCGTTTTTTATGAATATTACAGGCAGGGAACAGGAGCAGCAGATGCTAAAACAACTGATTGAATCGGACAAAGCAGAATTTGTGGCTGTATATGGGCGTCGCAGGGTGGGTAAAACTTTTCTGATTCGCGAATTTTTCAATCAGAAATTTGCGTTTTATCATACGGGATTGGCCAATAGCGGAATGGAAACGCAACTTCACAGTTTCAATCTGTCGCTGAATCATTACGGCAAGGTTCATTATCCGGTGGCCAACACGTGGATTGACAGTTTCGAACAGCTGAGACATTTGTTATCAAGAGGCCGAAAGACAAGCAAAAAAGTGGTGTTCATTGACGAAATGCCATGGATAGATACCTCACGCTCAGGATTTCTTGCGGCATTGGAACATTTCTGGAACGGATGGGCTTCGGGGAAAAAGGAGATTCTGTTTATCGTTTGCGGTAGCGCTACGTCGTGGATTATTGACAAGCTGCTGAACAATCGCGGCGGACTGCATAACCGCGTAACGCAGCAAATCTATTTACGTCCGTTTACGCTTTCGGAATGTGAAGCTTTCCACCGTCGACAGCAATTGGTTATGTCACGCCATGAAATGGTTGAAAACTACATGATCTTTGGCGGAATACCTTTTTATCTCAGTCTGATGCAGAAATCATTGAGTATGACACAGAATATTGATTATCTGCTTTTTGGCGATAATGCTCTACTCAAAAACGAGTTTTATAACTTGTATGCTTCGCTGTTTAAAAAATCGGAAAATCATATCAAAATTGTGGAAGCATTGAGTAGCAAACTCAAAGGATTGACGCGTGAAGAAATTATCAGTATCACAAAATTACACGATGGAGGCAGTACAAACCGGTTGCTCAAAGAATTGGAACTTTCCGGTTTTATCCGCCGTTACAAAGGCTATGGAAAGAAAATCAGACAAAGCCTGTACCAACTGATTGATTTTTACTCGCTCTTCTATTTTAACTTTCTAAAAAACAACGCTTTTGACGACGAACATTACTGGACTAACTTTATCGGGGACGCCCGTCACCGCGCCTGGTCGGGCTATGCTTTTGAACAGGTTTGCCTATCGCATTTGTCTCAAATAAAACAAAAACTCGGTATCTCCGGCGTACTTACCAAGACGTATTCGTGGATAAGCTCCGACAAGGAAAACGGTGCGCAAATCGATTTGGTTTTAGAACGGAATGACCGGGTAATCAACTTGTGCGAAATGAAATATGCCGGCAAGGAATTTGTCATAGACAAAAAAACGGATGAAAATCTGCGACATAAGCGCGCAGCCTTTAAAGAAGAAACAAAAACGAATCATGCCCTGCATCTGACAATGATCACAACTTATGGTGTGAAGCACAATCAATATTGGGGAAGTATCCAGTCAGAAGTAACTGTAAATGATTTATTTAAATGATTTTTGACCGATTTATATTTGGCGGTAACTCATTTTTTTTCGGACTTACCGCCAAATATAAAGATAAAGTAGCTCAAAAACCATTAACAGAAAATACCGCGTTTCTTAGAAAAACAACTGTAACTGTGCCGCCAGCATATTGTTCGTGCCTGCGGCTTTGTCGTCGGTATATATGTAGTTGAGTTGCAATCTGTTGAAGGGTGCAAAATAGAAGTTGATGCCGGCTGTGATATCGGTGATTTCATTATCGGTCAAGTCCTTGTTTGGCTCGTAATAATCATATTTTCCGAGTATTTCCCATTTGCCGGGTACGATTTTCCACATGACGGTGCCGTAAGCTCCGTCCCTGAGCAGTCCGCCGTCGTTTGCATGCGAAAATTCCGAACGGGCATAGATGTTTTTAGCGTTGTATTCGAAGCCTGCCGCCCAGTGATTACGGACATGATTGGCAGGCGCTTCCGGCGTCATCTGCGGCGAACCGAGGATGGAAGGATGCTGCCCGAACAACTTGCCCGAATAGACCGACCCGCCTACCTTTAATCCTTTGACAGGTTGCACATAAGCCGTTGCAATAAAATCCTTGTGATTGTTATTGTCCTTGACGTTCATGCCTGTGCCATTGAAAAGGCCTGTGTAGTATTCGATTAAGTAATAGTCGCGACGCGGTATCAGCCTTCCGGACAGTTGAAACCCTGCATCGCGGCCGACTTTCACGCCGGTCATCGCCCCGGCAGGGTTGTACTGGTTGAAATCGCCCGCGCTGCCTGACATGGCGCTGATCGAACGCGTGAAATAGACCGTTTCAATATTTGTGGGAGAAATCGGGTTTTCCATGCTGAACGGGATCTTGTATTGACCGAATCGAAGATTGATGGCCGGGATGGGCGTCCATTCTCCATAAATCTCATGCATCATGGCATTGGAGCCGAAATCGAACATCAGTTGGTATCCAAACTGATTTTTCGCGCCCAATTTCCCGTTTGCAAAGATGATGGCACGGGCTATATCAATGGAATTGTGTGTCGAAGTACGGATGAATCCGCGATCGGTATTTTCCGTCAGATTGTAGATAACCTGCGCATAACCATACAGTTGGAAGGCTTCGCTTATAAAGGCGCTTTTTAACTTTCGGATAGCATCGGGTTGCTTTTTTTGTTTGCCTGCCCGGATTAAAGAGTCGGCATATTCGCTTGTAATCAACTCTTTATCAACTAATATATTGAGAATATCCCCGACTTCCTGGGCATAGCTTCCGAATGAAATGAGGGTGAATAAAATGATTAAAAAAATATTTTTTTGCATAATTGTTTATTTAGAATGAATTATTATTTTGAATAACAGGACTTTATCAGTCCGTTTATTTTTTCCATTTACAGGCGATTTCTTCGATCAGATCGATGGCTATAAAAAGAAAGAATCCAATCAGTGACAGGATGAGAATCCCGGCATACATCTCCGTGTAGGACAGGCGCATCCAGGCATCGACGATATAAAATCCCATTCCCTTGTCGGTTCCGTAAGTCTCGGTAAAGAACAGGACGGAGACGGCAATTCCGAGGGCAATCCGTACGGCTGTTAGAATTTCCGGTAAAATGGCGGGTAGCGTGATCCATCGCAAGACCTGGCGCTTCCGCGCTCCCAACGATGTCAGCACATGAAAATCTTCCTTAGGGATATGCAACACGGCATCGCGCGTTGCTATAATGATTTGAAAAACAATGATCAGGACAATCATCACAATCTTGGCCGATTCCCCGATGCCCAGCAACAGCATCACGACGGGAAGGAGCGCAAGTTTGGGAATAGGATACGTAAAATACAGCAGCGGACTGCCGATTTTATTGATCCATGGATAGGCAGCCATCAGCAAACCGAAGGGAATGCCGATCAGCAGCGAGAGAATCAATCCTTCGATAATCCGCAGGAAACTGGCTGAGATATGTCCCCACATGGTTGTTTGAATGAATTTACCCATTGACAGATAGACGGTTATCGGGTCGACCAGCACGTCTGTCCGTAGCCATTTTGCAAGGATAAACCATAGCAGGTTGAATGCCAGGAAACCGAATAATATGGTTAGCAGCCTTTTAATCATGGGCTTTCCTCCTGATTTCCCGGATGCGTCCCGTCACCCACTGTTCGACGCGGAAAAAATCCTCGTCCGAACGTTTTGCTCCTTGCTGAAACAGTGGATTTTCAATGACTTCCACCACGCCGGCAGGCTGCCCCGAAAGCAGGACGATGTATTTTCCGACGCTGACGGCCTCCCGTATGTTGTGCGTGACGAACAGCGTCGTCGTCCTCCGCTCCCGCCAGAGATGGAGAAAGAGTTCGCGGGACTTTTCTGCGGTAAACATGTCGAGCGATGAAAACGGTTCGTCCATCAATAACAAGTCAGGCTGCAACATCCAGGCGCGCGCCAGGGCGACGCGTTGCTGCTGTCCGCCGCTCAATGATGCCGGATAGCGATTCAGCAAGTCCGTGATTTCCAGTTGTTCCAGGATTCTGGATTCCTG
>JAITMM010000153.1 GCA_031277335.1 Tannerella sp. | reverse complement strand
TGGGCGTAAAGGCAGGTATTGTGAATGCATCAGGTGATTTGACGGCTTGGGGAATCCCCGAAAACGGAGAGAAATGGACGATCGGCATCGTGCATCCCGATTTCAAGGAGATGCCTTTTTCCTATCTCGATGTTACGGATATGGCAGTGGCGACTTCAGGAAACTACGAAAAATTTGCCGTCATTGACGGTAAAAAATACTCGCATACCATTGATCCCAAAACCGGCTTTCCGATACAGGGAATCAAGAGTGTGACGATAATTTGCCCGAATGCCGAAATTTCCGATGCGCTGGCAACTCCCGTAACCGTTATGGGAATCAAGGCAGGACTTGGAATGATTAATCAGATGAAGGAGATAGCCTGCATCATTATAGACGATTTTAACAACATGTATTACTCAAAAAATATCCATATAAAATGAAAAAAATAGGGGTTGGACTGGCACTTGCGTCATTGTTGACGACGGGTTGCGCAGCCGTAAAGCCATACGAGAAAACATATCTGAATGACAGTGAAATGTCGCTCACCAATAGAACAGTAGAGAAAACAGAGGCAAATTATCTGCTCTACAGGGAAGGTTCTTCCGGCGCCAACGGCGGAAAAAACGGAGGTGGTTGCGGCTGTAATTAATTTTTTAAAAACGATAAAATGAAAAAAATATATATGAGCGTTTTGGCGCTCTACGTGTGCTTTTTTGGCAACGCCCAGCAAAAGAGCGACAGCGAGTATGAAAACCGACGGTTGAAAGTGGAGGAAGTAAATTTTATTTCCGGATATTACAGTCAAAACGGAGACCATTCGGCAATATCGGGAGGAAGCGGCTCGGAAAAAATGAACGAGATTTCCAATACGCTGGATTTGAGATTGGTGAAGCAAAGCAACAGGTATGAACATGCCATAAACGTCAATTTGAGCGTGGAACACCGGTCGTCTGCTTCCACAGAGTACATAGACAAAACGCCGGAAGGAGCAACAACCATAGCAAACAGCGCGCAGGGCATGCTTTTGCAAGACTTGTCGCCTGCCGACGCCACTTCTTCGGCTTCCTCACTTTTCGGCTGGAGATTTTCTCCGTATGTGAACTGGAATGTCAAGGATTTGTCCGCAAACAGAACCGTAGGCTTGGGAGCTTATTATTCATACGAATACGACTACATTTCTCTGGGAGGCGAAATCTCCTTCGTGAAAGCATCCATGGACAACAACCGCGAATTTTCCCTCAAGGGACAGGCCTTTTTCGATCGGAGACAGATGATTCCACCCCTGGAACTGCGCGGAACGGATAACACCATCGTCACCGAGCACGACCATGGAGTACAGACAGAGCATGATGAGCATGGGGAACATGAAGAACATTTAATACATTTCCATGTTTCCTATCCCTGGCAAAACAAGAACTCTTACAGCCTCAATGCCGCCTTTTCACAGGTCATCAATCAGCGGCTGCAACTGTCTGTTTTGGCGGATTTTGCCTTTCAAGAGGGAGTACTTTCAAAGCCCTACAATCGTGTTTATTTCAACAACGGCACCGTGTATTCCGAAAAACTGCCCGATACACGCCTGAAAATTCCCGTAGGATTGCGTTTGCATTATTTTGCCGGTAGTAACCTGATTTTCAGGCTCTATTATCGCTTCTACTGGGATGATTGGGGGATACGGGCGAATACGGCGAGTCTGGAAATCCCCGTGAAAATCACTCCGAATTTCTCGGTCAGCCCGTTTTACAGGTTCAGCGCCCAGACTGCAACGAAATATTTCAATGAGTACGGAGCGGCAAATCCTGAGGAGGAGTATTTTACGTCAAACCACGATTTTTCGAAATTCAATAGCAACAACTTCGGCTTGAATCTACATCTTGTTCCCGGCAATTGGCTCATTTTCAATTCAATTGACTTGCGCTACAGCCATTACAAAAGAACGGATGGCTTGAACGCAAACAATATCGCGGTGGCTTTCAAATTCAAATAAAATGATGTTTCTTTGCGCGGGGGTTGAAAAAAAATAATAACGTTTCAACTTTTTGATTACTTTTGCTGCTTCTAAAAAGTAAGAAATGGCGCTCAAATATGATTTTTTAGTGATAGGATCGGGCATTGCGGGGATGAGCTTTGCATTGAAGGCGGCTGCCAAAGGGTCGGTTGCGTTGATTTGCAAAACCAATCTGCAAGAGGCGAATACGGCCTTTGCCCAGGGAGGCATTGCCTCGGTAACCGACTTGATAACAGACAATTTCGACAAGCATATCGAAGATACGATGAATGCGGGAGCTTACCTCAACGACCGCCTGGCTGTCGAAAGAGTGGTGCGGACTGCGCCCGAACGTATCAAAGAGTTGATACAGTGGGGAGTGGATTTTGACAAGAACGAGAAAGGCGATTTCGACCTTCACCGCGAAGGCGGCCATTCGGCTTTTCGCATCCTGCATCACAAAGACAGGACGGGCGCCGAGATTCAAGACAGTCTGATTCAGATAGTTAAAAGTCATCCGAACATTGCCGTATTTGAAAATCATTTTGCCATCGAATTACTGACGCAACATCATCTGGGTGTGAAAGTCAATCGCCAAACGCCGGATATCAAATGCTTTGGGGCTTACGTCATGGATATGCAAACCGGTATCATCAATACGTTCCTCTCGAAGGTGACACTGATGGCAACAGGCGGTGTAGGTGCTGTCTATCAGACTACTACCAATCCGTTAGTGGCCACCGGCGACGGCATTGCCATGGTCTACCGCGCCAAAGGGACGGTGAAGGACATGGAGTTCGTCCAGTTTCATCCCACCGCCTTTTATCATACCGGCGACCGGCCTTCGTTTCTTATCTCGGAGGCGATGCGCGGCTATGGCGCCATTCTGCGGACGCAGGACGGGAAAGAGTTTATGCAGAAATATGACAACCGTCTTGAACTCGCACCGCGTGATATCGTGGCGCGAGCCATTGATAATGAGATGAAAAACCGTGGAGACGACTTTGTCTATTTAGATGTGACCCACAAAGACGCCGAACAGACAAAAGAACATTTCCCGACGATTTATAAAAAATGCCTCAGTCTTGGGATCGATATCACCAAAGATTATATCCCTGTGGCACCGGCTGCTCACTACCTGTGCGGAGGCATCAAAGTCGATCTTGACGCCCGCACATCAATTCAACGACTCTATGCCGCGGGCGAATGTTCATGCACAGGCCTGCACGGCGGCAATCGCTTGGCATCCAACTCATTGACCGAAGCCCTCGTGTATTCCGACGCAGCCGTCCGGCACAGCATCAACGAGCTTGACCGGCTCGACTTCCAAACCGATATCCCCGAATGGGACGACCACGGCACTCAATCGACCGAAGAGATGGTGCTTATCACGCAAAGCATCAAGGAAGTAGGACAAATCATGTCGACGTACGTTGGTATTGTCCGTTCGGATCTGCGCCTGAAACGTGCCTGGGTGCGCCTCGACATTTTATACGAAGAAACGGAAAGCCTATTCAAACGTTCGACAGCCTCGAAAGACATCTGCGAACTGCGCAACATGATCAACGTCGGCTATCTGATTATGCGCCAAGCTATTGAGCGCAAAGAAAGCCGCGGTTTGCATTATATGCTTGATTATCCGCCGGAGACGGAACTGAGCGAGTAGCGATGGAACACAAATAAATTCTATATAATTCGTTCGTCCACACATTATTTAGACAAATCAATTGCCTCGGGCAATGTGATCGGAAACGCCTCGGAATCGGTATGTGCCTGCCGCATGATGCGGTCCAAATCGGCCACGATGTCGGGATGTTGGCGGGCGACGTTATTGTCTTCGTGCAGGTCGCTTGACAAATCATAGAGTTCGACCGTCGTCTTTTCAGGCTTGTCGACATTGAGCCAGATGGCTTTCCAGTCGCCTTTTGCGACGGCAATCTTGCCGCCTTGCTCGTGAAATTCCCAATACAGGTAGTCGTGCTTTAGCTGTTTGTCCGGTTGACCGAAGAGGGTGGGTGCGAATGAGATACCGTCGGTATTGTCGGCGGCTTTGGCACCGGTCAGTTCGGCGAGCGTCGGCATGACGTCCCAAAACGCCGAGACATGGTCTGTCACGCTTCCGGCCTTGATTTTGCCGGGATACCACGCAATCATCGGCACGCGTATACCGCCCTCATACATATCGCGTTTAATGCCGCGTAGCGGGCCGTAGCTCCTGAAGAAGTCAGGGTCGGCGCCGGCTTCCTGATGGGGGCCGTTGTCGCTGGCAAATATCACGATCGTATTGTCATCAAGTCCCAGCGCCTTCAGTTCGGCAATAATTTGGCCTACATAGCCATCCATGCGCGTGACCATGGAGGCAAAGTCGGCTCTCGGCTGCCGGCTGCTTTCGTAAGGGCCTTTCCTGTAATTGGGTCCGCTATCGACTCCCTTCCATGGCGTCTCCTCAAATTTGCCTGCATACATGGCTTTGATGCTGTCGTCGGGACTGACAAGTTCGGCGTGAGGCAACGTATAGGACAGGTATGCAAAGAACGGTTTGTCCTTGTTGTTGCGGATAAAATTGATCGCCTCCCGATGGATGATATCTCCCGAAAATTCATTCTTTTGCGTGCCTTCATTGCCTTTCAGCCAAACGGTGTCCGTGTTGTGCCAGAGATAATAGGGATAATAATTGTGCGCCAGCGACTGGCAGTTGTATCCAAAAAATTCGTCAATGCCCTGATATTCAGGAGCACCTTCCGAGCCTGGATAGCCAAGTCCCCATTTGCCGAAGCAGCCGGTGGTATATCCTTCGGCTTTCAGCATCCGTGCCATCGTATACGTGTTGCGCGGCTGCGGATACTGTCCTTCGTGTTGCGGAGGATTGCCAGGAGGGGGAGGTATCGAAGCGCCATTCCCGCGAATGGGCGAATGTCCGGTGTGCAGCCCTGTCATCAAAGCCGAGCGCGACGGGGCGCTGACCGTACAGCCCGCATAATGACGCGTAAAACGCATCCCTTCGGCTGCAAGCCTATCAAGATAAGGCGTTTGCGTAATGGTTTGTCCGTAACATCCCAAGTCACCGTATCCCAAATCATCGGCTAGGATATAAATGATATTGGGCTGGGCGACAGGTGCTTCCTGCTGTTTTCCGCCACATGCCGCCACAACCGTACCTAACAGCGAAACGCTGCATATCATGCTTTTTTTCATATCTGTAAAGTTTATAAATCAAAAAAAACGGCACTGCAAATATAAGCCATCTTTTTGTTTTTACAAGCAAAAACCTGTTTTTATTATCAAATCGTCAGGAACAATTTTTTTCGTCTTTTATACAAAAATCGTGTAAACAAAGCGTATCTTTGCAGTGTAATTGTAAAACTATAAGATTATGGTACGTACATCATTTATTCCGAACCAAGAAGTGGTAGAGCTTGTTATCCCTAACCATTATGTTGGGAAAAAAGTGGAGTTTCTGATTTATATCTCCGATGAATTGGAGAATCCTACACCTCAAAAACCGATGAATGCATCTCAATTCAAAGGTATTTTAAATGATACGGAAGTAAAATCATTTAATCAATATTTAACCGAAGTACGACAGGAATGGGACAGAAATATCTGATAGACAGCAATGTGCTGATAGACTATATGGCAGCAATCATCCCTGTAAAAGGCTCTGATTTTGTTGAAAATATGTTTGATACACAGTTTCTGATTTCAGTTGTAACAAAAATTGAAGTGCTTGGTTATAATGATTTGCCACACAAAATGACGGCATTGCGCAATTTCGTGTCATTATCAGAGATTCTGCCTCTCAATGAAACCGTTACGGAGAAGACAATAGAGTTAAAACGCTCATTCAGAAAAATGAAATTGGGAGATGCTATCATTGCTGCAACAGCCTTAGTAGACAATTTAATCCTGATAACGAGGAATGTGGATGATTTTAAATTCATTCCAAGCCTTGCAGTGTTAAATCCTTATGAAATGTAAATGAGATAAACTGCATTCAAAGACAACCATGCCCCTAACAGCCTTTGCCGATTTCGAAGCCAAAGGTAAAACGCCCTCTTTACCGAAATGCATCACCGCTGCCGGGTGCATGATTAGTCCGGATGTTTGTCAAATATCTGTTTCCCCGATATTTAAACCGGAATCTTTATCTTCTGCCCCGGATAAATCAGATTGGGATCTTTGATAATATCCTTATTTGCTTCAAAGATTTTTTGCCACGTCATACCGGAATATTTGCCGGCAATTTTGCTGAGGCTGTCGCCCGATTTGACTTCATAAATTTCTTCAACGGGATCGCCGCCCGGTTTTACTTCCAGCTTGAGTACCATGTCGGCTGAACGCATATCGGGGTCTATTTCGTTGTATAAATCCCAGATTCTGTTCTTCACCGATGCGAAAGCTATTCCCGTAATATAGAGCACGTTGTTCTGTTCAACAACCCGCAGGTCATCTACGGATGAAGCATTGGCATACTGAATCAGTCTTGCATATTTGTCCTGTAAAGCCATGGTCATTTCAGTGTTAATTGGTTAAGAACCTGTTTCGGAGACGCTTCGTTGGCAATCTGCATAATTTTCTCAAGATCAGTCCTTTTGGCTTCGCCGGTCAGCGTCACTACTCCATCCTGCACTGCCGTTACGACTTTATCAAAACCTGCCGCCGTAAATGCCGCCTTAATCGTACTCATCAGCGTATCATCGGGATTAATCACAACAGGAGGCACAACCTGAATGTTGTTCGTCACACTTTTCAACCCTTTTACAGCCTTGACAACCGTTTCGATGGCTGCCTTAGCTTCGTCGGTCTCCACAACCCCCGTCAAGGTGGCAACGCCTTCCGACACTTGCGACACGATTCCACCCGGAAGACCGGGCACAGCTTTCAAGGCCGTCTCAACTGCTGTCTGCAATTGCTGGTCACTTGGTTTACAGGAGCTTAAATAAACTCCTAACATCAATACACTCACGAAAATCAATACTACTTTCTTCATTTTAAATCCATTTAAAATTTGTACATAATTAAACTAATACTTCCGTTTTTTTTTAAAAACAAGCGCCGCAAAGATAGTCATTATTTTTTTACGGTGTATCGAAATTGATGTTTTTTAAATATAATCTTCTCCAATTTATAAAATGTACCCACGGAATCGGCCCTGTTGCAAAATAACGGAAAAATGAAGGACTAAAATAAATTTATGGTGATGTAAGTGAAATTTCCGAGTGAAATGATGCCGCAAAAAGAAATACTTTTTTAACTTTGTGCTTCAGAAAACTCGAAATATGTAAAATGAAATGCTCTAAAAGTGTAAAATGAAATTAAATGGCGTATATTAATAGAATAATAGACAGTGAATTGCAGCGAAAAATCGAGTCGTCGGGAGCTGTGCTTATTCGTGGCACTCAGGCTTGCGGAAAAACAGAATCCTGCAACTTGAAGAAGCCGCGACCCACCTGAAAAAATTAGTCTCCGTTTTAGACCCTCAAAAAGTCAAGCCACCCAAATCATTGAATATCATCACAGGAACAGGACTCAGCTACACCCGTCCCGACGGAATTAACGTCATACCAATTGCATCGTTAGGGGTTTGAAATCTACCCCTCCTATGAGATATAAAAATTGAAGAGTTCTAATATTCTGATAAAATATTGAGCTATCTTTCATTGATTTATCCCTGCAAAAGCAAAATTATATTTTGAATTTCAATGTTGTTTGGGTAAAAAAACTCGTCAATTGTCAACTTTTTTAGTCATCATAATGTCCGTATGCCGAAAGCACAAAAACAATAACTTCTTTTTCCAATATCTTGTAAACGATTCGATGTTGATCACTAATGTTTCGCGACCATTGACCTATCCTGTTTCCCTTTCCCGGTTCTTGGGTGCGTTTTTAATTCCTTAATTAACTCCTCCATTTTTTCGTATAAAAACTCGTTCTTTTGAAGTTTCAACATGTCTTTTATCGCTGTAGGAGCAAATTTTATTGTGTAGACCTTTGTCATTTTATTAAATGCTTCCCTTTGTCCTGTCTAAAAAATCGGTCAATGATTCGTCGGGCAACATTTCGATTGCTTTTCCTTCTGCTACTTCTTTTAAAGCCCGGTCTATTTTTGCAAAAAATTCCACCTTGTTTATCAGGGTATCATCATTCGTCACAGGGATTATTTTATATGTTTTCTTTTTCCCTCTTTGAATTAGAATTTCAATCCCTGAATCCAACTGGTCCAAGTAGTTTTTTTGATTATCTCTAAATTCTCTTGTACTGACTACAATCATAGTTTTTTTTATTAATGTACCATTTCGGTACAAAAATAAATATATTTTTGGAAATACTCAATAGTATCGCTAAAAAAAATTGGGAGGAAGACGCTTGCGGTTTATCCGATGAATTTTTTAAGACAAATATAATTTGACAAATAATGAATGTTCCTATTTGTCCAAACTCTCCGGAATTTAATGTTTTGGTGAGCGTCTTGATGAATTATACTTGACATAAAATTCGCCTGTGTAGTGAGTATATACTTCTTTCTCAAGGAGATTAGATATTTCCGAAACATAAAAATTATTCTCTATTACGATTGGACTTTTTTGATCTCCAACAGTATAAGAAATGGTGTTTCCAAATGTTAAGGGTGTGTTGGCTTCTGAAAACTTTTTAATTATATTGCTGTTTTTACCAATAGCATACAAAAACAATTGATATTCTTTTACTTTTTTTTGAATTATGTCTTTCTGATAAAAGGCTCTCCAACTAATACAATGTCCTCAAAGAATCATGCATCCTGCAAAATAAGCATGTGTTTTTATGCTTATTTTGTATTTAAGTTGTATGTGGTTGTAATACAGAATAATATAAGTAATAAGTAATTTCCCTCATGATTCGTTTGGGTATTGACATTCGTAATGATTTCACGGGGAAATATAGAAAACACAGTCGTTTTGCCAATATATGGGTGCAGGGTCACAAATGAAATGATGTGATTATACTTTGTGTCAAATGGTATTATTATGCAACTTTCAGTAAAAATAAGCATAATTAAAACATCTTATTTTTATTTGATTTGTAATATTAAATAAATTTCTTACATTTGCCGCGTCTAAAATGCATTTTCTATGAGTATACTTGAAAGTCAATTAAAGGAACAAATACTTAAAAGGATGTCGATCGACAATCCCTGGTGGTTAACGGGCACCATACCGGATGACTACAAAAAGATGCCTCGCAGGTCTTATAATGCTTTGTTTTATCCCATGGTATCTGATCGTTCGGTACGGCGAGCCACAATATTGATGGGGCCAAGAAGGGTTGGCAAAACAGTGATGATATACCATATCATAGACAAACTTCTTCAAAGCGGGGTCAACCCTCAAAAAATAATCTACCTGTCGATAGATACTCCCATCTACAATAATATTTCGTTGGAAGATCTGTTTAACTTTGCCCGTCAAGCCCTTAGACAGGAGGACGTATATCAAGATTTTTATGTGTTTTACGATGAAATTCAATACTTGTCAAATTGGGAGATACATCTCAAGACACTTGTAGATAGCTATCGGAGTGTAAAATTTGTCGCATCGGGATCGGCCGCTGCCGCATTAAAAATGAAAAGTAATGAAAGCGGAGCCGGCCGTTTTACAGATTTCATGTTGCCACCTCTGACATTTTACGAATACGTGCAGCTTTTAGGTTATCATAATCTTATAGTTGAGAGGAATGTCTCTTCTATTATCCCTTATGATTCGATAAATATGGATGAATTGAACCGTATTTTCCTGGAATATCTTAATTATGGAGGTTATCCGGAGGTCGTTTTTTCAGAAAAGATACGCTCAAATCCGGGGCTTTATATAAAAAATGACATCATTGATAAAGTCTTACTGCGTGACTTGCCCAGTCTGTATGGAATTACGGATATTCAGGAGTTGAACAAATTGTTTGTACATATTGCATTCCGTTCAGGGAATGAATTTTCGTATGAAAAACTTTCTTCGGAATCCGGAGTTAAAAAAGAGACGTTAAAAAAATACCTTGCATATTTGGAAGCGGCTTATTTGATAAAGGTCGTCCATCGGATTGATCAAAATGCAAAACATTTGCAAAGAGTTACTCAATTCAAGATATACCTTACCAATCCAACCTTGCGTTGTGCGCTTTTTTCACCCATTGTCGAAACGGACGATTATATGGGTAGCATGGTTGAAACAGCTGTCTTTGCGCAGTGGATCCAAGGCGAACAAAAAGACTTTTATTATGCAAACTGGACGTCGGGCAGAGAGAAGGGAGAAGTGGATTTAGTGTGGACAGATCCTGCTACTCAACAAGCTGTTTCACTCGTAGAAGTCAAATGGACAGACAGATATTATGAACGTCCGAAAGAGTTGAAGTCGTTATATTCTTTTTTGGAACTCAATCGCAATCTGCATCAGATCATCGTGACTACTAAATCTAAAACAGGTTCCTACATGACCCCCTTCGGTAATATACAATTCATACCGACAGCTATTTATACGTATTGGATTGCCGATTCTCTCCTTGCAAATAAAACCCAAAAGTTATTAGGTTAAAATTTGATGTAAAAATAGATGTTTTTTTTATGCTTATTTTGCATTTGGCAGATAATCATTTGATATATAGATTGTTGTGCGTGTAAAATAAGAACGTATATAGCTATGCCAATAAAGCAAGAACGAATTTTCAGCTTTGTTTTTATCTTGATAACGCTGATACATCTGCCGTACGGGTGATTGTCTGCCTTATTCCTGTTTCAAGTTGTTTTATTCTTTTTATTAATTCGCTAAATGTTAGTGAATTGCCAAAAATCATTGTATTTTGCATTGCCTCGTAATCCTGTTTCCAATCGTCAATGACTTGTTCGGGCGGAACAGAACAAATATTTTGACGGATATCTTGTGAATAGTCAACACCGTTGACATGTGTAAATTTTTCCCTGTGGTGGCGTATTTTGTTCCAAAGCTCGTTATCAGATATTGCTTTGATAGCAAAGTCTTTGTCCATCATTATTTCCAAGTCGTACAAATGACGGCTTTTGCGGTTTGCCAACATCTGTCCACCGCAAGTGAAAATTTCATGTAACAAAAACGCTTTTTCGATAAACGTCTGTTCTGGAATAGCGGTGATTACTTGCGAATTAACAAGTGAGGTTTCAATTGGCAAATTTTGGGAAACCATGCTTTTCACTTCACTTTTTGCAGTTGATTCAATCAACGAGCGTGCGCCAATTTCCAACACAATCTCTGATTTGATGTAAGGCAAGGCGTCAAATAACGACTGATAACGGATAAATATTTTTCGAGGTTCGGGATAGGTTTGGTCTTCTTCTCCGTTTGGCTGTGGCTCTATGCTACAAAGATTTTGCAAGTCGTATTTTTCAACAACCTTTTGCAGTTCGTCACAAAAAAAATCTTTTACGAAAAGAGAAGATTGTTTGCGTAGTTTTTTGATTTGTCGAATAGTTAAATCTCCTCCTAAATCAAACAATTCTCTATCAACTGCCAAGTCAATATCTTCTGAAAATCTTTCAATTACATTCCACACTTTACTCAAGGAAGTACCACCTCTGAAAACCAGCTCGCCGGCAAATGGCAATGAAAATATCAGTTGTAAAATGGTCGTTACCCATAGATCTTTTTCAATAATTTGAGGGAATAAGTCATTTACTTTTGCACTTGTTTGTTCAATGACAAGTTTACGCTGTTCTGCTGAAAGTTTGAAAAAATTATTCATACAGTTTTATAATCAGTTTTTTAATCCATGCAGGCATTATTGCTGCGTCATGCAATATTTCCTCTTTGGGAATTTGTTGCAAGATATATTTCAATCGATCCAAATGTTCCTGCGTAACCCTGTCTTTTTTGATTTCTTTCAGCGCAAAGACGGTTAGCATTGCCAAATCGCTTTTAAAAGCCAGATTTTTTGGGGCAGTATGTTTGAATAAAATGCCTTTCCCCTTTCCAATTTTAATTCTGCGCGGCGAACCGTCTGTCAAATAAACGGCGTTGGCAGGCACTTGTGTAGAAAGTCCCAAACGATTGAGGGCATAAATACCTGTGGGAACAATTCTTGCCTTGTCCTTTTTTGCAATGGCCTTTGCGATGTTGTCTATGGATGGATACAACACGCCAAGCCCCAACTCCTTGTCAATTTTCGGGTACAGATAAATCCCCTCTGCAAGACGTAAAATCAACCCGCTTTTGCACAAACGCGACAAAGCGTGTCGAACAGCAACATCCGTACCGGTGGCCGAAAAATCGTTGGGAAAAATTATTTTCCCACGACCTCTTCTTTTTATCATATTTTCTATTTGACAGTGAGTTGAATCAGTCATATTCATTATTTATTTTGGCACAGTTTTACAATAAAAATGTGCCAAAATCCAACTGCAAAAGTACAAATTATTTTTGGAAAAACTCAATATGAATAAGGTTTTTTCATCATGTTCTCTTGATAATATTTGCAGAACGGTTGCAGTCCGCATTCGGTGCATTTGGGGTTGCGGGCGAGGCAGATGTACCGGCCGTGCAGGATCAGCCAGTGGTGGGCTTTGGGGATCAGGGCGGCGGGGATATGTTTCACCAGTTCGCGTTCGGTGGCTAAGGGCGATTTGCTGTTGTCGGTCAGACCCAGGCGGTTGGATACTCGAAAGACGTGCGTGTCGACGGCCATGGCCGGCTTGTCGAACACGACGGAGGCAATTACATTGGCCGTCTTGCGGCCAACGCCGGGCAACTTGACTAAGTCGTCCACTTCGGACGGGACTTTGCCGCCAAATTCGGACAATAGCTTTTGAGCCATGCCGACTAAGTGCTTGGCCTTGTTGTTGGGGTAGGAGACTGATTTGATATAGGCAAATACATCGTCGGGCGATGCGGCGGCCAGCGTTTCGACTGTCGGAAAGGCTTGATACAGAGGAGGTGTAACCATATTCACACGCTTGTCGGTGCATTGCGCCGAAAGTATGACGGCAATCAGCAGGTGGAACGGGTTTTCGCCGTAATGCAGCTCTGTTGAAACCACCGGCCTATTCACTTGAAACCAGTCAAGTACGCCTTTATATCGTTCTTTTGTATTCATTGGAGAGTGGCCTAACTCTTCTGAAACTGCCTCAGAAACCTGACATCATTCTCGGAGAACATCCGCAGGTCTTTCACCTGATATTTCAGGTTGGTGATGCGTTCGATGCCCATACCGAAGGCGTAGCCTGAATAGACTTTACTGTCTATCCCGCAGTTATCAAACACATTAGGGTCTACCATCCCGCAGCCCAGGATCTCCACCCACCCGGTATGCTTGCAGAACGGACATCCTTTCCCACCGCACAGGTTGCACGAGATATCCATCTCGGCAGAAGGCTCTGTGAAAGGGAAATACGACGGGCGGAGCCTGATTTTCGTATCAGCCCCGAACATCTCTTTCGCGAAAAACAGCAACGCCTGTTTCAAATCCACAAACGACACATCCTTATCTACATACAGCCCTTCGACCTGGTGGAAGAAGCAATGCGCACGGTAGGAGATGGCTTCGTTGCGGTAGACGCGGCCGGGGCAGATCACGCGGATGGGCGGCTGCTGCTGTTCCATCACGCGCGTCTGAACGGACGACGTATGCGTACGCAGCACAATATCAGGACTATGCTGTATAAAAAACGTGTCCTGCATATCGCGGGCGGGATGGTCTTCGGCGAAGTTCAGCGACGAGAAGACATGCCAATCGTCCTCAATCTCAGGCCCTTCTGCAATGCTGAATCCCAGCCGGGCGAAGATATTGCATATCTCTCTCTTAACCATTGAAATAGGGTGGCGCGTACCTAAAGGAAGAGGATAAGCAGTCCGCGTCAAGTCGAGGCCGGCGCTTTCCGACGGCTCATTCTCGAAAAATAATTTCAGTTCATTGATTTTGTCCTGCGCCTTTTCTTTCAGTTCGTTCAGCGATTTGCCGATTTCGCGTTTTTGTTCGGCCGCAATGTCCCGAAAGTCATTCATCAGGGAAGATATCTCTCCCTTCTTGCTTAAATATTTGATTCTTAACGCTTCAAGTTCGTCTGCATTGTTTGCTTTCAGGTTCTCAATCTCCTGTAGCAACGCTTTGATTCGATTAATCATATTCTAAATTAGTTGATTTGAGCAAACAAAAGTATAAAAAATTAAGAATTTAATTAACTTTGTTGCTGAAAATTGTATTTTATTGCTTGATGGGAATAATTATCATCATAGGTTTGACGTTGCTGAACGGACTGCTGTCTATGTCTGAAATAGCCTTGTTATCAGCGAGAAAGGCGCGTTTGGAGATTGAAAGCAAGAAGGGCAGGCAATCAGCCCGCAAGGCATTGGAGCTGGCCAACAACCCGGACCGGTTTCTTTCGACGATTCAGATCGGCATCACGTTGATCAGTATTTTAAACGGTATGCTTTCGGGCGAACTTTTTGCGAGCGATTTATCCGCCGTCCTCTCCCGCGTTCCATGGGTTGAGCCTTATGCCCTTATGATTTCAAAAATCCTTATTGTAGTAGGTATCACTTATTTACAACTGGTCATCGGAGAGCTTGTGCCCAAACGCATCGGGATGGGATTTGCCGAACACGTAGCCATGTCGTCTGCCAACCCGATGAATATCCTGTCACTCATCACTTTACCGTTTGTATGGCTACTGTCGAAAAGCACTGTTTTGGTGTTGACGCTGCTGGGGCTTAACAAGATGAATGACAGCAAAGTGACGGAAGAAGAGATCAAAGCCATTGTGAAAGAGGGTTTTGACGGCGGCGAGGTGCAGGAAGTGGAGCAGGATATCGTGGAGCGTGTTTTTACGCTCGGCGACCGCGACGTAGGCTCCATCATGACCCATCGCAGTGACCTGATATGGATTGACATAGCCGATACTCCGGCCGTGATCAAGGAAAAAGTCAGGAGCAATCTGTTTAATACCTATCCCGTTGTGTCTGAGAAATTAGACAATATCGTTGGCGTCGTCTATCTGAAAGACTTGTTCGATAAGATCGATATGGCAGATTTCAGCTTGTCACATGTGCTGCGCCCGCCGCAGTTTGTCCCTGAAAATCAGAGTGTTTACAACACGTTGGAACTCTTTAAGAAAACGCATATCACCTACGGGATGGTGACCGACGAATTTGGTGGAATCCAGGGCATTGTCACGCTGAACGATATCCTCGAAGCACTGATCGGTCAGGTGCTCGAGATGGATGAGGAAATGGAGATCAAAGAGCGGTCGGACGGCACATGGCTCGTCGACGGACAATATTCGTTCTACGATTTTCTGGCATTCTACGATATGGAATATCTCTATGCCGACAATGACTACAACACACTGAGCGGCCTGATTCTAAACGAATTGGAACGCGTCCCCCAAACCGGCGACAAACTCGTCTGGAAAAATTTTGAATTTGAAATTGTCGACATGGACAAGGTACGCATTGATAAGGTGCTGGTTAAGAGGAATAACTCAATAACTGAATAACTCAATAACTGAATCAATCAATAATTGAGTAACTGAATAAAGGTTTTTGTGACGACTTAGAACAAATATCCGACCGATACGTTGAAATTCCTGTTTTTCAGTTTGCTGTTGCCGACTTTATATTCGAAATTTTGATTATCCCATAGTATGGCGTCTTTATCGAAAGACGTGAATCCCTGCGAGAATCCTACTCCGAATATAAAATTTGTATACTGCGCTGTCGCTCCGACTGTCCAGCCTGCATCGAAGCGGTTGGCAAGTTCAATTTGCTGGCCCAAACCGCTATAATGTTTATCCACATAGTACTCTCTCTGCGGCCCGCCGTTTTCGGTCACTCTGCGAACGGCGCGTCCAAATACGTTTGTATCATACGAATAACGGTCACTGCCGTTACCAACACCTTCTTTCTTTTCCGTCCCGTAGATGCCATATCCGGCATAAAGTCCCAACGATGGATAGATGGAAAAATCATCCGTTATATTGAATTTATAAAGGAATGAGACAGGTATTTGCACATAATACGTATTGGTAGTGCCTTCTACGTCAAAATTGCCAAAATCGGGATCATCTACTTCGTGAGTTTGACTTTGCGAATATTTGAATTTGGTTCCTAATGTGGAGAACATCAGGCCCGTTTCGAGGCCTACTTCAGGAGTGAACATAAATTGAGCAGTCAAGCCGACGTGAAAACCGGGTTTAGTAACCACCGTAAAACCGGCTATTCCATCTGCTGAATAATCATCAATCACATTGCCGTAACCAACTAAGGAAGACATGTTTAAACCTGCTTTTACTCCAAAGCGGAACGGATTCGAATTTGACCTGCGCCGTTCCTGCGCAAGTCTGTATTGTTCATAAGTTTCGTAATACTCGTCTTCTTCCGGTTGCGCTTGCCGTACTTCCCGTTCGACGACTCTTGTCTGCCGTTGCGTCCTTTCCGGTTCGGCGTCTTGCCGGCGTTGCTGCTCGGTTGTTCGCGGACTTTGGCGCTGAGTTGAGGTGCCGGTTGTCCCTTGACGTTGCGTCTGGGTTGGCTGGTTTGGTTGCGTGATGACACGATCCTGTCTGACAGGCTCTTTCACCTTTTCATAAATAATTTCGGAGACGGTGTCTTCCGCAATCGAATAAGTGGAACCCTGCTGATTTTCATAAAACTTAAACCAAATACTGCCATCTCTGATCTCCAGGATTTTAGCTTCTATTTTCGATCCGTATTTGGTGATAATAATATCTTGCGCAAAACTTGCGAACGACAGGGATATTAAACACCCGATTATTACTGCAATCTTTCTCATTTTGAGTTACGTATTTAAAAAGTTAGACGATACAAATCTTATCACTTTACTATATTTATGTATTCATGGGAACATCGAATCTTGTCACATCCCATGAAAATCGCGGTAAAATTAGTGATTGTTTTGATATTATCTAATATTTTTTAATAAAAAAATGTATTTCACTACACTTCTACCCTCACTCGTGCATCCACCGCGATGATGCCTTTATCGGTGGCTAACAATGGGTTAATATCTAACTCCTTGATTTCTACGGCGAAGCGGAGCAGCGATGATAATTGTACGATAAGTTTGGCGAAGGCGTATTCATTGATACCCTGCTGACCGCGTGCGCCTTGAAATATCTTGTATCCCTTGAGCGAACGGATCATTGAGAGCGCTTCCTCCGTTACCAACGGTGCCAGTCCGGACGCTACATCCTTAAAAATCTCAACAAATATGCCCCCCAGTCCGCAGAGGACAATATGTCCGAACCGTTCTTCATACTTCGACCCGATAAAAAGTTCCTGTCCCTTCAACATGGGCTGTACCATAACGGATTGGGCATCAGGCAATCCCATCAGCCGTTCAAATTCTATCTCCAGGTGCTTTTGCGAACGTACATTCAGGGCCACGCCACCGATATCCGACTTGTGCACCGGTCCTACCACCTTGGCTACCACCGGATAACCGGTCTTCTCGGCGAAATCGCGTAACTTCGGCCATTCGTCAGACACCAGATCCTCAACCATCGGGATATTGCCGGCCTTGAAGAGTTTTTGCACCAGATGAGGCGCGATATATCCCGACTCGGGGATGGAGTCAATGATTTTACGGACGGCAGGAATATTTACTCCTTTGAGTTCCATGTTATTGGCCATCGGTTGTGGCGTATTGAGCATTTTTGTCAGCGCCGTTGCTAAGCCGACCTCGTCGCTGAAGTTCACGTGTCCCTTTTTGATAAAGACATTTGTCTCGTCCCATGCCGTGCTGACGGAAGGCAAAATCGGGAAAATCGGCTTCTTGCATGTCCGCATCTTTTGGTCGAGCACGTCATACGCCTCATACACCCTTGTCAGACCGGGGCTGCCGAAGATAACGGCAATTCCGTCAATGTCTTTGAATTTATTTTCACAATAATCAATGGCTGTGGCCAAATGCTCCGGGCCACCCGTGCCGAGAATATCAATAGGATTGCTGACCGAGGAGCCGGGCAGCAGTTGCTGCTTGAGGTGCTCAGCCTGCGGTACGTCGGAAAGCGGAGGGACTGACATCCCGCCTTTGGCCAGCGCATCTGTCAGGATGACGGCCGGCCCGCCGGCATGTGTGACTATGGCTATGTTGCGGCCTTTCAGCTCTTTCTGCGTGAAGACGGCACCGACGGTAGCCAATTCTTCGCGGCTGTAACACCTGACGATGCCGGCCTTGCGGAACAACGCTTCGACGGCCAGGTCAGGGTTGGCCATCGCGCCCGTATGCGATGAAGCCGCCCGCAGGCCTGACTCGGAAGTCCCTGATTTGATGGCAGCTATCTTGCAGCCTTTATGGATCAGCGAACTCGTGTGCTCAAGCAGCTTGTCAGGGTCTTTGATGCTTTCGATATAAAGCAGTTTGATGCGCGAATCCGTCGCGGGATTAAAGTGCATGTCCATATATTCCACGATATCTTCGACCGTCACCTGCGCGCCATGACCGAAAGACCAGACAGAGTTAAATCTAAGGCCCATATGGATAGACGATTCCATCAGAAAGATAGCTGTCCCTCCCGAGCTGGAAATCATATCCACGCCGAAAGGATCCATTACAGGGATGGGGAGCGTGAAGAGGCTGTGATGATACCTGTTTAACATGCCGATGCAGTTAGGCCCTATCAGGCAGGCGCCGGCTTCATTGATGACTTCGACAATCTGCTGTTCAAGCACTTTCCCTTCGTCCGTCGTCTCACTGAAACCGGCTGTAAACATGATAAACGCCTTGACGCCTTTTTCGCGCGCCAGAATCTTGATCGTCTCGAGGCACAAAGCAGCCGGTATCGAAATGATTGCCAGATCGGTAGAAGGAATATCGGACACATGCCTGAAACATTTCAAGCCCTGCACTTCCGTTTCTTTCGGATTGACGGCATATAATTTGCCTTTATATTCGCCTTGAAGCAGATTACGGATACAATTTCCACCCGGTTTAGAGGTGTTGTTTGAGCCGCCTACTACTACAATACTCTGAGGATTAATAAGTTCCCTGTTGATCATAAAATATTTTTTCTCGTTTTTTGGCAAATATAACAATTATCTCCCGAATAAAAAAATGCCTGTCATGAAAAAGTTGTTGGAATTTTCATTACTTTTGTACCCAAATCAACAAAAAGATGACAGAACGTTCTACTGATGAAGTATTGAGAAAAGTCGAAGACCGGATAAGAAATTCGATGGATCAGTATAGTTATATCTCTGCCAATGCAGGACGCCCATTACCCAATCCGCATAAATTGGCGCAGATCGTGCAATTATTCAAGGAGATAGTGTTCCCCGGTTTTTTTAATGAGACAGGAGCCAGCCCGGTATTGCAGCAATATCATATCAGTCTCAACCTTGAATGTCTGAATACGCTATTAAAAGAACAGATTGCCAACGGATTACATTTCTTTACCGAGTTGACTAACGGGAAGTCCGAGAGTGATTCCTCTGAGATAGCATTAGCTTTCATAGAGCGTATACCTGAGATTAAACGACTGTTATTCACTGATGTAGAAGCAATGTTCGACAATGACCCTGCTGCCAGAAGCTATGGAGAAGTCATCATCTGCTACCCCAGCATTCAGGCAATGATACATTATCGCATGGCGCACGAACTGTTGCTTCTCGACGTGCCTGTCGTGCCGCGTGTTATCACGGAGATGGCACATTCGGCCACAGGCATAGACATTCATCCTGGCGCCAGGATAGGCGAATATTTCAGCATTGACCACGGCACGGGCGTCGTCATCGGCGAGACTTGCATCATCGGCCATCACGTACATTTATATAAAGGCGTCACGTTAGGCGCAAAAAGTTATATCCTCGATGAATGTGGCAAGCCTATCAACGTGCCGCGTCATCCAATTGTCGAAGACCGCGTCATCGTCTACTCCAACGCGACCATTCTCGGACGAATCACAATCGGACACGATTCCATCATCGGCGGCAATATCTGGCTGACGGAAAGCGTGCCGCCACATTCGCGCATCACCCAGCGACGCGCCACCTCCAGCCGCCCGACTACGTCACAAAAATAATTGACAATCAAATTTTAGTTATTCCGCTAAATATCGTTATCTTTGCGAAATGTTAAAAAAACGATTATGATTACAGTTAAAATTAACGATAAGGCAAGAGGTTCTGAAAAATTGATTCAACATCTTCATACATTGGAGTTTGTCGAATTTGAAGAACAAGATATCCAATCCGATGAAGTTGTTGCCGAATATGAAACGTTGGAGAAACAATGCATCACAGGCGACGAACTTGTCAGAAGAGTTTGTCTTCATATCGACGACCTGTTCGATAACAAGAAATGTGTAACGTGATGATTATGATTCTTTATGTACCGGAAGTTTCTGAATATCTCAACAATTTGATAGACATTATATATTACCATACGAAAAAACAGACACACAACTTACTATGTTTTTTTTCTTCAAAAAGCAGAAAAATATATAGTTACGTACATTGGCAATAACCATACCGATGCCCAATATATGTAAATTGCGATTCTGATAAAAGAGAGTATTAGACCGTTTCACGTTAATTTCTTTTTTAGGTAATCAAGCAAAAAAATCAATGTTTTTTATGGGATGAGTTTAAATCCTGATAATTTTTGTACAAAAATTGTTCGTTTGTAATTTATTGTGTTTATATTTGGAGCGATTTTTAGGATTTTACAAACCATTAAATAAAAAGAGAAGTATGCAAAAATGGATGAAAGGCTTCATTGCCTTGATGTTATTGTCATTTACGTCTTATGCGGCATTTGCTCAAATCACTGTGACCGGCACAGTCACGGATACAAGAAATGAGACGCTGATAGGCGTAAACGTTTTAGTGAAAGGTACGACGACAGGTGCTGTGACGGATATAGACGGAAAGTATTCTCTGTCTGTTCCGAATGCTCAGTCAGTACTGGTATTCAGTTACGTAGGCTATCTGTCTCAAGAAGTCAGAGTCGGTTCTCAACGATCGATAAATGTGACTCTTGAAGAAGATACCCAATCATTAGATGAAGTCGTAGTCGTAGGCTACGGCACGCAGCGGCGGTCGGACGTAAGTACGGCTATCGCATCGGCTTCGTCAGAAAATTTAAAAGACCGTTCATCGGTGAACTTTGGCGAGGCGCTGGCAGGGCAGCTTGCAGGCGTACAGATTCAGCAGACAACCGGTATGCCCGGCGAAGACGCTATTAAAATACGTATACGTGGGACAAGCTCCATCACCCAGTCCAACGAACCACTCTATGTGGTCGACGGATTTCCGATGGAAGCTTCAGCTTTCAATCTTGTAAGTCCTTCGGATATTGAAACGATTCAAATCCTTAAAGATGCCTCTTCATCAGCCATTTACGGTTCACGTGGCGCCAATGGCGTCGTGCTGATCACTACCAAAAAAGGGCAGGCAGGCAAACCGACCGTCCGGCTGAATGCATTTGTCGGATTCCAGCAGGTAGAACGGCAATTGAAGATGATGAACCGTGACCAGTATGTGGACTGGGTGATAGACGGCAGAAACCAGGCATGGCTTGATGCTCCGCTTAATTCTGCCGACCCGAATCAATCGCCACATACAATCAATGACCCCAACTCGCGCCGCGAGCTTTATGCATCAGCCAGTACGCTTTACATGATCCCTGATGGAACTGGCGGGTATAAATACAATTTCTTTGACCCGACTTCCGTCGCACAGATGGATGACAACAATTGGCAAGACCTGTTGTTTAGAGATGCTTTAATGCATCAGTACGACTTGTCCGTATCGGGTGGTAATGAAGGTACGCGCTATGCCTTATCAGCCAGTTATACAGCCCGCGATGGTATTATTATTAACACTGATAGCGAGCGTTTTAACTTTCGTTCCAGTCTTTCGACCAAAGTATCAAAAACAATTTCGATAGAAGGAACACTGTCGGCATTTCATCAATCTTCAAACGTAATAGATAATGGAAAAGACGCGCCGCTCCAGTATGCACTGAATAACCCACCCATTTATCCGCAGCGAAACCCGGACGGGTCATACGGGTCGATGGTGCGTAATCCGGAAATATTGGTGGGAGACAATTCCAACCCGATTTCCATTGCCGAAAACATCCTGAATCAGCGCAGACGCTACGGATGGATGGGTACATTGGCTACAGAATGGGAGATTATCAGCGGATTGAAATACAGGTTATCCATTAATGGAGGTGTGCAGGATAACAGCAGTAAACGGTTCCAACCCTCTTATGTAGATAAAGACGCTTCCAGAGCGCCACGTCCGGCTGAAGCAACCACCGGCCGGACTACATTCAGCAACTGGGTCATTGAAAATACATTAAACTTCAATCGAACCTTTAATGAAATACATGCCTTGAATGTAATGTTGGGGTATTCGACAGAGTATTATAAAAGGGTTACTCTTGATGCTGAAGCTATTACTTTCCCAAATGATAATATAACGACGCTAAACGCAGGTATTATGGAATCATTGGGAAATCAAGAGAGTGAAAATTCTATGATATCCTACTTCGGACGTGTCAACTATGTCTTCGACAACCGCTATATCCTGACAGCTACACTTCGTGCCGACGGTTCTTCACGCTTCGGAAGCGAGAATAAATGGGGAACATTTCCCACGCTTTCGGCTGCCTGGCGTATTTCGCAGGAGAAGTTTATGCAGAACCTTGAAATCATCAGCGACCTTAAACTCCGGGGAGGTTACGGTTTGACCGGTAACAACAGGATCGGAGATTATGCCGCAATCGGTATACTTGGCACCGCATTTTATCCAACCGGTGGTGCAATTCGTACCACAGTGAACCCAAATACAATGCCTAACCCCATTCTGGGCTGGGAGAAAAAGCGTGAATATAATCTTGGGCTTGAAATAGGGTTATTGAACAACCGGGTTCATCTGGAAGCCGACTTCTACGATAGTCAGTCCATCGATTTGTTATTAAACGTGCCTGTTCCAAGAATTACCGGCTATGCCTCGCAGGTTCAGAATATCGGTAAAGTATCGAACAGGGGAATGGATTTGACGTTGAACACCAGGAATTTTATCGGTGACTTTAAGTGGTCGACCGATTTCAATATTGCCTTTAATAAAAATAAGGTATTGGAATTGGGACCTGACGGACAACCTATTTACGGAAGCGCTCCCAATGCCAATAACGCATTTGTCACCAGAGTTGGCGATGAGATCGGCAGTTTTTGGGGCTATGTATTTGAAGGCGTATTTATGAGTCAGGCTGACCTAGACAAGTATCCTCATCTGGCTGTCGACAGAGTTGGTGACGGAAGATATAAAGATGTCGATGGAAATAACATTATGGACGCCAATGACAAGGAAATACTTGGAAGCAACCAGCCTATTTTCACGGCTGGACTGAACAACTCGTTTTCCTACAAAAACTTGAGCCTGGGAATCCAACTCACCTCATCTTACGGTGCGGAGACTTTCAGCTTCTGGAAACGAATGAGCGGCATCTATCACGGCGACCGCAATGCAACAGTCGACCAACTCAACCGCTGGCGCTCACCTGAAGATCCGGGAGACGGGATTCACTTCCGTGCCACTCGCAACCCGACAGGTTGGCAGCGAGACCCGTCGTCGGCATGGGTACAGGATGCTTCGTACTTGCGTGTGCGCAATGTGACGCTGGGATATGACGTGGACAAGGCGCTAACGCAAAAAATAGGCATAACAGGACTGCATTTCTACATCACGGGATCGAATCTGTATACGTGGACTAAATACCAAGGATTTGACCCAGAAGCCAGCAGTGAAGGAACGAGTTCCAATAATAGTAATTTCAATCTTTCGCTGGGTGGTGACTATGCAAGTTATCCTTCAGCGCGTTCCTTTATTTTTGGTGCCAATATTACATTTTAAGTTTAACGATAATAAAAATATAAATATGAAAAAGATAATATTTTTACTGATAGCTGTCGTATACTTTTCTTCATGCAGCGAGGATTTTATTACAAGAAATCCAATTTCAAATTTAAGTTCAGAAGGGTTTTACAAGACTGAAACCGATATGAACCAAGCCGTTTTATCTGCATATCAAGGATTACGGAGCTTATATAACGACAATTATCATGTGTGCGAGATACGTTCGGACAATACGACATATTCCTGGTTGGCAGGCAATCCGGCCAATGAAAAAGGCGTTGATGACTATTCGCAGCCGCTGTTTCCGGACAATGGCTTTCCCACAAATATCTGGGATAGAAGTTACAATCTCATTCTGAGGGCCAACATCGTTATCGGCCGCATTGACGAGATCGAATTTACTGACCCGGCAAAGAAAACTCAGTTTAAGGCAGAGGCTTCATTTCTGCGGGCGCTTATGTATTTTTATATGAACCGTATATTCGGCGGATATGCCACGAATGGCGAATTGCTCGGGCCGGTACTCGTCGACCACGAAATTACAATCGCCGAAGCTTATGAACTGGGACGCGCTCCGTTGCAGGATGTATACGATCTGGTCGTGTCCGACCTGCAATTTGCCGAAGCCAATCTGCCTGCATCGTATGGCTCCACAGACGTTGGACGCGTAACAAGTGCAGGCGCTTCCGCAATGCTGGGTAAGGTCTATATGACAATGGCAGGCTTTCCTCTGAATCGCGGAAATGAGTATTATACAAGAGCCATCGAACAGTTCAGAAAAGTAATCAATAATTCAAGCTATTCATTGGTACCGACTTACAATGCGCTTTTTAATGTGTCTAATAAAAATACATCAGAATCTCTTTTTGAAGTCCAGTATAAGAAAGGATCTGCCGATGGTGTCACCGGAAGCCCTTGGAACAATAACTTTGCACCAAGGTTCTCCGACAAGGAAGTCGTACTTATAGGCGATAAGGGAGGCACGAACGCACCCACAGGTGATATGTCCAATGCCTACGAACTCGGCGATCCGCGCAAATTTGTCAGCATGCGCGACGGATGGGTCAGCGCCAATACAGGTGCTTTCAATCAGGACCGGTACGTATGTAAATACTACGACGTTGCCACCAGCGGAAGCGATAACGACAATAACTGGATAGAACTGCGTCTGGCCGACGTCTATCTGCTTTATGCCGAAGCGCTCGTTCGCACCGGCGGAAGCAGTCAGGAAGCCATCGACTATGTCAACAGGATTCGCCAGCGTGCACGCAACACGCCGGGAGACCCTGAAATTGAAAAGCCTGCCAATCTGTTGGCTGACCTGAAAGCAGAAGACTATCCTTCTCCCGATGCCCTTTTGCTGGCTATCGAAAAGGAAAGAAGAGTCGAACTGGCTTTCGAGAATCATCGTTGGTTTGACCTCGTCCGCACGGGCAGGGCAAGAGACGTGATGATTGCCGAACAAAAGAATGACGGATATGCAGACTTCACTTGGACGGACGACGCATTGTCCTATCCTATCCCCTTGACAGCCATGGAAGCAAATCCCGGCATGTTAATCCAGAACAGAGGTTATGCACAACGATAAATATTTATTAACAATGAAAAAAATCAGTATTATTTTTGCTACCCTCTTCCTTGTTTTCGGAATAGGGAATGCGCAGCTTAATACCTTGACTCCTCAGGAAGTGCAGCAGGGATGGAAGTTGCTTTTCAACGGCCAAAATCTGGACGGATGGATCACGGTACGGACGCAAGAGCCGCCTACGGAAGGTTGGACGGTGGAAGACGGCGTGCTGACCGTCAATAAGGGAGGTGCCAAACGCGGCGGCGATATTATCACCAAAGATCAGTATTCCGACTTTGACCTGACGTTTGAGTTCAGAATCACTAAAGGCGCCAACAGCGGACTGAAATATTTCTTTACGAGATATGACAAAGGCGGATGGCTCGGATTTGAGTACCAGATACTTGATGACGCAGTTCACCCCGACGCCAAACTGGGACATGACAACAACAGGTTGCAGGGCGGTTTGTATGACATGTTTGCACCCGCCAAGGACAAGAAAGACAGTCCTGTCGGAGAATGGAATCAAGGGCGGGTCGTATCGAAAGGCTTGACAGTGGAACATTACCTCAACGGCCAGAAAGTGCTTACGTTCGAGCGGAAAAGTAAGGCGTATATGGATGCCTATGAACTGAGTAAGTTTAAGGGTTCGGAGCCTGTGTTCGGCGATGTGAAGGAGGGACATATCCTCTTGCAGGATCACCATGACGAGGTGTCGTTTAGAAACATAAAAATCAAGGTCTTAAAGTAATTAATCACTAAATATTTTAGATATGAATACAACAAGAAGGACATTTATCAAACAGGCAGGGGCTACGGGTCTGGGGTTGACGCTGGGCGGACTGACATTCAGCGCCCAAAGCTATGCCAATATCGTCGGTGCCAACGAACGAATCAATGTGGCCGTTATGGGCTGCAACGGACGTGGCTCCGGCATGGCGAGGAATTTCCAGCGCAACGCTGCTGCAAATGTGGCATGGGTAGTCGATGTAGAGGAAGGCGCGCTGAAGAAAGGCGTTGATGCCGTCAAGAATGCCGGCGGCAGCCCTAAGACGGAAAAGGATATCCGCAAGGTGCTTGAACAGAAGGATGTGGATGCACTCTTCTGCGCCGCTCCCGACCATTGGCATACGCCGGCCGCTATTATGGGTTGCCAGGCAGGCAAACACGTGTACGTCGAAAAGCCGCTTAGCCACAATCCGCGCGAAGGCGAGTTGGCCATTGCGGCCTCCCGCAAATACAACCGCATCGTGCAGGTAGGCGCTCAACGACGCTCCTGTGCCAATATCATCGAGGGTATCAATGAGTTGCACAATGGAATCATCGGACGTGTCTATTTTGCCAGGGCATGGTATACCAACCGGCGCGTCTCCATCGGATTCGGAAAGAAGGTGCCCGTCCCCTCAAATCTCGATTTCGACTTGTGGCAAGGCCCCGCACCGCGCCGCTCGTATCAGGACAACCTGATCCACTACAACTGGCACTGGTTCTGGCACTGGGGCACAGGCGAAGCGCTGAACAACGGCACCCACGAGATCGATGTCGTCCGCTGGGGGCTGGGTGTGGATTTTCCGACACTGGTCAGTTCCGAAGGAGCACGTTTCGCATTCCATGATGACTGGGAAACGCCTGACACGCAGACGATCAATCTGCAATTCGGAAACGACTGCCTCGTCGTCTGGGAAGGTCGAAGCTGCAATGCCGTAGACTCGGAAGGCCGTGACCGTGGCGTCATCTTCTATGGTGAAAACGGCGCAATGGAGACGGGACATGATGGGTATCGCGTTATAGACCAGCAAAATAAAGTTGTCAAGGAAGTGGATTCCAAACAAGTGGTGGACGGACGCGATTTGGCAAGCCCCAACGTAGGTATGGACGCACTGCATATCGCCGACTTCTTAGATGCGATCAAGAATAACCGCCGCCCACATGCAGATGTGGCTGAACTCCACAAGAGTACTACTCTGGTGCAATTGGGCAATATCGCCTGGCGCACAGGCCAGAGGCTGATCACCGACCCGTCAAGCGGACATATCCTCAACAGCCCCGAAGCACAGTCGCTCTGGGCAAGGACGTATGAGCCGGGATGGGAACCGATTATTTAATTTTTTTACATGGGGTTGCGGTAAACATTTATCGCAACCCCTTTTTTTATTTATTCAGTTATTTTTAATGAAAAAAACAATTTATATCATAGCAGGCATAGCCTTGATTTCCTTAAGCTTATCTGCACAGAATATCCGTCGCGCAGTGCCGGGCGAGATTGAAACGTATATCGACAGATATAGCGAAGGCCGCGAAAACATAAATAAAAACGGATGGGCGCATTATTATATTCCCAAGGGAATGGGAGATACGCTCACAGTCAAAATGTCGTGCGTATATAATGGCAGACAGACACATACGCCTCATACTCATAATGAAGACGAATCGTTTTATATCATTCAAGGCCCTGTCAATTTCCATATCGACGGAGAAGAGCG
>JAITMM010000127.1 GCA_031277335.1 Tannerella sp. | reverse complement strand
TTAATCTCTTTCGGATAGTCGGTCAGTATGACGGGACATTTGAAATGATCTTCGACCAGGTAACGTTCATGTTCAGCAGCCAAATCAGCTCCCCAGCTTATCGGAAACTCAAATTTCTTGCCGCCGGCAATCGCCGTTTCGAGGATTTTGATCCCTTCGGTGTAGGACAGGCGGATGAATGTTTGCGACAGGACAAAGTTTAGCCGTTCGATTAATTCCTTGTCAAACATGTCATTAAGGAAACGGATATCGTCCATGCAATTGTCCAGCGCCCATTGCAGGCAGTATTTGATAAATTCTTCGGCCAGTTGCATGTTGTCGGCAATCTCGTAGAAAGCCATTTCAGGCTCAATCATCCAGAACTCGGCCAGGTGGCGCGGCGTATTTGAATTTTCAGCCCTAAACGTTGGGCCGAATGTATATACCTCGCTTAGGGCCAGCGCCGCCAGTTCCACTTCCAGCTGTCCCGAGACGGTCAGGCTGGTCGGTTTGCCGAAAAAGTCTGTGTCATAAAGGATTGCGCCTTTTTCGTCCTTTTGAAGGTCGAGAAGGTTCATCGTTGTTACCTGAAACATCTGTCCGGCTCCCTCGCAGTCTGATCCTGTGATGATTGGCGTATGAAAATAGAAAAAACCACGTTCATGAAAGAAGGTATGGATCGCCATCGCCATGTGATGACGGATGCGAAAGACGGCGCCAAACGTGTTTGTCCTCGGACGCAGATGCGCGATCTCTCGCAGAAATTCCAGTGAATGTCCTTTTTTCTGCAACGGGTAGGAGGCAGGGTCTGCCGTCCCGTAGATTTGAATTTCATCTGCCTGCAGTTCAACGCTTTGTCCTGCCCCTTGCGACTGCAATAACTTGCCGGTTACGCTTATGCAGGCACCTGTTGTGACAGGTTTCAGAAATTCTTCGCCAAAACGCTCCACTTCAACGACGATTTGCAGGTTATGAATCGTTGACCCATCGTTTAACGCAATGAAATTCACCTGCTTGCTACCCCTGCGCGTTCGTACCCAGCCTCTTACGTTAAGGACTGTGCCCAGCGCATCAGTCCTCAGTACGTCTGCGATCTTTATCCGTTCCATAACTAAAGATATTCAATGTTCAAAGTTCAATGTTCAAAGTTCAAAGTTCAAAGTTCAAAGTTCAAATTTTCATTGTTCATTGTTCATTATTCATTGTTCATTACTCAAACGATCCCATCCGTAATGCATTGACTTCCATTTCATTCAAGAAACGCCATTTGCCTCGGGGCAGATTCTTTTTTGTCAGTCCTGCAAAATATACGCGATCTAACTTAATAACGTGATAACCAAGTGCTTCAAACATACGGCGAACAACGCGGTTGCGACCGGAATGGATCTCAATTCCTACCTGATTCTGATCGTCCTCGCTGACATAGCTTATAGCATCTGCATGAATCTCACCATCTTCCAGTTCGATACCGTTTGCGATTTTTTCCATATCCTCAACGGCCACGTCTCTGTCTAACCAAACATGATAGATTTTTTTCTTCTTGAATGATGGATGGGTGAGTTTCGCAGCTAAAGTACCATCGTTTGTAAGTAAGAGAACGCCTGTAGTGTTGCGATCCAATCTGCCGACAGGATAAATACGTTCATCGCAAGCATTCTGAACTAACTTCATGACAGTCAGCCGTTCCTGCGGATCTTCGGTAGAAGTGACACAATTTTTCGGCTTGTTCAGCACGATATAAATCTTGCTTTCGATTTTCACATTCTGGTCGTGGAACATTACGTTGTCAAGACGAGATATTTTTGTTCCCAATTCATTGACCACTTGGCCATTTACTTTCACTACACCGGCTTGGATATATGTGTCGGCTTCGCGACGTGAACATACACCTGCATTTGCCAGAAATTTGTTAAGGCGGATAGGTTCGTTGGGATCACTCAATAACTCTTTGTACTTCAACTGTTTCTGGCGACTGTATTTCTTGTTTGGATTATAGTTGCCTGTATTGCGTACATTCTTGCCTGCCGGTTTGTTGTTATTATACTTACCGGCATAATTTGGTCTATTTGCCATTTTTGGCTTTTCGCGAAAATTGCCTTCCGTGTTGCCACCTTCAGCGTAAGGAGGGCGTTGAGGCGGACGTGCCTGATAGGGACGCTTCTCTCTCTGATCAGATTGAGTAGCATAACGTTGCTGGCTAACATTGCGATTACCTTCATCCTGCCGGTGATTGAACGACGGCGGACGATTATAGTTAATTCGCTGACTGTCTTTGATGCGCGGACGACGCCCTATAGCGTTTTTTGACGCATCATTTGCTTGAGCATTTCCCTCTCTGGGTTCTCGAAAGACAGGTCTTTTTTCCCGGTTTTGCGATTGCGAGTCAAATCGTCTCGCTTGATTTTGAAATTCATTCATTTTTTTAGGTGGTTGATAGTCATTACTTTGTTCAACATTCATTTGTAATTCTAATTTTGATTGTTATACGATGTTAATCTCCCGATCACATGATTTATTAATTATATATTTAATTAATACCTAAGTAATTATGGGGTGTTATTGATTTTAATTCTTTTTTAACGGATTGATTTAGTTGGAGAGATTCAATAAATTGTGCAATCGATTGAGCTGTAATCACTTCATTTGTACGGGTCAGCTTCTTCAAAGTCTCGTAAGGTTGAGGATAGCCTTCTCTGCGTAAAATAGTTTGTACAGCTTCTGCAACTACGCTCCAATGAGCCTCTAAATCTTTTTCCAACACGCTGTCATCCAGCAATAAACGTCCAAGTCCCTTCACTATGCTTTTCAATGCAATCACGGTATGGGCTAATGGAACTCCGATATTGCGCAGGACGGTCGAATCCGTCAAGTCTCGTTGCAGGCGAGAGACGGGCAGTTTCATGCTCAGGTGCGTCAGGAGTGCATTGGCAATGCCTAAGTTGCCTTCTGCGTTTTCAAAATCTATTGGATTGACTTTATGTGGCATAGCCGATGAACCTACTTCTTTTTCCGAGATTTTCAACTTGAAATAATCCAACGAGATATATTGCCAAATATCACGGCATAAGTCTATCAGGATTGTATTGATTCGTCTCAAACCGTCAAAGATGGCAGCCAAATTATCATAGTTTGAGATTTGAGTAGTCCATTCTTCGCGTTTTAATCCTATTACATTATTTATAAAGTGATTTGCAAAAGCCGGCCAGTCTATGTCCGGATATGCTGCGAGATGGGCATTGAAATTGCCGGTGGCACCTCCGAATTTGGCGGATATAGGAATATTTTTTAACAAAATCAATTGATTGTCAAGCCTATATACAAACACATTGATTTCTTTTCCCATTCTTGTAGGCGTAGCCGGTTGACCATGTGTTTTGGCTAACATGGGGATATCTTTCCACGCTTGGGCATAATTCTTTAGGTAGTCAATAACATCTTGCAAATCAGGTAAATATACTTTCTCCAACGCTTCTTTCAAGGCAAGCGGCAAAGCGGTATTATTGATGTCTTGCGAGGTGAGTGCAAAATGTATAAATTCCTTATAATCTTGCCATAAGAATTGATCGAATTGTTCTTTAAGAAAATATTCGATAGCTTTCACGTCGTGATTGATTGTCTTTTCGATAGCTTTAATACGAAGGGCGTCATCAAGTGAAAAATCCGTGTAAATTTTAAGTAGTTTTTGTTTATTGTCATTAGTATTCAGCATTTTAAGTTGAGGTAACAAATCGCATAGCGAAATGAAATAATCTATTTCGATTTTCACCCTGTATTTGATAAGGGCAAATTCGGAAAAGAAAGCGTCCAACGCTTCGACCTTTTCCCGATAGCGTCCATCGAGAGGCGATACGGCTGTTAATTCAGACAAAAACATTGCTTCTAAAATTCAGGCTACAAAGATACGATTTTTCTTGGAAAAAACAATGAAATTGCGCGACAAATCGAACATTTTCTTTCAAATGCTTCCGAAAAAATCAATTTACTTCAGCATTTTCATTAAAATTATTTAAATTGCATGATATCAATAATATATATATACTGTGGTAATGTCGTCTTCATTCAATCAAGGCGCTTTCTATCGAAAAATATTTTTTACTTTTAAATTTTTTTATCAATTTTTAGTCGGATTTTTTTTCATTCCAATACTAAATTACTATATTTGCGAAAATTTATACATATTCATTAATTAATAGATAATACTATGTCGGCTATTACAAGAAGGTTGTTTCTTCAGCAAAGCGCAGTTGCTGCAGCAGCGCTTACGATTGTCCCTAACAGTGTTTTAGGGAGAAGTCACAGTGGGGTTCAGGCTCCATCGGACAAGTTGAACGTGGCTATAGTTGGACCAGGCGGCCGTGCCGGTTCTATTCTTGGTCATCTCAACACATTAGGTGAAAACATTGTCGCTCTGTGCGATGTGGACTGGAAAAAGGCAGCGCCCCAGTTTGAACGTTTTCCAAATGCCAAGAAATATTGGGATTATCGCAAGATGCTCGACGAGATGGGTAAATCAATTGATGCAGTGGTGGTTGGCACAGCCGATCATGCGCATGCAATTGTTGCGTCGACGGCGATAGTGCTTGGCAAGCATGTGTATTGCGAAAAACCGTTGACCCATTCGGTCTATGAGTCACGTCTGCTCAGCAAGTTGGCTACCAAACACAAAGTAGCTACGCAAATGGGTAATCAAGGCAGTTCTGCGCCTGGTGTGCGTCAGATATGCGATTGGATTGCAGACGGTCAGATAGGAGAGGTGACAAAAGTGGAATGTGCTACGAACCGTCCAATATGGCCGCAAGGACTGACGGCGCCTGAGCAGGGACAATGGGTGCCGGAAACGCTTAACTGGGACTTGTTTATCGGCCCGGCCAAGATGATTCCTTACCACGAGACGTATACCCCGTGGAACTGGCGCGGATGGTGGGCTTTCGGTACGGGCGCACTTGGTGATATGGCGTGTCATATCATGCATCCTGTTTTCAAAGGATTGAAATTGGGATATCCTACAAGGGTTTACGGTTCATCGACCAAGTTACTTCCCGATAGCGCTCCTGTGGCGCAGAAGGTAAAAATGATCTTTCCGGCTCGACCTGAATTGAATACCAAGAAGGTAAAATATCCGGAAGTAGAAGTTACTTGGACTGACGGCGGCATTCTTCCCGATTTCCCGAAAGGTTGGACGGAAGATAAGCGCTGGGACAGAGGGCTTGAAGGCCCTGTAGTCTTTCACGGCACAAAGGATACGTTGATATGCGGCTGCTACGGTCGCGACCCGTGGCTTGTATCAGGCAGGACGCCAAAATCACCGGCCACGCAACGTGAAATATTGGCTCCTGAAGGACTCAGAGGTGTGGATGCCCACACGTCAGACTGGGTGCGTGCATGCAAGGAAAGTCCGGAAAATCGCGTTGAGACGGCTTCGTATTTTCCCGAGTCGGGAACATTCAACGAAATGGTTGTCATGGGCGTATTGGCCGTTCGTCTCCAAGAATTGGGTAAAATATTGCTGTGGGACGGCCCCAATATGCAATTCACGAATATTTCGGATGAAGACACCATTCCGTGGCAAGGTCCCGAAGGTGTGGTTGTGGGAGATGCAAATGCAAACGCAAGGCAGCAACGGAAAGTCCGCTATGCCAAACCGTTTGCGCAGGAATTGATCAAACACACCTATCGCGAAGGCTGGTCATTGCCTGCAATGCCGTAATTCATTAACATTGAGTATTTTGTTTAAATTAAACATCAAAATAATTATTCATTCAAAATTTTTTATTATGTCAAAAATTTCAAGAAGAACGTTTCTTCAACAAGGTGCAGTTGCAGCAGCCGCTTTCACAGTTGCTCCGAGCACAATTTTAGGTAAAAGTCATGGCTATCAAGCACCATCCGACAAGTTGAACATTGCTGTTGTAGGAGTCGGCGGTATGGGAAATAGCAATCTTAAAAATGTCAGGCCGACGGAAAATATCGTGGCTCTCTGTGATGTGGACTGGAAATATGCCAGCGCCGTTTTTGGTGAAAACCCGACAGCCAAGAAGTATTGGGACTGGCGCGTCATGTATGACGAAATGGGCAAAGACATTGATGCCGTCATCGTTGCCACAGCCGACCATGCTCACGCCATTATTGCAGCCACTGCAATGACGCTGGGCAAGCATGTGTATGTTCAAAAACCGTTGACCCACTCTGTTTATGAATCGCGTCTGTTGACGAATCTCGCTGCAAAATATAAAGTTGCCACGCAAATGGGTAACCAGGGAGCATCGTCGGAAGGCGTAGATCAGATTTGCGAATGGATATGGAACGGTGAGATCGGTGAAGTCAAGAAAGTGGAATGTGCAACAAACCGTCCTGTTTGGCTTCAAGGCTTGAACGTACCCGATAAAGCCGACAAAGTTCCAAAGACATTGAATTGGGATTTATTTACCGGTCCGGCAAAATTATATCCTTACAATGCGATTTATCACCCGTGGAACTGGCGCGGCTGGTGGCCTTATGGTACAGGTGCACTGGGAGATATGGCTTGTCATATCATGCACAGCGCCTTCAAAGCGTTGAAGCTGAAATATCCGATCTCGGCTGAGGCTTCGTCGACGCTGTTGCTCGAACGTTGCGCTCCGCATGCACAACATGTGAAATTGATTTATCCGGCCCGTGAAAATATGCCGAAAGTAGGTTTTCCCGAAGTTGAGATTCACTGGTACGATGGCGGCATGATGCCCGAACGTCCTGCCGGATTCCCGCAAGGAAAAGAACTGATGGGCTCGGGAGGCGGATTGACCATTTTCCACGGGACGAAAGACACGCTGCTCTGCGGATGTTATTCAGCCGAACCGTGGTTGTTGTCAGGCCGTGTGCCGAATGTTGCCAAAACGGAACGCCGTGTAGCAAGAGCCATGAATGGCGGCCACGAAATGGATTGGGTGCGTGCCTGCAAGGAAAGTGCAGCCAGTCGCGTACCGACTAAATCTGACTTCAGCGAAGCCGGCCCGTTCAATGAAATGGTTGTTATGGGTGTATTGGCAGTTCGCCTGCAAGGGTTAAACAAAATTTTGGCTTGGGACGGTCAGAATATGAAGTTTACGAATATCGGAGCCGACGAGACAATCAGAACCGTTATCAAAGACGGATTCACGATTATCGACGGTGACCCGAAATTCGACAAGACTTGGACTGAACCTGAAAATGCTCAAGCATTTGCATCTGAATTGGTTAAACATAATTACCGCGAAGGATGGAGCCTCCCGGCAATGCCCTAATTGTTTACGTATGAAGAGATTTAGTAGTTTTTTAGTAATCGTTGCGGCAGTTTGTTTAGCAGTTGCTTGCGTTCAGAAGAAACCTGCAGAACCTGTTGAGGTTAAGCCGGTCGACCCGAAATTAGTAGCTGAAGGTCCTTATGAAACTTTAGTTCAGGTAAATGATTCTTTGTCGTATGTGTTGATTAACAGGCCTCAAGTGAATTTGGACGAATTTCCAAAAGACAAAAACGGAAACATTGCCTTGTTCGACGGCAGTTCGTTGAAAGGTTGGAGAGGCTACAACAAAGATACTGTACCCGGAAAATGGACAATCGACGATAAAGCGCTCAAATTTTCAGGCACAGGCACCGGCGAGGCGCAGGCAAAAGACGGAGGCGACATTATATTCGCTCATAAATTCAAAAACTTTGAATTGACGTTCGAGTGGAAAGTGTCCAAAGGCGCCAATTCCGGCGTTTTCGTGTTGGCCCGTGAAGTCAAGGGAGAGCCGATATACATTTCCTCACCTGAATATCAGATTTTGGATAATGCAAATCACCCCGATGCTTCGCAAGGCGTGGACGGAAATCGTCAGGCTGCTTCGCTGTATGATATGATTCCGGCTAAACCGCAGGAAGCCAAACCTTTTGATCAATGGAACTCAGCGTCCATCACGGTTTACAAAGGTTCAGTATTTCATAAACAAAATGGTAAAACTGTGGTTGAATATCATTTGTGGACGCCGCAATGGGAATCTTTGATTGCGAACAGCAAATTCAAACCGGGCGGAGAGTTCCCGCTGGCTTACGGATTGCTGACGAATCTTGGCGGCGATGAGCACGAAGGATACATCGGCTTCCAGGATCATGGAGACGATGTATGGTTTAGAAACATTAAAGTCAAGATTTTAGAATAATAAACTGTTTCTTAACTTCATTCTCCATATCTCATACATAATGGAGAATAAAAAAAACCGAAGCTTTGTGAAAAGTTTCGGTTTTTTTATGGAAATAATTATGAACAATGCAATTATTTTGTTTTCACGAACTTTCCCATCGAATAATTTTTGTTTTGAACGGGAGTTGTGATTGACGAATCATATTTTATGGTATAAACCTTATTTCCTTCAAATGTCGGTACATTAATCGACAATTCCACTTCACCATCAGTCTGAATTGAAGACAAATCGAAAGCCACGATTCCGCTGCGGCGATAATTTTTTTCATCATTGTAGGCGTTATGTCTAAATTCAAAAGAGTAAGGCACGTCTTCCTCGTTGCTCTGAATCAGATTAATGTAGTGAATTGCGTTTCCTCCGTAATCAAAATCAAACACGATATTCAAATATCCATCTCCAATCCAAATATCGGTAATACTAACAGGATCAATTCCATACTTTTGATCATTTTCATCACCCAAATTTTCGGCAATCGGCTTCGTAAGGATAGCCTCAACATCTAAAATCTTGGCTGCATGGTCGTAACCCTGAAATTCGTCCGACAGAAGAGTATAAATCACAAAGGCGCGCTGCCGTTCTTTCGGAGCAAACCATGGAATATTCGTGGCAACAGGCCATATTGTCGTACCATCGTCCAGTGTCAACCAATAAGAATTTGATTCATCCATCGGGTTGAGCGTTGCAATAGAATACCATGCACTGTCTAATGAATATCCTTCATCATCGTTGCAAGAAGTAAACGCTAAGATTGCCGAAGCAAACATAAAAACTAACATTTTAAATTTCATCACTTTCATAAAACTTTAATTAAGTATTTCTACATATTATGACGGATAATCCGCAAAAAACGTTGCATCGAATTTTCATAAAAAATGTTAGATTCGACAAAAAACATGCTAATTTTGCAGTTTTATTCAGAACAGATAAGATGCAACATATTTCTCATACTATGCCTAATAGGCTGCGTATTATACATTTACCTACTATTTCGCCTGTAGCCTATGCCGGATTTGTTGTCAATGCAGGCTCTCGCGACGAGATGCCTAATGAACATGGTTACGCGCATTTCGTTGAACACATGCTGTTTAAAGGTACTTCAAAACGTAAAGCCTGGCATATCCTGAACAGGATGGAACACGTCGGAGGCGAGTTGAATGCCTATACCACTAAGGAAGAGACGTTTGTCTATACCATATTTATGACGAAGGACATCGAAAGGGCTGTTGAGTTGATGACCGACCTGATTGTTAATGCACAATTTCCCGCACATGAAATTGAAAAAGAGCGTGATGTGGTTTTAGACGAAATACAGTCTTATGAAGACAATCCGTCAGAACTTATATTCGATGAATACGAAAATTTGCTTTACGACGGTCATCAGCTTGGGCACGATATTCTCGGAAGTAAACGGTCGTTAAAGTCATTCGTCAGTCAGTCAGGACTTTCGTTTTTGGGTCGTCATTATACAACCGGGAATATGGTTTTTTTCTCTATGGGCGATATGAAATTTGAGAAAATTATCCGCTTAGCCGAAAAATATTTTATGAAAATACCTGTCAGTAAGGATATTGGTTCGAGAGCTAAACCTCAATTGACTTCGCCGAGAACGCTGGTAAAAAAGAAGAAAACGCACCAAGCGCATATCATTTTAGGTGGCCTTGCTTACGACATGCAAGACGAAAGACGAATCCCTCTATTTTTGCTGAATAATATTTTGGGAGGTCCGGGGATGAACAGTCGGTTGAATGTGTCTTTACGTGAGAAACACGGATTGGCTTATCATGTTGAGTCAAACGTCACTACGTATACGGACACGGGGATTTTTGCGATTTACTTCGGAGCCGATCCGAAAAATCGTGACAAAGGAATGCATCTAATAAATCAGGAATTGACGCGATTGCGCAATGAAAAGATCAGCGCCGGACAACTGTATATGGCTAAAAAACAGGTATATGGGCAAATGGTGCTCGGTAGCGAACATAAGGAGTCGGTTTTTCTTGGACTTGGGAAGTCCTTTTTGCATTATAACCGCTACGACTCGCTGCAGGAGATGTTTCAAAAAATCGAAGACATCTCGGCACAACAGATTCAGGACGTGGCCAACGAGATTCTGAATCCTGATGCGATGTTTACATTAATATATGAATAGATAGTGTCAATTTGACAATCATTTGGCGCATCGTCATTGCAAGGAACGAAACAATCCGGGATTTCCTTGTCCGGATTGCCGTTCGTTCAGCATATATCTTCCTTGAGACGTGGCACGCCACGTCTCTACATCGCGGTCAATGTTATTTTAGGCTTGATCCTACGCAATCCTTTCCTTTTTTTTGAAAAATGCACGTTTTTAATCCACATATAATCAGTAGATTAACATTCTTTATAAATTATTAACTAAAAAAACTTGACAAAAAATTTGGTGGCTTGAAAATAGTATCTACCTTTGCGGTGTACTAATAAACTAATACACTAATAAAATGGTGTACGATTGTCGAACAAATTAAAATATTAAAGTCATGAAACGGTCAGTTTTTAAAAGAGCAGCAATTCAGATGTTATTGAGTTGCATGGTTGTACAGGGAATTTTTGCCCTGGACATTGAGATTAAGGGTAAGGTGTTGCAGTCAGGCGACCGCGCACCGGTGGAGTTTGCCAACGTCGTTTTGCAGACGTCGGATTCGGTTTTCGTAACGGGAGAGGTTACCGACCGGCAGGGGAGTTTCGTTATGAACAGCGTGCCGGCAGGCGACTACAGGGTCATTATCACCTGCATTGGATTTGAGCCTCAAGTGATTGAATTAGAGGGCGAGACGAAGAATATCGACCTGAAAGAGATTTTGCTCGAAGAATCGGCCATCGAGATGGAAGGCGTGACGGTCACTGCTTCGGCCACCACGAGCAAATCGGACAGGAAGCTGATCTATCCGTCTGGTCGTCAGGTCAATGCTTCGACCAACGGAGTGGATCTGCTGCAGCAATTGATGCTTCCCAAGGTGCAGGTCAATCCGTTGCAACACACGATTTCGCTGATCGGCGGCGGCGAAGTCCAGTATCGCATCAACGGCGTCAAAGTCGAGATTCAGGATATCATCGCCCTGAAGCCGGCCGATGTCATCCGCATTGAATATCACGACAATCCCGGTCTGCGTTACGGAAATGCCGAGGTGGTGCTCGATTATATCGTGCATCGTCCCGAAACGGGAGGAAATATCGGTATCAATTCCGGCAACAGCCCTGTCTATGAATGGGGTAACAACTACATCAACGGAAGAATCAATCACAAGAAATCCGAATTTTCAGTGAATTACGGGGTTATGCACCGCAACTTTTACAATATGTGGCGCGACAATGAAGAGACGTTTACCTTCGCCGACGGCTCTCAACTGAAACGGAAAGAAGTGGGAGAACCAAGTCACATGCAGATGCTTACGCAAAATCTGAATGCTTCCTACAGTTATCAGGACGGAAAAAGGATGTTTAACGCCACAGTCAGGTATAACACGAACGACCAGCCGCACGGTGATTTCAAAGGCACATTGATAAATGTAGCGAATCCGGCCGATCAAGTCAGGATGGAAGATCTGTCATCAAGCAAGTATTATCGCCCGGCCATCGATCTCTACTACCAGCAGAATCTCCGGCAGGATCAGACTCTGGTACTCAACGTGGTAGGTACGTATAATTATTCGGACAACACGCGCATCTATCACGAAAGCCGTGACAATATCCTCCTTACGGATGTGAATAACAACACGATAGGCAAGAAATATTCCGTCATCGGCGAAGGCATCTACGAAAAGAAGATGGGCAATAACCGCATAAGCGCCGGACTGAAACATACTCAGTCGTTTACGGACAACGAATACAGGAACGGACAAAATTTTCACACGGAAATGACGCAAATGGAATCCTACATGTACGCCGAATTTAGGGGAAAAGTCCAAAAACTCGACTATACGCTGGGAGCCGGTGTGACGCGGTCGTACTTCGGTCAGGAAGGTGGCGAAGGGTATCAGAATTACACCTTTAACCCGCGGATCGTGCTGCATCTGGCATTGCCGGGCAACTCGTTTATCCGCCTGAAATCGGATATCGTCAATACGGCTCCGTCGCTCTCGAATCTGAGCGATATCGAGCAAACGATTGACTCACTGCAAATTCAACGTGGCAATCCGAACCTGAAACCCTACCTTAACTACCGCAACGAGTTGACTTACGAACTGCAGAAAGGCATTTTCTACGCCAACGTTTGGGGGATGTTCGAGTACCAACCCAAGGCCATCATGGACGAGAAATACCTTGATGGTGATAAAATCGTGCAGACGTGGGATAATCAGCAGAGCTGGCAACGGCTGGCAGGACGTTCCACCTTGCGTGTCGGCCCTGTGAAACAGATACTTACCATGTCGCTGACCGGAGGCGTCAACCATTATATCAGCAACGGCAATCATTACAACCATACGTATACCAACTGGTTCGGCAACGTGGACGTGACGGCCATGTATAAAAAGATGATGATCAATGTAGGCATCCAGACAAACTGGAACTGGTTTTACGGCGAGACGCTGAATGGCGGGGAAAACATTCATTACCTGATGATTGGATACAGAAATAAGAGCCTTTCTTTGGGCGCGGGCATGATCAATCCGTTTGTGGACAATTACAAGGTGGAAAATGAGAACCGGTCGCAATATGCTTCATACAAGAAGAATATGTATATCAAGGAGAGTTCCAGGTTGTTAGTGTTCAATCTGACATATAATTTCTCATTCGGACGCACATTCAAGGGCGAACAAAAACGGCTCAATAATGCAGATAACGATTCGGGCGTGATGAGTACGGGGAAATAGACGATTGTAGGGGCGAATCGCATTCGCCCAAATGAAAGATAGGACCGTTTTAGCCCCAAATCGACGTCAACTGATTGAGAAAGACTTCTTCGGCAGAGCGAACCCATCCCTGAAAGGCATTGTCTTCGGGATGGGTTTGCTTTTCTTCGATATAGGTCAACAGGCGGCTCAGGTCAAAGCTGTCGCTGCTGATCCCTCCCCCAAATGCCTCGGCATCAGCCGCATTGATCTCCTGTTCGAGATGGGCGGGTATCATCATGACGGGTTTATTCAGGTACATGGCTTCGCAGACCGATTCGAAGCCGGCAGTGGTGATATATCCCTTGCAGTCGGCCATATACTTGAGAAATAGCTCATCATTAATACGGTGCAATGTGAAAGTCTCGTCCACCACGAGTGTTTCGGGCGCATCGGCCTTGTCCCAGAAGAAATGCAGCTTGACTTCGGGATGCAGTTTATGCCAGGCGCGCACCTCGTTTTCGTAACCCTGATTCAGCATATAACCAAGGATATAATCGCCGGTAGTCGGCGTCAGTTCCAATACTTCCTTCCGAAGCAGGGGAGGTACGACGGCCAGGTGTTCGCGCGGGAAGCTTCGGAGCGGATAAAACGACAGCGCCAGGGTTTTTGTGGCGCCGATGCTGCTCAATGTAGCATGAAGCCGCAAGAGCGTATGATCCTGACCTTCACCCTTTCCGTGGGCATAGTCGGGATGTTTGAGCAGGTATTGATGGCCGATATTGACGTAAGGCGTTTCAATCCTGAAGCGCACTTGCGCAAATCCGGGCAAAATCTCATAGAAGTTGACGAGCAGGTCGGGGGAATATTCCTTTATATGATTGTGTATCAGCGTTACACTGTCGTTATAATATTTTAATTTTTTAAGATTGGCATTGTAAAAGAAGGTTCTAACCTTGTTGATTTGCTTCTTTGCCTTATTGTAAATCAGCGAGGGAGCATTATAGATGGTCACCGGTGCGTCGATTTTTTCATAAAAGAAAGCCGGAAGTTCACGCGCCTGGCTTTTGCCGACAAGGACATCCACGACCTCATGGCCGTTGCGGCGCAGCATTTCTGCCAGCGCAATCGCCTGAGTCAGATGGCCTCGCCCTTCCCCCTGGACGGTGAATAATATTTTCAGCTTCCGTTTCATGAACTCTTTCTGTTATATAACCACATTACATTGATAATCTTTCATTTTCCTTCGGCAAATTCCATCAGGTAGGCCTTGAGGAAATCATCGATTTTGCCGTCCATCACGCCGGTCACGTCGGCAGTCTGGTAGTTGGTGCGATGGTCTTTTACGCGTCGGTCGTCAAAGACGTAACTGCGAATCTGCGAGCCCCATTCAATCTTTTTCTTACTTGCCTCTATCTTGTCCCTTTCGGCCATTCTTCGTTGCAATTCCTTGTCATACAGCATCGAACGCAGCAGCCGCATCGCATTGTCGCGATTGTCAAGCTGCGAGCGACTTTCCGTGTTTTCAATCAGAATCTCGCTGACTTCGCCCGTATCAGGGTCTTTGTAATTATATCGCAGGCGGACACCCGTTTCGACCTTGTTCACGTTTTGCCCTCCGGCACCCCCCGAACGGAACGTGTCCCAAGTATAATCGGACGGATTGACCTCAATCTCAATGGAATCGTCGACCAGCGGCGTCACAAAGACGGAAGCGAAAGACGTCATCCGTTTGCCCTGCGCATTGAAAGGCGACACGCGCACTAACCGGTGAACGCCATTCTCCCCTTTCAGGTAGCCATAAGCATAGTCGCCTTCGATTTGCATGGTCACCGTCTTGATGCCTGCTTCGTCGCCATCCAATATATTGCTGACAGTCAGCTTGTAGCCGTTTGATTCAGCCCATCGCATATACATGCGCATCAGCATCGACGCCCAGTCCTGACTTTCGGTTCCGCCGGCGCCGGAATTGATTTTCAGAATGCAGCCCATCTGGTCGGCTTCCTCCCGAAGCATATTTTTAAATTCCAGATTTTCAAGTAATTCAAATGCCTTGGCATACGTAGTGTCGAGTTCTTCTTCCGTCAACACTCCTTCTTTCGTATATTCAAATGCAAGTTTCAGTTCTTCGGCGGCGTCATGCAATTCCTTGTACGATTCAATCCATTTTCGCAGGTCCTTGACTGTTTTCATGTGTGCCTCAGCGCTTTTGACGTCGTCCCAAAAGCCCGGCTCCTGCGTTTTCAACAATTCTTGGTCTAATCGGATACTCTTTGCATCGATGTCAAAGATACCTCCTCAACGCTTCATCGCGTTCCAACACATCCTGTAGCTGGTCTAAAGTAATCATATTCGTTATTTTTCCTATTTCAAACGGCTGCAAATGTACGGATTTTTTTTCAAACGGCAAAGCAGTATAGAAGTTACAGAGATTAGTATTTCAACCATTCCGGCATTTCCGCCTGTTTTTTGTCCTTGACGTCGATCAATACAAACCGAAGAGCATAAGGGTCGGACTTGGTTATCTTCTTCACATTCAATATATATTGATAGCCGCTTTCAAACTCGAAACCTTCTATTTCCGGCAACACATACCGGCCTAATTCATCCGTCCCGATATTGGTATTCGTGTCGCTGCAAAACATTGCGTCATAAACGTATGGCAGGGCAGCTTCCATATTCTTAAAAGTATTCATGACATATTTCACCGTTCCCGGCATCACGATCAGTTCCAAATCTTCTTCCCTGTTCCCGACGATTACTTTCTTCTTTTCAAGTGACCCTGCAAATACGTACTTGATGGACGATACATCCATCGGAGGATTGTTCATCCACACTTTCTGCGCTTTACATGTATACTCGTAGCCTCTCTCAAAATCATTTAGAAAATCAAAACCTTCAATAATCGTATTCGAAAGCGTTCTCCGTTGAGGATCATCACTTTCCGAATAGATTAACACATCCATCCATACGGAACTTAAAATAGGTTTTGCATAACCTGTTTCCGCATAGAAAGTCATTTCAACAGTTTTTACCCTGTCTGCATCAGCGCCCGATTCATTTAAACAGCCGGTCAAGATCGCAAATAGAGATAACATTGTGAAAAAGAGAACTCTTGCTTTCATCCTGCGTCGTTTTAAATTATTCATTACTTTCAAAAAAATGCCATATCCTGTTTAAATGACGGAATAACTCCATAAAACGTTGCATTGAATGGTTATAAAAATGATGGAAAAGCGGAAAAACATTTTATTTTCCCCGAACGGAAAGTTTTTTATTGTCATGATGAAGCTATGTAATAGATTGAATTTCAATTTAAAATATAGAGTATGCATAGCTCTGCATTGAAAAAAAGTGACGAAAACAAATCTTATTTGAAAATAAAGACATAAATTTGCAAAGTTAAACTGTTAATATATCAATAAGATACGATAATTTCTCTGCTTCATTCGTAACAATTCAGCTTCAATTCTTTACATAAAAAATTAGACATGAAACAATTATTATTTTTTTTGACAATTCAGGTCATGTT
>JAITMM010000113.1 GCA_031277335.1 Tannerella sp. | reverse complement strand
AAAAGAATCTGGGAATGATTGAAGCCTCAGTCTTCAAATCATCGTTCAACCGCTCAAATTTGTATTATGAAGTGCGCCAGAAAGGAAATGATATCGATCGTGAAATCATCAAATATATAAGAAATAACGAAGGCAAATCGGGTATCATCTACTGTTTGAGCCGCAAAAAAGTAGAAGAATTTGCAGATATTCTTTGCGCCAACGGGATAAATGCGCTTGCCTATCATGCCGGAATGGAATCTCAAATCCGCTCATCCAATCAAGACGCTTTTCTGATGGAAGAGGCAGAAGTAATTGTAGCTACAATAGCTTTCGGAATGGGAATAGATAAACCGGACGTTCGATATGTCATTCACTATGATATCCCCAAAAGCCTGGAAGGATATTATCAGGAAACAGGCAGGGCCGGACGCGATGGAGGTGAAGGGCAGTGCATTGCTTTCTATGCCAATAAGGACTTGCAGAAGCTGGAAAAATTTTTGCAGGGAAAACCCATTGTCGAGCAGGAAATAGGCAAACAATTATTGCTCGAAACGGCAGCCTACGCCGAAACAGCCGTTTGCCGCAGAAAAGTATTGTTGCACTATTTTGGAGAAGAATATTTGGAAGATGATTGTGCGTGTTGTGATAATTGTTTAAAACCCAAGATAATGGAAGAATCTAAAGAATTATTACTTGCAGTATTGGAGGTAATAGATACGTTAAAGGAAAGATACAAGGCTGAATACATTGTCAACATATTGTTAGGCATTGACACAGCCGAAATTCTGTCTTACAAGCAGAATGAACTGGAGGTGTTCGGTTCGGGACAGGACGAAACAGAAAAAGTATGGAATGCCGTCATCCGTCAAGCGCTGATTGCCGGCTATATCACGAAAGAAATCGAAAATTACGGATTATTGAAGATAAGCCCCAAAGGTCGCGACTTCATGAGCAATCCGGTGTCATTCAAGATTGTGAAAGACAACGAGTTCGATGAAGATGAAAACGCCGAAGGCGCAGGCCGTAGCGGAGGCTCGTCGGCAGTAGACCCGATGCTTTTCTCCATCATGAAAGACTTGAGGAAAAAATTGTCGAAGCAACTGAATGTGCCTCCCTTTGTGATATTTCAGGACCCATCGCTCGAAGCTATGGCAACGACTTATCCCATCACGCTCGAAGAATTACAAAACATACCCGGCGTAGGCGCCGGAAAAGCCAAAAGGTATGGAGCCGAGTTCGTGACCATCATCAAGAAATACGTCGAAGAAAATGAAATTGAACGCCCTGAAGACCTCCGCGTCCGTACTGTGGCTAACAAGTCGAAGCAGAAAGTATCTATCGTTCAAAGCATCGACCGCAAAGTTGCATTAGACGATATCGCTACGGTGCACGGATTGGATTTCAACGAATTGCTTGACGAAATAGAAACAATCGTTTACGCCGGCACGAGAATCAATATCGACTATTTTATCAACGAAGCAATGGATGAAGATCATATCGAAGAGATTTATGATTATTTCAAGACCTCGGAAACAGATAATCTTGAAGTTGCCATCACAAAGCTCGGAAGCGATTATACGGAAGATGAGATTAGATTGATACGCATAAAATTCCTTTCAGAACTTGCTAATTAAGAGGTTGTTATAATTTTACTTTCGGCTTTGTTCGTATATTCGTTAAACGACCTCAAGCTTTCAATAAAATAAATGGAAGCAAAATACGTTATATAAGACAATGTATGATTGAATTGAAAAAAGAAATGTAATGAGAAAATTATTTGTTTTATTGTTGTTATTAAATTTTTGTTTCGCTTATTCTCAACAGAATGAAGACCCTACGATAATGACAGTCGGAGAAAAGCAGGTGCCTCTGTCGGAATTTCTGTTTCTTGCAAAGAAAGACAGCAATGTGAATCTGCTCGATAAAAAGTCGTTGCAAAACTACGTGGAGTTATTCAAAACCTTTAAACTCAAACTTGCCGATGCCGAATCGCGCAGGATACAGGAATCAATGTATTTCAGAGATGAACTGGCTTCTTATCAGACTCAACTTGCCGACAGCTATCTCGTTGATAAGGATGGCGAAAGACAGGTGGCACGCAATGTTTACGAGATGGGAAAGGAATTATTGTCTATCAGCCATATCCTCTTCCTGCTACCGGAAAAATCGTTGACGAAAGATACTGCCGAAATATATTTAAAGGCCGAAGCAGCTTATAAACGCATCAGCGCAGGCGAAGATTTCACATCGGTAGGCAAAGCGCTTGCAGCAGCCGACACAACTGGAATCATTTGCGAAGATATAGACTATGTATTTCCATTACAATCTTTTAAGGAGATAGTAGATAAGATATATTCCATGTCGACGGGAGAAATCTCGCAACCTGTCCGTTCACCGATCGGTTTTCATATCATCCGTGTGAACAGGCGAATCCAGGACAATGTCAGGCTTCAGGTAGCTCATATCCTGATACAATCCGATCCGGGACAGGAACAAGACGATCAGACACTCAAGCAAGTAGCCGAAGAAGTAAGCAATAAGGCAAAGAGTGGAGCCGACTGGCAGGAATTGGTCTATACCTACACAAGAGACCAAAGCACAAGAGATAACCAAGGCATTTTGCCTTATTTCGGCAGAGGAAACATGGTGTTGCCGTTCGAACAGGCAGCATTTGACTTGAAAAACGTAGGAGACATCTCCGACCCTGTCAAAACAAGATACGGATACCATATTATCAAACTATTGGACAAGACCGGCTATCCGTCATTTGAAGAAATGGAACCTACTATAATTCAGGCGATTCAACAAGGAGAATGGAAAAATGAGCTGTCTAAACCTTTTATTGAAAAACAGAAGGCAAAGATGGATTACAAGATGGATAAAGCAGCCTATGACGAGCTAAAGCAAATCGCAGACAACTATTTCCCGACAGATACTACATTTTATAGCCAGGCTCAACAATTGGAAAAGCCGCTTTTGCACATGGACGGGAGAGACTTTCCGCAATACGAATTTGCAGATTACATAAAGTTGAAACCGACATCTAAAATGACATATTCAGTTGATTACCTGAATGATCAATACAATACGTTTGTAAGCGAGCTTGTGAACGTTTTGATAAAGAAACATTTAGAAACCGACCCTGAATACATCAATTTAATAAATGAGTATCACGACGGCATCCTGCTGTTTGAAATCAGTAATACAAGAGTATGGGAAAAGCCTGTGGAAGAGCACGAAGCATTGGAACAGGCTTGGCTAAAGGAACTGAACGAACAGTATAAGGTGACCGTCAACTGGAAAGTTTTGAATAATTTGAAAAAGTATATTAAATAATAATTGCTTGATTTTCATGCAATAAATAAAAGATGAAGTGTTCGATAGCTTACTTTCTTACGATAATATGTATCTTGTCGGCGTGTCGCCCGTCAAAAGAAATTGACAATGACGAAATATTAGTAAAAGTTCATGGCAATGCACTGTATCGTAAAGAAGTAGAGAAAATTATTCCAAAGGGTATAGAATCAACCGATAGCCTGTTGATAGCAGAGAATTATACCGAAAAATGGATAAAGGACATTTTGATATCAGAAGTAGCTCAACGAAATATCGGTAAAGAAGAAGCTGAAATCAACAGATTGGTAGAAGATTATCGCCGTTCATTGCTCAAACATCGATATGAGGAATATATGATTAAAAGCAGGCTGACGGCCGAAATTCGTGAAGACGAGAAACGCTCATATTACGACACGAATAACGAGAAGTTTATCCTCGAAAAAAATCTAATTAAAGGATTGTTTCTCAAGATACCGGCTGAGGCTACGAACATAGCCGACGTACAAAAATGGTATAAGTCGAAAGACCCGGCCGAATTGGAAAATATTGAGAAATACAGTATCCAGAATGCTTCCGTCTATGATTATTTTTACGACCGATGGGTGGATTTCGACGAGATACTTGACAGGATGCCGCTCCAGCTATCCAACAAGGAACATTTCTTGAGAACAAATCGCAATGTGGAAGTCCGAGACAGCACGTTTTATTATTTTCTCAACATTGCCGAATATCTGCTTCCCGGCAATATTGCACCTTACGAATATGTTGACGTCCAGATACAGGAGATGATGATTAATCAACGGAAGATGGACTTTCTCAATAATTTCGAAGATGAACTCTATCGAGAAGCCGTCAGAAAAGGAGAAGTTTTATTATATATAAATCAAAAATAAGAAGATATGATAAAGAAAGTTTTGATTTTGATTGGATTGCTGGTCGTTATTCCGGCTGCGGTGCTCCATGCTCAAGATAATATAATTGATGAAATAGTGTGGATCGTAGGCGATGAAGCCATCCTTAAATCCGATGTTGAAAAACAACGGCAGCAGATGCTGAATGAACGGCAGCGTTTTCAGGGAGACCCCTATTGCGTGATCCCCGAAGATATAGCGATACAAAAACTATATCTCAACCAGGCGAAATTGGACAGTATAGAAGCCGATGAAGGTCAGGTGATTAGATTCGTCGATTCAAGAATAAACACGATGATCAACGAACTTGGGTCTCAGGAGAAACTGGAAGAATATTTCGGCAAAAAACTATCGCAGGTCAAGGAAGACTTCAAAGTACAGGTACGCGAACAGCAGGTAGTGCAAAAGGTGAAAGAAAATTTAATCGGCGATATCAAACTGACGCCCTCCGAAGTGCGTCGATACTTCCGCAATATTTCGTCTGACAGCTTACCGACGATCCCAACCACCGTTGAGGTGCAGATTATCACCATCGAACCGACCATCTCCTTTGAAGAGACAGATGCCATCAAGGCCAGGCTAAGGGATTTCAGCGAACAGGTGTTGAAAGGTGAAAGAGATTTCTCAACGCTGGCCAGACTATATTCCGAAGACCCAAGCACAGCCATGCGCGGGGGCGAACTTGGTCTGTCAAGCAAAGGGACGCTCGTGCCTGAATTTGCCAATGTCGCCTTTAACCTGAACGACCCTAAAAGAGTATCTCCCGTCGTCGAAACCGAATATGGCTTTCATATAATGCAGTTGATAGAAAAGCGCGGCGACCGCATCAATGTACGCCATATCCTGCTGCGACCGCGCGTCTCCGAAAAGGAATTGCAGGACGCTACGAACAGGATGGATTCGCTGTATAACGACATTAAAGCAGAAAAAGTGACTTTTGATGAAGCCGCCACTTATGTTTCTGCCGATAAAGACACGAGAAACAACAAAGGGCTGATGGTCAATCAAAACTTTGAAGGCTCCAATGTAGGCACACCGAAATTCGAGATGCAGGAACTGCCGCAGGAAGTAGCCAAAATGGTAGACGGAATGCAGGTTGGAGAAATATCTCTTCCATTCCTGATGACGAAGGAGCCGCAACAGAAATCCGTCGTCGCCATCGTCAAACTGAAAGCAAGAACTCTCAGCCACAGAGCCAATCTGACTGATGATTTTCAAGCGTTGCGAACAATCGTGGAGGATCAGAAAAAGGATGAGTTATTGCGCGATTGGATATTGAAAAAACAGAAATCAACCTATGTGCGCATTGCCGAAGGCTGGCGAAACTGTGATTTCCAATTTCCGGGCTGGATAAAAGAATGATGATAGACAAGATTACATATCTTATTATCACACTGTTTTTTACATCCTTCATCATAACCGCCCAAACTCAACAACCAACCAAGGTATACCTTGAACGCGCTGATGTGCAATCGGCTGACGAAGACATTGCAAAAGACAGATTGGTATTTACCGGTAATGTCGTGTTTCGACATGACAGTTCATTCATGTATTGCGATAGCGCCTACTTCCTTCAAGACGTCAATTCACTCGAGGCATTTAGCGGAGTAAGGATGGAACAGGGAGACACGCTGTTTGTCTTCGGCGACTACCTCTACTACGACGGAAATACGAAAATAGCACAGCTCCGCCACAATGTGCGCATGGAAAGTGTGCAGTCGGACACATCAATCGTCACGCTCTTCACCGACAGTTTGAACTATGACAGGACAAATGATATCGGCTACTATTTTGAAGGCGGGATGATTATAGATGAAGAAAATGAACTCACCTCAGTCTACGGACAGTATTCTCCGGGCACGAAACTCGCTATTTTCAATGACGACGTCGAACTGGAAAATCCTAAATTCACCTTGACATCCGACACGCTACACTACAATACCGAAACAAAGATTGCAACGATTCTCGGCCCTTCGGTGATCATATCCGACTCAAGCACAGTCTATTCTTCAAGGGGATGGTATGATACTGACAATAACACATCGCTTCTGCTCGACCGTTCGCAAGTGCTCTCCGGAGACAGGATTCTTATCGGCGACTCCATATCCTACGACCGCGATAACGGGTTCGGAGAAGCATTCGGAAACGTCTTTATGCAAGATACGCTTCAGAAAATAGAGATGACGGGGCGATATGGTTATTACAATGAAAAAGAAGAATTTGCGTTTGCCACTGACAGTGCCCGCTGCATCGAATACTCGCAGGGCGATACCATCTTCATACATGCCGATACATTTCAACTGTTTACGGTCGACTCCACGGCACGCGAACTAAAAGCATTTCATCACGTAAGATTCTACAGAACTGATGTTCAGGGAGTTTGTGATTCAATGCAATACAATACGAAAGACTCCGTACTATGTATGTACGACGACCCCATCCTGTGGAACGAGCAATACCAGCTTTTCGGCGATACGATCATGATCTACATGAAAGACAGTACTGTGGATTATGTCCACGTGATACAATACGCATTTGCAATAGAGGAATTGGACACAGCTTCTTATAACCAACTGAAAGGCAATGATCTTAAAGCCTACTTTGAAGGGAAAGAACTGCGCGTAATCGATATCAGCGGCAATGCCGAATCAATTTATTACCCGCTCGAAGACGACGGCACAATCATAGGACTCAATCAAATGCAAAGCAGCTATGCACGCATCTCACTGAAAGACAATAAAATAAGCGAGTTGAAGTTCTGGCCTTCCGTTGAAGGGACATTGACGCCCATCCCTGACCTGAAACCCGACCAAAAACTTTTAAAAGGATACTACTGGTTTGACTACCTGCGTCCGTTAGATAAAGACGATATCTTCCGCGACGCTTCCATCAAAAAAGAAGACAAACCGCAACGCAGCAACAGGTTTAATTTCCTGCCATAATCACTAATTGTAAGTTCAATTAAGAAATGCAACTTTAGTTAGGGAAAAAAATCTTATGTTTTTTTTGTTAGAAGTTTGAGCGATTTCGCGTGTTGTTATGTTCGCAATATGTCTGTTTTTCATTTTGCTAACCTGTACATTTTTATTACAATCTAAAGCCTTTTTATCAATTCATTACCTCCGCGTTTGAGGACTATTTTTTACCTTATCCAGCAACGCAGCAAGCTTTGCGACCGTATCGGGATGACCTGCGGCGATGTTATTGCGTTCGCCGATATCGTCTTTCAGGTTGTAAAGCTGCGGTTGCCTGATAAATCCTGTTTCGGTACTTGTGTTGGCCATAAAGGGATTTTCTACGCGGGACGGCTCGATATATTTCCAGTCGCCCTCGACAACGGACAATGTCCCGGAAATCGACTGTTCGATCACATATTCACGGCCTTTGACGTCTTTTCCCAGCCATGCCTGAAGCTGGTCAAAACTGTCGGGCGCCTCGCCGTCGGCCGGCGACTGTCCTGTGAGCGCCGCCATCGAAGCAAAAAAGTCTATCTGCGACAGCAGTGCATGGGAATCAGCGCCCTTCGCCACATTTCCGGCAGGCCAGCTGACGATAAAAGGCACACGCGTGCCGGCCTCGAACGCGCTGTATTTCCCGCCGCGCAACGCGCCCCACGGCTTATGGTCGCCAAGCAGTTCCACGGCCTGATCCTTATATCCGTCGTCCACCACCGGACCATTGTCGCTGGTGAGTATAATGATCGTATTGTCCATCAGCCCATTGCGTTCCAGTACATCGAGCACCCGGCCTACCGTCCAGTCGAACTGTAGGATGGCGTCGCCGCGCGGCCCCATGCCCGACTTGCCTACAAACTGCTGATTCGGCCATCGGGGGACATGCACATCATTCGTGCCGAAATACAGGAAAAACGGTCTGTCTATATTATTTTCGATAAAGGCAACTGCTTTTGACGTGATGCTGTCGGCAATCAACTCGTCCTTCCATAAGGCTTGCTTGCCGCCTTTCATATAACCTATACGGCTGATACCATTTACGATAGCCATATCATGCCCATGACTTGGATGCAGGTTGAAAAGCAGTTCGGGATGGTCCCTGCCCAACGGCTCGCCCGGGAAAGGCGTATCGTAACTCACCTCTACCGGATCGGCCGGATCGAGATTCACGATGCGCTGATTTTCAAGGTATACGCAAGGCACGCGGTCACCGGTCGCCGCCATGATATAGGAATAGTCGAAGCCCAGCTCCTTCGGGCCGGGAGCAATATAGTCATTCCACGCCTGATTGGTGTCGTCGCCCAACCCGAGATGCCACTTTCCAACGGCTCCTGTCGTGTACCCGGCTGACTGCAACATTTTCGCAACGGTGGCCTGCTCCGGCTTGATGATGGACGGCGCATTGCCGGCAGCGATGCCCGTGTCGTTTCGGCGAAAGGCATAGTTGCCCGTCAGCAGCGAATAGCGTGACGGCGTGCTCGTGGAAGCAGCGCAGTGAGCATTCAAAAAACGCACGCCCGACGCCGCAAGCCTGTCTACATTAGGCGTTTGCACTCTCGTCGCCCCATAACACGAAAAATCGCCGTAGCCGATATCGTCGGCCAGTATAAAAACGATGTTCGGCTGCCGGGGCTGTTGCGGCTTAACAGGCTTATCGGCTTTTGAATTGCACCCGACCAGACCGACACAAGCCGTAGCGCCTATCAGCGGGAGATAAATAGTTTTCTTCATCAGATTGAAATTTATTGATATCTATTTTGATTGCAAATAAAGTTAAATTCGAGCATTTGTGCAACTTTTATGCTTCATTTACTCGTTTTTCCGACCGGAAATCCTATCTTTGCATTCTACTGTATTGCCTAAACAATTATAAATTTCTCAATATGAAACAAATCCTATTGCGTGGAGCGCTTGTTGCGATGTCTCTTCTGATGGTGGCCATTGCTTTTGCTGCAACTCCCAAACCGTTAAAAATCAAAGTAAAAGTAGAGGCGGGCGACGTGGAGCGCAACAATGCCGTCGCATCGTTCGATATTTCGTCATATACGATTCCTGCCGGCATGCAGGCCGTGGTGAAAGGCGCTGACGGCAAGGCGACTATATGTCAGATGGACGTATGCTCCGATACAAATACGTCTACTCTCTATTTCAAGGTGGAAGAGAAAATGCTTCCGGGCGAATCGCGCGTTTACACTATTGAAACAGCTCCGGTTGCGGCATCAGCCCCCGTCATGACTGTGGTAAAAGACCGGGAAGGCAATCTGATACTGAAGGATAAGGATGTCAATGTGCTGCAATACAACACATTGGTTGCCCCACTTCCGGGATATGTGGATCCTGCTTTCCGTCGCAACGGATATGTTCATCCCGCCTGGTCACCTGCCGGAAATGTGCTCACGAACGTGAATCCCGTCGACCACATGCACCACTACGGCATCTGGAACCCCTGGACATCAGTGGAATACGATGGCCTTCACTACGATCTGTGGAATATCGGCGACAAGACCGGAACTGTGCGCTTCGACTCGCTTTACAGTCAGGCTTCGGGCGATGTTTTTGCCGATATCCTGGTGCGTCACCGTCACATTATTTTCCAACCGATGCCCGAACAGCAAGTCAAAACCGTCCGGGTCGAAATGACGATAACACCGAAAGTAGAAAAAATTATTATGGACGAATTGCAGGAATTGCGGGTGTGGAATGCCGACGAGGGCGTTTTCGTGTGGGATTTCAATTTCAACCTCTTTCCTTCGGCCGAACTTCCGGTGATTCTCAAGGAATATCGATACGCCGGCTTCGGATGGCGCGCCACGCCCGACTGGACAAAAGAAAACTGCGAGATGATGACTTCCGAAGGCAAGTCACGACCTGAAATCGACGGCACCAACGCACGCTGGATTTATGCTACCGGCCTAAGCCCGAAAGGCAAATCGGGCATCCTGTTTATGGCATCGCCTCAGAATCATAACTTTCCTGAGCCGCTACGTATCTGGGACGAGACGCAAAACGGCGGTCGGGGCGATGCGTTTATCAACTTCGCACCTACCAAAAACGAGGATTGGATTCTCGAACCAGGCAACGGTTACAAGTTTCGCTACCGCCTCTTCGTATTCGACGGCGATATGACGCCCGCCCGCGCCGAGGCTATATGGAAAGATTATGCCAATCCGGTGAAGGTGACGTTGATGAAATAATTCAATTACTTTTGAGCTAATCAGCTATCTTTCTGAAACAAACATCGCCATAGCTTCGCTTTTCCGTCAAATATTTTCATCTTCCGACGTGCATTATACGAGCATTTTTTTTGAATGAGTAAAAAAAATGTTGATTTTTGTTGTTTTATGCAAAAAAAAGTTATCTTTGCCGCTCATTCTTGTCTTGTATTTATAACTCTATGAAAAAGAACTTGCTCGAACGTTTACGTACAGCGGTCAAGCCCATGTCGCCGACTTACTTCGGCATGGTGATGGCTACAGGTATCCTGGGTCAGGCGGCGTATCTGTTATCAGTGCCGGTGTTGCCGAAGGTATTGTTTATTTTGAACTGGATATTGTTCTCAATCATCCTATTACTCACTGTCGTGCGTTTGTGTTGGCATTCGCGCAGCGTCATCGAGGACTTGTTCGATCATTTGCGTGCGCCGGGGTTCTTCACTTTCGTAGCTGCGTGCGGCGTTCTCGGCGTCCAGACGCTGACCGTCGGCAATAACCTGAACCTGGCTATCATTATAGGCTGTTTTGGTCTGATTGGCTGGGTCTTGCTTACCTACACGATTTTCACCGTATTGACGGTCAAGGAAAACAAACCGACGCTCGACAGCGGTATCAGCGGCGGCTGGCTGCTC
>JAITMM010000016.1 GCA_031277335.1 Tannerella sp. | reverse complement strand
CCAGATAGGGTTTCATATCGAACAATCGCTGTTCATCGTTTTCAAACGTCAACAGTAACATATAATTGTCTTGAGGAACTACAGCTTTTACTCCAATATACATCACGAATCAATTATCTATTCAATTTTGCAAGTCGTATTGGAAACCACAAGGCTGATATTGCATGAGGCGTCGGTGTTTAAGCCCTGAACGGTGGTGTTGGGGCCGTTTGTATCGGATACGTAGCCGGATTTGAATTTATCACGTGAAATGCCGTTAAGTTGGCTGAATGTTCCTTCATAGTTCAAGTTGTAGACTACGTTCCGGTTTAGTTTGAGGTAGATTTCTCCAAATCTGAAGTTTCCCGAAAAAACTTTAAACGATGCACCTGTATTATTGATCCTTACAGTCGTATTATTTGCATCAGGTAATGATGCTGCACCGCTTATTTCATCAAAAACGAATGTGCTGAATCTTGCCTCTCGGCAGCTAAACGTATTTACGGCATCTAAATCACAGGTGCTATTGTTTATAGAGTTGGTTATCATTACATCAATATTGCCGGCGTTAAACTTTGAGAATCTGGCTTCGCCAATCTCCATGGTTTGAAAATTTGCTCCGAAAAGGTCGGAATTGTAAAAGTCCAATTTCGATTTTGTCACGTTGTTTTCAATGCGGATGGTAGAAAAACGTGCCGTTGCGTCAATGTCATTCAACAGGCCGAAAATGGAAGTAGTATTGTGTGAATCAATTGATACGGATTCGGCCTTTGCGATGTTGAACTTCGAAAATCGGGCTTCGGCGGTCACATTTTTCAGTTCGCCAGCGTTGATTGTGGAGTTGTGTACGGAGAACTTCGCTGCTCCTCCACGACCGATTTTTGCGGAAGAAAATCTTATATCGAAAGTTCCCGACTCGCCGAAATCACCCATTTCCAGGTCATTATTGGACATCGTAAAATTCACGTTTCCACGGATGGATGCCATTTTGAACTTCCCGAATCGGCTGTCTACCTTGACGTTAAGCGTTGAAGGTATCCAAATCGTATAAGTGACTTTGATTTTATTGGCGTCCATTGAAATCACTTCGCCATTGCAAAGGACGGTTTTGTAGTTGCTCCAGAGAAAAAAGTTGTTCGTCTGCGAAGATTGAACAAGATTCAACTTCAACTTTAACAAGTCTTTAGATGATGATTCGGCGTCCATGTTTTTAAACGCTTCCAGTAATTTTTCGATGTCTTCCCGGTTGCCGTTGTCTTCGTATGCCAATTCGCGGGTGACTTTCACTTCGTTCGCGTCCCATGTCAATATTTCTATGTACGAACTGTAGGACAATAAATCGAGATTGCCCGTCTGCGATATGCCGTAGACCTTTGTTATTGTCTCTTTCTTAGTCGTTTGGGCGACTACAGTGTGCACTGATAATCCTGCAAACAACAGGATAACGGCAGCATTACAAAATACTTTTAACTTTTTCATACTCTTTATCTTTTTCAATTTCGTTTAATATTCTTTTTAATAACATGACTTTTGTTTCGTAGAGATTGAGCAGCGTCTCGATCAATTCGGGATTCGCTCCGTACTGTTTCAGCCAGACTGAATATTCATCTATCAGTCTGTCAATATCTTCCAGATCGGCCGGCGTGGTAACAAGTTCGTCCAAATCAACATTTTCCTGTTCAATTTGTTGGGTGTAAGTTCCGATCTGTTTGACAAGTTCGGCTTCCTGCCTGGCAAGTTTGGGATCAATTTTTACGAAGATAAGGTTCGGAGCGCTCACTTGTCTGACATTGTAACCTACTGTAAATGCAATAATTATCATAGCTGCTGCCAAAAAAGCATATATCAGGCGATGACTTTGCTTTTGCTTCGTCTGTTTTTCCATCGAATGTGATATTCTCTGCCAGATAAAGTCTTCATCGGGTTCGTCCGTGTCAAGTCTCGAACGTAGGTTCTTTATATATTCTTCAAATTTCATCTTACAATCATTTATAATGTTTTACCTATCATTTTCAAAAGTCTTTCCTGCAAAAGTGTACGCGCACGCTGAAATTGCGATTTCGACGTGGATTCCGAAATATCCAGCATCCGGGCGATTTCCTTGTGTTGATAACCTTCAAGAAGATAAAGACTTAGGACTGCTTTCGCTTTTCCGGGCAGCGTTTTGATTGCTTCGTGAATCATTTCCGGCAAAATTTTGGCGAAGATACTGTCGCCGGGAGAATCATCTTCATCGGGAATATCTTCTGTTTCAGGCAGAAGCTCCATTTCGGCAAACCTAATCTTTTGTTTCTTAACATGATTGATAGATTTGTTGATCACAATCCGTTTCAGCCATGCGCCGAAAGAAGATTCGCCCTTAAAGGCACCCAACTTTCCAAAAGCATCGGCAAACGATTCCTGCAGGATGTCTTCTGCGTCGAGCTGATTGGCTACAATCCTGATACTCACGTTATACATCGCCCTGACGTACATTTTGTACAGTTGATGCATCGATTGCTGATCACCCTTGCGGGCGCGGCCAACCAGCGTTTGCTCTATGTCTAAATTTTCAGCGGACAAAATACTTTTTTCTTTTAAGGACAACAAAAATTTGAAAAGACGGAATTTTGTTTTGCCGGCGACTGCCTAATTATTTCAAATGTTTGGAAATTCCTTTTTCGTGAACTGAAAGTCCGATTTTTTCAGACCTTCAGTTCACAAAATTAATCTTTTCCCTTAATTCCTCATCATACTGTACGAAAATATTGACCCAATCAATATTTTGTCGATTTTTTTGAAGAATCAACCCCATTTTATGTAACAAATCCGTTTTCGTTACGTCATAAGAGTAGAAAATATTTCCGGTCAGGAATGGCAAAAAGAAAATTAAACGAATATGCTGCAATATATTCACATCATCAAGGGGGTTCGCAGGAACGATAAGAAAGCGCAAATGGCGTTTTACGACTTGTTTTACAAGCCTGTCTTTCAAAGCGCTTACGGAATCGTTGGCAATCATGACGATGCAGAAGAAATTATGCACGATACACTCTTGAAAGCCTTTTCGAAACATGACTTGCTGCATGAAGATATCGCCGTGATGACCCGATTGCTTAAACGGATCGCTGTCAATCAGGCCATTGACGTGTTGAGGAAAAGAAAGGATTTCATTTTTCCGATTGAAGACGAGTATGAATCTGATTTGATAGACGAAGATGATGAAAATGACGGGGAATATGAGCTGACCATCGCGGATATTAAGAACGGAATAGACTGTTTATCACCTGTATACAGGTCAATACTTTCGCTCCGTTTATTTGAAGAGATGAGTTTTGGCGACATTGCAACGACGCTGAAAATCAATGCATCAACGGCCCGCGTGCAATATCAGAGAGGAATTTTAAAATTACGAACGTTATTAAAACAACAACTATATGCTTATGAATAATTTACTCGACAATCAGATGAAGCGTCATGCCGCCGAAATATTCGGCAATGAACCGCTTACAGGCCATCGTGAGCGATTCGCAAGCAAACTGCAAGGAGCGGACGGGACGAAATCCATTCCTTTCCGCAAGATTATCAGCTACCTGGCTGTTGCGGCAGTCTTTGCAGGGGCGGTCTTCTTGTCCATCCGGCTGCTTAAGACGGAGACTACGGAAGATAGCACACCTTTGACCGAAGTGCAGGATTATTACTCAATGCAGCTTCAGGAAAAAGTCAACGAAATCAAGCAGTTACTACCTCAGGTGAATGAAAAGGACAGGGCCATGCTCCTACAGGACATTGAATCCATGCAACGTGAAGCGGGTGTAAATGCCTTGCTTTCAGATGAAAACAAAAAAGCCTTGATAGTTTATACGTATTCGGTGAAAATCGAATCGCTGGAACATATCAAAAACATGCTGACAACCAATTACTAATGTATTTAAAATAAATGAAAGATGAAAAAGATTATTTTTGCTTTATGCGTAAGTTTGATGGCCTCCCAGTTGATGGCCATAGAGTCGGTAAATGCTGACTTAAAGGAGTTTAAGAGAGAAGTGACGAAAGAGTATTCAGTCGGCACCAATCCAAAATTGAACATTGACAACAGGTATGGAAACATCCGCATCATCGAAGGGGCGGACAACAGGATTTCTTTTAAAATCGAAATCATCGGGAAAGCCAATACGGAAGCGTTGGCCAAGGAATATGCCGAAACTGTCTCCATCGATTTCTCTCAAAGCGGTGATAATGTGGCAGCTACTACAAACCTGAGAAGCATCAATTGTAATAACTGCGGCAGGGAAACGCACTATACCGTTGTTGCTCCCAAGAGCGTAACGATGGCGTTGACAAACAAATACGGGAATATTGTCCTCGACAATTCCGTCAAGCCACTCACTATTGACCTGAAATACGGTGGTTTAGAGGCTAATAATTTGGCAAATGTCACTATCGACCTCAAATACGGACACGCCAACATCAACGCCTGTGCAGAACTCAATTTGAATTGCGCCTATTCCAAAATCAAAATCGGCACGGCCGACCGGATAACGACCGAATCGAAATACGATGATTTTCAGATCGGAACGGTGTCAACTGTGCTGATGGATACGAAATATACGCAGGTCAAAATCGACCGGCTGAACAATAGTTTCGTATGCGATGATTTCAAGTATTGCGGATTGAATATTGCCGAGGTTTCTACGCAGTTTTCGCAGATCAAAGTGAATGCCGGCTATTCCCAAATCAGGCTCGGACTTGATAACCGCCACAGTTTCAAGGCATCACTAAAAGTCCGGTATGGAAGCATCAAAACGAATAATTTAACCTTTAACAATGTCTCGTTTGGAGACAAACAAAGGAATGCGGAGTCTATCAACGGGACGGCAGGCAGCGCGAGCAACCCTTCGGCAACAGTTGAGATTTCAAATGAATATGGGGAGATCGTTTTCAATTAAGCGGCTGATACCCAGGAAATAAAGCTCATTGTATTATTTGAAAAAAACCCTTTCAGGCAGGTGTCTGCCTGAAAGGGTTTTTTGTTAAATCAATCGTTCTTCGCCTGCCGGTTCCATTTGATTCGCTGCGAGAAATACATGATAACTGCCAGAATCACAAACAGTCCGATGCTGCCGGCCAACAATGCATACGTCTCCATCTGTATCAGCACAAAGATGTAGAGATACAACAACGCCAGCAATCCGCCGATGGTCAACGCCGTCTTCCTGATTTTGAGCACTCCAATCATATATAACGTAATCATTGCCACCGTCATAACGGATGCAATGAGATACGCAAGGGTGAAATCCGTATGCTCGGAGATGGAAATCAGCAACGAATAGAATAGACAGAGCGCCGCTCCAATCAACAGATACTGAAATGGATGGATACTTTTTTTCTGCGAAATCTCCACAAAAAAGCTGACAACAAACGTCAACAAGATTAT
>JAITMM010000256.1 GCA_031277335.1 Tannerella sp. | reverse complement strand
ACAGATATCTCTCACAATCAATAAATTATGGAGCATAAAAAATTCTCATACCGTCATCCCGATGAATTGAAGGAAGATATTGCGAGAGCAGGCGTTGAATTGCCTTTTTCCGAACAATTGGATATCTTGAAAACTTCCATCTCTCTCTATGGCAAGCTATTACCCAATCGCATGGCCATCCATCCTATGGAAGGATGCGACGGGACCACCGCCGGTGCCCCCGGCGAACTCACCTTCAGGCGCTATGAACGGTTCTGCGCCGGTGGTGCAGGACTGATATGGGTGGAAGCCTGCGCTGTCTGCCGAGAAGGACGCAGTAACCCCAGGCATCTATTTCTGCATCAGGAGAATATGCCGGAATTTCAAAAATTGTACGACAGCATGATAGCGTCGGCGAAAAACGAATCCATCAATGAGTTACGCCCCTACACCGTGCTGCAGCTAACCCACGCCGGAAGATACAGCAAACCCGGCAATGACCCAACAGCTCTTATCGCCGTCCCTGAAAACCCATACCTCGACCCCGTTTCAAATCCCAACAGACGGCTTATCTCCGACGACGAACTGGAACAGTTGGAAAATCAATACGTTTCAACAGCATTGATGGCTAAGGAAATCGGTTTTGACGCCGTAGACATCAAAGCCTGCCATCGTTACCTGATTTCCGAATTGCTGTCAGCACATACCCGCGAAGGCCGATATGGTGGCAGTTTTGAAAACCGCACCCGCTTTCTGCTCAACATTATCGACAGGATAAAAGCCCGTGTAGACATAGATATTGCGGTCAGAATCAATGCTTACGACGCCATCCCCTATCCTTTTGGATGGGGAACTGACGCTGACGGCAATCCGGACTTGACCGAGCCGCGCCGCCTGATGCAACTGCTCAATGAAAAGGGCGTCCGATTAGTCAATATCAGCACCGGCAATCCGTATTATAACCCGCATATCGGCCGTGCTGCCGATTCAGGCCCTTACGTCGCCTCCGAACATCCCATCGAATCAGCCGCACGCATGCTGCATATTATCAAGGAATTGAAAGAAGCCGCCCCGGTAATAAACCTGGTCGGCACCGGCTTCAGTTGGTTTCGCGAATACGGTGCAAACATTGCCGCCGGCTGCATCGAACAGGGATGGATGGACCTGGCCGGCTTCGGACGGCAGGCATTCGCCTACCCCGACTTTGCCCGCGACATCATCACCCACGGAGCCATGCTCCGAAACAAATGCTGCACCACCTGCACAAAATGTACCGAAGTGATGCGCTTCAACGGCCAAACCGGCTGCGTCACCAAAGACAACAAACTCTACCTCCCTCTCTGGCGCACCGCAACCAACGGACAGACCATGATGAGTTCGCGAATTGCGACGCATATATAAACGTATTGATTAGATGTGGAATTTGAAAAAAAATGTATAGTCAGATGAAAAAAACAGCCATCATAACAGGCGGCGCTCGCGGAATAGGCTTTGCAATAGCGCAACAATTGGCTGCCGACGGATTTAATATCGCCATCTTCGGTCGAAAGGACGAATCGGCAGTGGAGGGTCAATTATCCAAACTCAACGCATTAGGCTCGGATACAATGTATTACTGCGGAAACATTGCTGTGGTGGACGACTGCTATCAATTTGTATCGAAAGTGATTGACAAATATCAACACATTGATTTGCTGGTAAATAACTCAGGCGTAGCCCCTAAAGTGCGCACAGACATGCTCGAAACGACAGAGGAGAGCATGGACTACGTGTTCGGCATCAATGTCAAGGGGACGTTTTTTATGACTCAGGCCGTCGCCCGCCACATGTTGGAGCAAAATGCCGGTATCATCATCAATATCTCTTCCGTTTCGGCTTACGCCTCCTCCGTGAACCGTCCCGAGTATTGCATGTCCAAATCAGCCATCAGCATGATAACCACGCTATTTGCCGATCGGCTTGCCCCTCATGGCATCCGCGTATATGAAATCCGTCCCGGTGTGATCCGCACCGACATGACGTCCGCAGTAACGGAAAAATACGACCGTATGATTGCCGACGGCATTTTCCCCATCGCTCGCTGGGGCACCCCCGAAGACGTCGCCAAAGCTGTATCAGCCTTTGCATCAGGCGCCTTCCCCTACTCCACCGGCGAAATAATCAATGTCGACGGCGGATTTCATTTGCGAAGACTTTAGAAAAAAATGTGTTATATATAAATATGACAGAGTTGATTATAAAAAACAGGATAAACCGAAAAAAAAGACGAAACTGTTTCGCTTTGCGAGGCAAATCAATAAAATTTGTATATTTGCCATCTGATTTCAAATCATAATGTTATCGCAAGAGGAAATAGTTGAGTTAATCGCCGACAGGGAAAGCGACCGTGTTGAACGCACAATCGCCACCGATGATACGGACAAATTTGCAGAAGCAATTTGTGCCTTTTCAAACGATTTGGCCAATCACAAGAAACCGGGATACTTGTTAATCGGCGTTCACGATAAGTCCTGTAAATTAACTGGTTTAAAAGTAACGGATAGATTATTGAAAAATATTGCCGCCATCCGTTCCGATGGAAATATTTTGCCTCAACCGGCAATGACTGTCCACAGCTACACTTTCGATGAAGGCGATGTGGTTGCCATTGAAGTGTTGCCTGCCCATTTTCCTCCGGTCAGATACAAGGGTACTGTTTGGGTTCGGATCGGTCCGCGGCGCGGAGTTGCCAATGAAATGGAAGAACGTTTGTTGACCGAAAAAAGGACTTCAAACGCCAAAACTTTTGACGAAAGACCGTGCTTTGGTGCCACAATGGATGATTTGAATCTCACTCTCTTTAAAATGGTATATTTGCCTAAAGCCGTTAGTGCTGAAATACTTGCAAATGACAAGCGGGATATTAAATTGCAGCTGGCGTCCTTGCGTTTCTATGATTTGGTATACGATTGTCCGACGAATGCAGGGATATTGATGTTCGGCAATAATGTGCGGTATTTCTTTTCAACGGCTTATGTGCAATATGTTAAATTCGAGGGAAAGACAAAGGCATCCAATGTGTTGGCAGACGTGCAGTTTGCCGGAGATTTGATTTCGATTGTGAATGGATTGGACAGTTTTGTGAAAATCAATGTCATAAAAAAGCGTCCGATACGGGTTTCCGCGCTGATTGAAGAAAATGTATTCAATTATTCGGATTCAGCCATCAGGGAGTTTTTAATGAATGCGCTTATGCACCGGTCGTATGAAATCACTTCATATATAAAATTTTATCAATTTTCAGACAGAATTGAAATAGAAAATCCCGGCGGATTGTATGGAAATGCCCGACCTGAAAATTTCCCGAATGTAAGCGATTACCGAAACCTGGTCATTGCCGAATCCATGCGTGTGATGGGCTACGTAAACCGTTTCAACAGAGGAATCGAGGAGGCTCAACTGGCATTGAAAAACAACGGAAACGAACCGGCTGAATTTGATTTGAAGACTTTCGGAGTTTTTGGCGTGAAAATGAAGGAAAAGCGGATCGAAAATATCTCATCAAGTTTTTCAGATCCGCGGGGCGATGATACATTAAATGATACATTAAATGGCACATTAAATGGAAATGGCACTATAAATGATACATTAAATGACCCATTAAATGAAAATGGCGCTATAAATGATACATTAAATGACCCATTAAATGAAAATGGCACTATAAATGATACATTAAATGATACATTAAATGAAAATGGCACTATAAATGGCACTATAAATGACCCATTAAATGCAGATGGCACTATAAATGATGACTTGACGAAAATTCTTGATTTGATACATAAACAATCCGGCATTAATCAATCAAATATCGTATATGAAATCAAAAAGAGCAGAATGACCGTTTTCAGATATTTAAACACTCTAAAAGGCAAAGGTTTGATCGAATACAAAGGTTCAAGGAAAACAGGCGGTTACTATCTGACCGAAAAAGGCAGAGACAAATTGAAATAACGGCAAATGGAGAAAAAACATCACCATAATTTTGGTGGTCACGTAAAAAGGTTGTACTTTTGCATCCGCTTTACGTAATCGCTGGCGGGAAAATGAGTTGCCCGTTATATTGCGTTTCGATTTGAATAATAACTAAAAAGCTATAAGACAATGGATTTAATGAAAATTGCGGAGGCGGCTTTTGCTTCCAAAAAAGAGTATCCGGCCTTTAAAAGCGGCGATACAATCACGGTTTCGTACCGGATTACAGAAGGCAACAAGGAACGTATTCAACAGTACAGAGGCGTCGTCATCCGAATTTCGGGGCACGGCGACAAGAAACGTTTTACGGTACGCAAAATGTCTGAAAATGTGGGTGTTGAAAGAGTTTTCCCCATGGATTCCCCCTTCATCGAAAATATTGCGCTCAATAAATCGGGAAAAGTGCGCAGGGCAAAACTGTATTACCTCCGGCAACTGACCGGCAAGAAAGCCCGTATCAAGGAGAAAAGAGTTTAATACAACAAAAAAAGGGACTGTCAACGGAACAGTCCCTTTTTTTTGTGCCAATATTCAGCCTTTCAAGCCGATAGCCTGGTTGCAGGTGATGGCGATCATCTGATAGATATCATCGACCGAACAGCCGCGCGACAAGTCATTCACCGGCGCAGCCATGCCCTGCAGAATGGGGCCGATGGCTTCGGCTCCGGCCAACCGCTCCACGAGTTTATAGCCAATGTTGCCTGCTTCCAACGTCGGGAATACCAATGTATTGGCGCTGCCGGCCACCTTGCTGCCGGGCGCTTTCTTGGCGGCCACTTTCGGCACAAGTGCAGCATCGGCCTGCAACTCGCCGTCAACAAGCAGGTCCGGCGCCATCTCCTTGACAAGTCGCGTGGCTTCAATCACCTTATCCACAGACTCGTGCGTGGCGCTGCCCTTTGTAGAAAAACTCAACATGGCCACGCGCGGCTCCACGCCCACCAATGAACGTGTCGTCTGCGCAGTTGCGATGGCGATTTGAGCCAGTTCAGAAGCAGTCGGATTTGGCGTTGTCGCACAATCGGCAAATACCAGAAGTCCGTTTTCGCCAAATGATTCGACCGGCGTAAACATCAGGAATGCTCCTGATACACAACTGATTCCTTTCGACGTCTTTATCAGTTGCAACGCCGGACGGAGCACGTCGCCCGTGCTGTTGTCGGCTCCTGCAATCTCGCCGTCAGCGTCGTTCGACTTGATCATCAGACAAGCCATATAGAGCGGATTCTCAACCAGTTCGGCTGCTTTTTCAGGTGTCATGCCTTTCGCCTGACGCAGCTGAAACAGCAAGTCGGCATAGTCCTGTTTGCGGGGATGGTTTTTGGGATTCAGGATGATTGCCTTTTCAATATGTTTCAAACCGTAAGAATCGGCCAATCGCCTGATTTCATCAGGGTTACCCAATAGAATGACGTCTGCCACCCCATCTGCTATCACCCTGTCTGCTGCCTTCAGGGTCCTTTCCTCGGTTCCTTCCGGCAGCACAATGCGCTGTCTATCAGCCTTTGCACGTTCAATAATCTTCTGTATTAAAATATTCATATACTTAAAATTTAGTTTGAGACAATCAATTGATTACGGGATGATTCTTGCTTCCGAACGACCGAAGCATCATGCCCATTTTGCTACAAAAATACAAAATATTGCTATATCGAGATTACAAAATGCCGACAAAAGTCACCCTTCGAGACAGCAATTTTATCATTTTTAACAGAAATTATCGATTTCCCGTTCGCCTGAAAGAAGTTGATGCAAATCTTCAGCCGTCAACGGCAAAGTGAATTTACTGTTTTGTGCTACCCTGATCGTACCGCGTTCTTCGGAAATGATAATGACAAAAGCATCAGTTTCTTTGGCCATGCTTAACCCTGAACGGTGCCGTAGCCCCAATTCTTTCGGAATATTCGTATTCGGAGAAACGGGCAGGATGCAACTTGCCGCCTTAATACGGTTATTTACAATGATCATCGCCCCGTCATGCAAGGGACTTTTCGTAAAGAAAATATTCTCTATCAGGCGTGAATTGACATCTGCATCAAACTTTTCGCCGGTCTGGATATAACTCGTCAAGTCCATTTGTTTTTGTACGACAATCAACGCGCCGATTTTCTTACGAGCCATATTCATGCAAGCTAACACCAAGGGAGCGATATACTTACCTTCATTCTCCGCATCTACATTCCTTTTAGAAAAAAACCTGCTCAAAAACTTCCAGCTCCGGTTTGAGCCTAATGCAAGCAGGAAACGGCGGATATCATCCTGAAACAATATCACAAGCACAAAGATTCCAATATTGATAAACATATCAAGAATGGCACCCATCAATCTCATTTCCAATATTTTAGAAACAAAAACCCAAACAACGAGCACAGAGACCACGCCGCTGAAAACAGCCAGCGTCCCCGAATGTTTCATCAACTTGTAGATTTGATAAAGGAAAAATGCAACCAACAGAATATCAATGGCATCCTTGATTCCGAAAGAAATAAACATAACTAACTGTTTTTAAGTTTGGTAATAATCTTGATGGCTTCGACTGCCGGTTTGACATCATGCACGCGAAGCAAGCTGACGCCGTTGAGCAAGGCAAAGGTGTGAAGCACGGTCGTGCCGTTGAGCGAATCGTCAATATCGCACTCCAAAAATCTGTATATCATACTCTTACGCGACATGCCCACCAATACGGGACATTCAAAAATCATAAATTGACGTATCATGTGCATCAGTTCGTAGTTTTGGTCCAGCGTCTTGCTGAAACCGAATCCCGGGTCAATGATGATATCATGAACTCCCAATGAATGAAGGGTTTGCAGTTTCCCGGCAACATACAACATGATTTCCTCCATCATATCGAGATAATCGGTCTCGCGCTGCATCGTTTGCGGCGATCCACGCATGTGAGACATAATATAAGGCACTTGCAACCGGGCGACAGTCTCAAACATCCGTCCGTCCAGCGAACCGCCGGAGATGTCATTGACAATCGAAACGCCATATTCCTCTACTGCCCAGCGCGCTACCTCCGACCGGAACGTATCGACCGATACAATGGCATCCGGATAATGCTTTTGAAGGCGCTCCAGTGCAGGTTTTAGACGGCGCTTCTCTTCTTCGACATCAATATCCGTCGCATCGGGACGCGAAGAATAGCCTCCGACGTCAATGATTTTCCCGCCTTCCTCCCATATTTCCACAATCCTCCGCTCCATCTGCTCCTGCTGCTGCGTCCGGCTGCCGGGATAAAAGGAATCAGGCGTCATATTTAAAATCCCCATGACGCAAGGCTCGTCCAAATCAAGCAAATATCCCTTTATGTTTACACATTTCATATTCAAAATTGAAAAAATAATCCAACAAATGTACATATAATTATCGGTTTGAACGCAGACTGACTAAATTTTCCGCAAAATTTTCGAGGAAATTTCATGAGATGTATTACCTTTGTTTTCAAAAAGACGATTATCCTAACAAATGAATATCGGCGCACTTTATCAAATCTATCAGCAACATCCTGTCATTTCGACCGATAGCCGCAACTGTCCGCCCGGCTCGCTGTTTTTTGCCCTAAAAGGCGAATCGTTTAATGGCAACCACTTTGCAGATAAGGCATTAGCAGCCGGATGCAGTTATGCTGTCGTTGATGACCCGTCGATTCGCTCCGACGACCGCCATATCCTGGTCGATGATGTGCTGCAAACGCTCCAGCAATTGGCTGCCCACCATCGCCGAACATTGCATACGCCCGTAATCGCCATCACGGGCACAAACGGCAAGACGACGACGAAAGAACTGGTGGCCGCAGTGCTGGCAACCAAGTATCACCTGCTATACACTTCCGGCAACCTGAATAACCATATCGGCGTGCCTCTCACATTGTTACGGCTGAGGCCCGAACACGAAATCGCCGCGATCGAGATGGGCGCCAACCACCCCGGCGAGATTTCAGCGTTATGCCGTATTGCCCAACCCGACTACGGCATTATCACCAATGTGGGATTGGCACATCTCGAAGGCTTCGGTTCGTTCGAAGGCGTCATTCAAACCAAAGGCGAACTGTATGATTACCTGCGCGAAACAAAAGGCAAAATCTTTATCCACCGCGACAATCCACATTTAAAATCCATTGCCGCCGGCTTGGAGCAGATCGCTTACGGCGAAAGCCCGGCGCCAACGGACGCAAGCCGTATTCAAACTCAGCCAACAAATCTTAGCCCTAATGAACGGTTTACCGCAGGCAAGATTCAAACTCAACCGTCTCAGCCTGAAAACAATAAACCTTTTGTCTCAGGCCGGGTGCAGTGTGCGCATCCTTTGCTCAGCATCGAATGGGAAAACGCTGAAGCGCATTATTCCGTTTCTACACAGCTTGTTGGCACTTATAATCTTTGGAACGTCTTGGCAGCGATTTCCGTAGGACTATATTTTAATGTTCCCGCGCAGGACATCAACCGGGCAATCAGCGAATATCAGCCCTCCAACAACCGCTCACAACGACAAAAAACAGCTCACAATGAACTGATTATAGACGCCTACAACGCCAATCCAAGCAGCATGGAAGCAGCACTTTCCAATTTTGCTTCGCTGCCCGTAACGCCTAAAGCCGTTATTCTTGGCGATATGCTCGAATTAGGCGCTGAATGTCTCCGTCTGCACGCAGAAATCGTGAAACAGCTTGACAGATATGCCTTTGAAAAAGTATTTTTATGTGGGAATAATTTTTCATCTATATGTTCTGAATATCAATGCTTTCCCGACATAAAAGCCCTCAGCCGACATTTATCATCACATCAACTGCGAGGCCACTTTATACTTATCAAAGGCTCCCACGGCATACATTTAGAAAAAATCATTGATTTTCTCTAAAATAATATTGCCATAGAAGCTCAGCTTTGTTTTTTTACCCAAAACGATTGAAAATATCGAAAAAAATTTCTATTTTTGCACCCGAATTTGAGATTCCTCTTACGGAATCGGTCCCATAGCTCAGTTGGTTAGAGCATCTGACTCATAATCAGGGGGTCCTTGGTTCAAGCCCAAGTGGGACCACTTTTTACATCAGTATTTGCCTGTTAATAAACGAATTAGCAGGCAAATTTGTTTTGATGGTAATATTTTTGGTGATATTTTTCGACACTTTTTCGGTTAGTGTCCTGCCTGTAATTGCTTCCCTCTTGTTGCAAAATTCTCGACAAACGCTTATCTTTGCGTCAAAAAATAAACGGATTATGGATACATTTCAGGAAGAACTGAGCAAAACCGAGTTTAACGACGGTATTATTTTTAAGGATGTTGAATTGGATGCGGATGCCGTTGCTGATTTTTATACTATGTTAGAAATCTTGTTTGAAAGATATTTCACTCGGATTTCGAGTGAAGTAGAAAACTTGTCGGACGAGGATAAAATACTGAATTATATTGCCTTGAAAAAGAGGGAATTTAAGGAAATATGGGATAAACAAACGGAATACGGCAGGGTATATGGTTATGGTACGCCGCCTTTGTCTGTGGAAGCTCGGATGCGACAATTCAGTTTTGATGAGGCAACCGCTATCCAACACAGGGAAAAATCTGTGCGCCAACATAAAATATACGAAACCAAAATAGTTTTCATCCTGAAGTCATTGACGGAGTTAATGACGTTACACCGCAAATACAGTTCCGATTTACTGTTAGAGCTAAAGCGGTTTGATTATCAGGAAAATATAGATTATAACGATGTGCCTTTGGTTGTAAATGCCATATTCAATGAGCCGTCTGTCTATTCGGAATGGGTTGACCGATTGTTTGACGATTTTTTTAAAACCCTTTTGTACAAAATTAATACCGAAGGCGACTTTAAATGGATTGATATTCACTTTAAATCGTTTACTCAAATCAAAAAGGACTTATCGGAGAAAGGGGAAACGAAAACCAACACTATAGACAGTTTGGATATTCCATACTTTAAGAAACTGTATGAACAGCAGCACCAATACATTGATAAGACATTGGCGAAACTGAAAGAATTACAGGACATTTATCTGCCCAAATCTACGGTAAGCGAGGCGCAACCTCTGCCTAAACCTGAGAAATCCAAGCAAAACATGACATCCGAAAGAGTAATAAACACCGACAAATTGAGTGAATACTTTACTGTTGCATTTAAAGGCAGGGGACAATACGTAGACCATTTTAGCTCGATGATTGAAGACCTTAAAACTAAACGGACATCGAAAGAGTATGCCCAAATCGCCCTGATGATTTTTGAAAGCAAGGGCAAAATAACTACCGCAAGAATACCCGATAACTTTGCCGAGTGGCTTAGGATTTTCTGCAAATGTATTGATTGTGAATATGTTAAATATGATAACAAGAAAAAATTACGCAAAACAACCTCCCAAAGTTTAAAAAGTCTGTTCGGCTACCTTTATTGAATATCAGACAATCCGCTATCAATCCGCCATAAAAATCCGTTAAAAATTATATAAGCATCTGAATTTCAGGTGTTTTTTTTGTTTTTTGAAATCCGTTCTTTGAACCTTTCAGAAATTTTCGCATATTTTTGTATCGCCTTATGGCACTCGTTCCGCTTCAGCAATGAGCGGAAAGATGAATTAATATTAATATTTTTTTTT
>JAITMM010000253.1 GCA_031277335.1 Tannerella sp. | reverse complement strand
CCTTGTGTCATTGAGGATGAGGAGATGGCGCTTCGCATTGCCGAAAAAATTGTGACAATTACCGACAAATTAGCGATCCCTTATGTTTTCAAAGGTTCTTACCGCAAGGCGAATCGCTCCCGAATTGATTCATTTACAGGGATTGGCGATGAAAAGGCATTGCGTATCCTGCGCAGAGTAGGAGAGACCTTCGGCATTGCCACCGTCACCGACATTCACGAGACGCACGAAGCCGAACTCGCTGCCGGATACGTGGATATCCTCCAGATACCGGCGTTTTTATGCCGGCAAACCGATTTGTTGATCGCTGCCGCCCGTACAGGTAAGATAGTGAATATCAAGAAGGGACAATTCCTGTCACCTGAATCCATGCAGTTTGCTGCCCGAAAAGTGACCGACGCCGGCAATCCGCAGGTCATGCTGACCGAGCGCGGCACGACATTCGGCTATACCGATTTAGTCGTCGACTTCCGTGGGATACCTGCTATGAAAAAGTTTGGTTTTCCGGTAGTTACGGATATCACCCATTCCCTGCAGCAACCCAATCAGACGTCGGGCATTTCCGGCGGACTGCCCGAATTGATCGAGACTATTGCCAAAGCAGCCGTCGCAGTCGGCACGGACGGACTTTTCCTCGAAACGCACCCCGATCCGGCCAGCGCCAAATCCGACGCAACAAACATGCTGCCTCTGAACTTGTTGGAAGATTTGCTGCAAAAATTAGTCCGCATCCGCCGGGCGATTCGATAGCGTCTTTGCAGGCTTATGAAGCCATCAGGAACGGCTTTTTTCAGTATTTTGTTGGGAGATAAGACATTAAATTCTACTTTTTTGCCAGATAAAGTGTGCATAGGCCTCCCGATAATTTCCTGTAAGTCACGTCGGAAAACCCGTTTTTTCTCATAATGGCTGCAAGTTTTTCATTCTGGGGAAATGCGGCAATTGATTTTGGTAAATATTTGTATGCCTTATTATTACGTGAAATAAAACGGCCTATACCCGGTATTAACTTCGAATAAATCCAATAGCCTTGTTTGAGCGGAAAGTGCTCAGGCGTAGAAAGTTCCAATATCATTAATCGCCCTTCGTCATGCAAGACACGGTAAATCTCCTGCAACCCTTTGTCAAGGTCTTCAAAATTCCTGATTCCGAACGCAATCATCGCAGCATCAAACGAATCGGAGGCTATCTGCAAATCCGTGCAGTTATGCCGCTCGAACGAAATGACTGACGACAATCCTGCGCCGGACACTTTTTCCCTGCCGATATCCATCATTTTTTCGGAGATATCGACGCCAACAATTTTTTCGGGCTTGAGCAAACGGTATGCTGCCAAGGCAAGGTCGCCCGTGCCGGTGGCAATATCGAGTATCGTTCTCGGAACGAATGCTTTGAGTGTCAGAATCCCTTTCCTCCGCCAGGATTTGTCGATCCCGAAAGAAAGTGTATGATTCAGCAAATCGTACTGTCCGGCGATTTCATCGAACATTTGTTCGATCTGAACGCTTTTAGCCGCGTTGTCCGATTCGTTGGGCACAATTTCTTCGACTTTATAAACCATTGTGTATCAATAATATTATTGAGAACAAACAGCTATCGCCCACTATTTTTTCCATATTTCAATGTCTTTTGATTCTCGCAAAAATACGTATTATTATTTGTTTTCACAAATGTGCGCGCATCATCTTCATGGCAGTTTCTTTCTGTTCCGACAAAAAAACATTAATTTTGTGCACTTATATTTGTTCCAAGAAGATGATAATAACGTATGATTCGTAAAAATTCTCCGCAAGCCTGGTTTTTAGCCATCCGTCCCAAGACGTTGGCAGCAGCTTCGACACCGGTCATCGTGGCTTGTGCCTTGGCCTGGCGCGACGACGGTTTTCAATGGCGACCTGCGCTTATATGTCTGGTATTCGCGCTGTTGGCTCAAATCATTTCGAACTTGGCCAATGACTATTTCGATTATAAAAAAGGGACGGACAATGAAGAACGGTTGGGACCGAAACGGGCTGTGTCGGAAGGCTGGATTTCGCCGAACGTCATGCTTGGCGTTACGCTGACATTGCTGGCACTGGATTTGGCACTCGGATTATTGTTGCTACATTATGGAGGATGGAAATTGATCTTTGTCGGACTGTTGGTCGCTATTTTCGCCTTTGCCTATTCTGGAGGCCCTTATCCGCTGGCTTATCACGGATGGGGAGACGTTTGCGTGTTTGTTTTTTTCGGCATCCTTCCCGTCGGATTCACGTATTATGTACAAACCCTGCAATGGAACCTCCCGGCGCTGATTTGCGGCGCCTGTGTCGGTTTGGTAATTATTAATATCCTGGTAGCCAACAATTATCGGGATCGATTTACCGACGCCAAGAGTGGAAAAAAAACGTCAATTGTATTGTTTGGTGAAAAGTTCGGTCAATGGTTTTATTTGCTCAACGGAGTGTTGGCCGTGGCGGGATGTCAGTATTTCTTGCTGGAAAACGCGCTATGGGCATCGCTATTGCCTTGTATCTTCCTGATTTTCCACATATTGACTTGGAAGAAAATGATTCGAATCCATCAGGGAAGAGCCTTGATCGCTATTCTGGAAAAAACATCGCGCAACGCACTGATATTTGGAATGTTGCTTGCAACTGGATTGCTGCTGTCGAGGGCTATATAATTTCTTTAGGCTGAACCGTATTGAGAAACAGGATATCACCTGTCGCGTTGAAATCAGTAAAAAATTTTTCATGATACTGAGTAATAAGGTCTTCGTGGAAACCTACAATCAATAGAGCAGCTTTTGATGAACGTTCCATCACCAAATCACTCAACTTTTGATTTTCCTCCACCATCACAAACTCAATGTTGGCCAATGTGATAGGTAGCCGTCCTGCTGCAATCCGCTCTTTCAGGTTTGCTTCCACGTTTGCAAAATCGGCTTTGCCGCTGGCAAGAAATATCTTGATGCTGCTTTTCTTCCAGTCGGGATGCGACATTATTATGTAACTCAGTAATATCATGAAATTTACGTTGTTCGTATCATCTTCATGCATCCAGACGTGAATGCCGCTTTTCTGATTGATGAAATGTTC
>JAITMM010000244.1 GCA_031277335.1 Tannerella sp. | reverse complement strand
ATGGATTCCATCGTGTTGCAAAAGTTGGGACTGGAAGTGGGGCCAACACCCGAAATGAAACCCTGGAAAGACTTTTTGACAAGAAAAGAAAATGTAACTCAAGAAGTTAACATAGGCTTGGTCGGAAAATACGTTGAATTGCAGGATGCCTACAAATCGATTGACGAATCGTTGCAGGTTGCGGCCGTCTATAACAACAGGAAGCTGAATTTGAGAATGATACAGTCCGAAAAAATCAACGGTTCCAATGTAGCCGAAATACTGGCCGATTTGGACGGGATTTTGATCGCTCCCGGGTTCGGTATGCGCGGGATTGACGGTAAAATCGCAGCCATCAAGTACATACGCGAACATGATATCCCATGCCTGGGGATCGGACTTGGGATGCAATGTATGATTATTGAGTTTGCCAGAAACGTACTGGGCTGGCCTGAAGCCAATTCGACGGAATTTGACGCAAAGACGCCTAACAACGTGATTGACTTGATGGAAGACTATAAAAACGTAAACGGCTCCATGCGGCTTGGGGCATTCGATTGCGTGCTGGCGCAGGATTCAAAAATATATCAGGCTTACGGCAAGAAGCAGATTCAGGAACGGCACAGACACCGCTACGAATTTAACACACGCTTTAAACCTCAATTTGAAGCATCAGGCATGAAATGCACAGGTGAAAACCCTGAAACACAACTGGTTGAAGCAATTGAAATTCCATCCTTGAAATGGTTTATCGGCGTCATTTATCATCCCGAATACAATAGCACGGTGATATCTCCGAATCCCTTATTCATAAGTCTGGTGAAAGCGGCAATCGAAGCAAAATAATTATAAATTGATGACATAGAAATGGATAGAAATACAGTTATAGGTTTATTATTGATTGGTTTGGTCTTTTTCCTGTTTACGTGGCTCAATCGCCCCAATCCGGAACAGCTTGAAGAACAGCGAAGATATTACGAGCAGTTAGATTCAATTGCAAAAGTCGAACAGGCGCGGGCAGCGACGATTTCATCGTCTGCCGACAGTCTTGCCCGGCACGATTCCATCGATCAATCAACCGACTCCATACAAACAGACCTTTTGACGCGGAATTTTGGAGTTTTTGCTCAAGCCGCTGTAGGTCAGGAAGAAACAATCACGCTGGAAAATGAAAAAGTAGAGCTGAAGTTCAATACCAAAGGCGGACGGCTTTCCTACGCGCGTCTGAAAGATTATGTGACTTATGACGGTAAACCGTTGATACTCTTCGATGGCGAAGAAGAATCATCCATTTCTTTCACCTTCGTCACCACTACCAACCGCGTCATCAACACCGCCGACCTCTATTTTCAACCCGTCACGGACGGACTGCCTGACAATTCCGTAAAATTGCGTTTATCGATAGAAGAAGGAAGATATGTGGATTTTGTATATACCTTGAAACCTGACGATTATATGCTTGGCTGGGATATTCAGGGCGTCGGTCTGAATGGTATTTTAGCGCCAAACACGACATCGCTCGATATGAACTGGCATCAGAAAGCACGCAAGCTGGAACAGGGCAGAAAGTTTGAGAATCAATTTACAGGACTGTACTACAAGTACTTGGCAGGCAATGTCGAGAAACTGAACGAAAATAAAACCGATGAAAAGCAGCTTCCGAACCGCCTGAAATGGATCACGTTCAAAAACAAGTATTTCTCTACGGTATTGATTTCAAATTCCTCATTCGAATCTACCCGCCTGCAATCCACGCAACTCAATGAAACAGACACTGTTTTCCTTAAAGATTTCCTCGTAACGACTGCCGTGCCGTTTAACATAACGGGCGACGAGCCGGTGGGCTTCACCTATTTTATCGGGCCGAACCAATACCAGCTTCTCCAGTCGTATGATAATGACGTCCCTTCCGATCAACAATTGGTGTTGGACGAGCTGGTGCCCTTGGGATACAAGCTGTTCCGCCCGATCAACAAATATTTTATTCTGCCCATCTTTCATTTTCTCGGGCAACATTTCACCAATTACGGCATAATTATCCTCCTGCTGACGCTGATTGTCAAAATAATTCTTTTCCCGTTGACCTACAAATCCTACAAGTCATCGGCCAAGATGCGCGTCTTGCGTCCTCAGGTAGAAGAGATTACGGCTAAATTCCCCAAACAGGACCAGGCGATGGATCGCCAGAGGGCGACGATGGATCTCTACAGTCGCGCCGGTGCAAGTCCGATGGCAGGCTGTCTTCCCATGCTGTTGCAAATGCCCATCCTTTTTGCCCTGTACTGGCTTTTCCCGACGTCCATCGAGTTGCGTCAGGAGAGTTTCCTCTGGGCCAAAGACTTATCCACCTACGACGCCGTCATCTCGTGGAATTTCAATATCCCGTTCATATCGCAGTTCCTTGGCAACCACCTGAGTCTGTTCTGTATCCTGATGACTATCACAAATATAGTCTATTCCAAATTCAATATGGACGCGACCAATACCGGCCAGCAGCAAATGCCCGGAATGAAGATGATGATGTATATCTTCCCGGTAATGATGCTCTTCTTTTTCAACCAAAGCGCCTCAGGATTAAGCTATTACTTCTTTATCTCCACCTTGATCACCGTCCTTCAGACGCTGGCCTTCCGCCTCTTCGTCAACGAAGAAAAACTGTTGTTACAGTTGGAAGAAAACAAGAAAAAGCCCAAAAAGAAATCAGGCTTCCTGCAACGCCTCGAAGAAGCGCAGCGCATGCAGCAGCAACAACAGCGCAAACAGCAGCAGCAACGCGACCACCGTCAACAGCAGGAAAGAGATAAACGACTGAATCCAAAGAAGTAACGAGGATTATGAATGCCTATTCTAAAGGCATTGAATTGTGGGAAACAGACAGGAAATAATGAAGTTCGTATCAGGTTTCAGGCCGCGATTATTTCAATCGTTAAAGTCGTATTCGAAAGAAAAATTTTTGAAAGACATGATGTCGGGCATCATTGTCGGCGTCGTGGCTTTGCCGCTGGCAATCGCATTCGG
>JAITMM010000043.1 GCA_031277335.1 Tannerella sp. | reverse complement strand
GCCGCTTTCGTCTTCCACCAATGCCATGTTTTTGCCCCGAAATGCTTTTACGATGCCACCGCCGGTGGTGTTCAGGAAACGGACTTTGTCGTTGATTTTTATTTTTTTGTCCACGAATTACACGAATTGCACGAATTTTTAATACTAAGAAAATGAGACATGTCTGAAAACTGATAACTAAGAACTAATATCTGGAAACTATCAAAGCACAATCGGATTTCCATTATAAAAGTCAAGGATCTTGGAGCGAAAGATAAAGTCGTATTTTGCCTGCGCTTGTTCGGAGAGGCTTTGGGCGTATTTAGTCTTTGAGTCATTATATTCAAATACAGTGCTTTTGCCGGTATTATAACGTTCTTCGGCGTACGCAAATGCTTCCTTGCCGGCAGTAACCGCCTTTTCGGAGGCGACGAATTTTTCGTGTGCTGCGGCGGCATTGAAATAGGCTTGCTGGATTTCCTTGTAAAGCGTTTTCTTGCTGCTTTCCATCATCAATTCGCGGTTGATGATGCCAACTCGCGCCTGACGTACATTGTTTCTGAACGCAAACCGGTTGAAGATGGGGATATTCAGACTGAGGCCGATGCCTTTTTGTTCGTTTTGATTCAACTGGTCGCCAAAGGGCACATTTACAATCTCTTCGGTGCCGAAATAACGATAATAGCCATTGCTGTAGGAAGCGCCGAAATAGAGACTCGGATAATAGTCAGCCTGTGCCACCTTCAACATTTTCTTCTGACTTTCAAGCAGATATTCCTGCTGCTTGATTTGAGGTTTGACGAGCACGGCATTGTCATAGATATTGTCGGGCGGAAGCAAACTTCCCAAACTCAAAAGACGCGCGTCATTCAAGTCGGGTTGAGCAATATCGAAATCTGCCGCAAGACGCTCCAACTCAAGTGCCTGGCTCAGATCGAGCAATGACAGTTTCACGTTGTTTTGCGCCTCGGTAAGCGTCACTTCGTCCTTGGCTAATTGCGCCTTGATATCGTAAAGTTGCGACATCGGCACCCTGCCTGCATTCACCAACGCTTCGGTGCGCGTCACCTGTTCTTTAGTCAGATTCACCTGTAACTCAGCAATATTCATTATTTCCTTATTATACAATACCTGCAGATAAAAGGAAGCTACGCCTATGGCCACGTCATCTTTTGCCTTGTTCAACGCTTCGGTGGCAGCCATCAGGTCCAATTTACGGGCGGCAATGGTGTTTGGAATCTTAAAGCCGTCAAATACAGGCATGTTAAGTGACAGTTGGAAGGTTGAATTGGCGGCGTTGCGGTCAACGATGACGCCATCGCGCGACGGGGAACGGCCAAATCCAAGATTCTGGTTGAATGAAGCATTCAGGTTGGGCAGCCAGCTGTTTTGGCTTGTGTTCAGTTCGATTTTTCTCGCCTCCTCTTCCTGCGCCTGTTGCTTGAGGGTGATGTTGTTAGCTATGGCATAGCGGATACATTCCTCCAGCGTCCATTGCCGTGGGGCAGTCTGGGCATCCACACTACCGCAAAAAACCACACCGCCGCAAAGTAAATATGCGATAACCCATCCCAATATAATTCGTCTCATAATCAATTATTTATTTATTCAATTATTCAGTCACTCAATTACTCAATTACTCAGTTACTCTGTTATTCAGTCACTCAGTTATTCAGTCACTTAATTATTCAGTTATTCAGTTACTCAGTTATTCAGTTATTTCTTCTTCGTATCAATCGCCGCCCCCCGAATTTTATCGTTTGCGGTCAGTCCTTCCACCACTTCTATCTTTATGCCGTCGCTCAATCCGATTTTAATCTGGTGTTTTTCAAATATTTGCGTCGGCGTCTCCTGTTTTACCAACTGCACGAATGTTGAATCGCCTTGAAATTCGACCGTGCTTTCCGGGATCGTCAAGACATCGGCAGCCCGTTTGAGTACGATTTCTGCGTTTGCGCTATAGCCTGCGCGGATAAAAGAGCTGTCGGGGATAGAGATGGCAGCCTTGATCTCGAACTGTATCGCTCCGTTTTTTTCTGCTCCCTTTGGCGACACATATTCCAGCATGGCTTCGAATGTCTCGCTTTCCAATGCTCCGATTGTCAGCTTGATAGGCATTCCTTCGCGGATGCGGCCTATCTCCGTCTCGTCCACCGTCCCCCTGAAAATCATGTCTTTCATATTGGCTACGGAAGCGATTGTGGTGCCTTCGTTGAAGTTATTGCTCTGAATGACGGAGTTGCCCACCTTGACGGGAATGTCGAGGATCATGCCGGTGATGGTGCTGCGTATCTGGGTCGTACTCACCACATTGGAACTTTTGGAAATGCCGTCTCGAATGATTTCCAATGCTGCCTGTGCATTGGATGCTTCTTCTTTGGCTTTCAGATAGTTAGCATTGGAGATATCAAATTCTTCGTTTGAGATAACGCCTTGTCCATGAAGCGATTTGTCTCGATTGAACGTCTCCTCAACCTGTTTGAGTGAAATCTCGGCCATTTTCACGCGCGACTCGGCGCTGTTCAACTGCACCATCTCGGGAATCACCTTGATGGTGGCGATGATCTCGCCCGAAGCAATCATCTGGCCGGCTTCCTTGGCCAATGTGGCTATGATGCCGGAAATCTGCGGCTTAATCAGCACTTCGTAGCGCGGTTCCACATTGCCGGTAGCAACTGCCTTCATTTCTATCGTACCTGTTTCAGGCTTGGCGATTTCATATTGAATGATAACAGGTTGCGCCTTTTTCCACAGAAAAACGAACGTACCGAGTACGGCCAATCCCACCAGAGAAAGCAGGACGATACGCATGATTTTTTTAAATAATCCTTTCTTTTTCATCTATGATTGATAATTTTGTAAATTGCACTTTATTATTATATTCTTAATCTATTGTAATCAGGAGATTCCACATCAATTGCGGAATGACAAGCCGACGTAATCTTTGAATTTTTGAATCTTTGAATCTTTGAATTTATTCCTCCCTTATCGCATCTATCGCCTTGATTTGCAGCGCCCTCCAGGCCGGAATCAAACCTGCCATTAAACCGCTGATAATAATGATGATGGTCGCAACGATAGCCACCTGAATACTTATTTCAGGATTCTTAAAGAATGATATTTCCTGCGAATTGGCTTGCTGGGCAGTCATGATCCTGTTGACGCCGTCAAGCAAAAACACACCCAGCGTCAGTCCCATCATGCCGGCAAGTGAGGTAAGAAGGAGGCTCTCACTCATCACTTGCGACATGATATTGAACGGCTTAGCTCCCAACGCCCTGCGTACGCCTATCTCTTTTGTGCGTTCCTTTATCGTGACCATCATGATGTTGCTGACGCCGATGATGCCCGCAAACAAGGTGCCGATGCCTACAATCCATATCAGGATATCGATGCCGAGAAAGAGGAGATGAAACGTGGCAAACTGTTGAGCCAGATTCATTTGTCCTACAGCCTGAGGGTCGGTCGGTGAAATGCTGTTCTGCTCTTTCAGGATAGAGCTGATGTCGTCAATCACCGCTTGAACCGGATGATTCTGTTGGACGCTCACGCAGAAAAAGTTGATGATATCTCCCAGATTCAATGCCAATTGCATGGTTGTAAACGGCAGGAAGACGGATTCTTCCGACCGTCCGCCGATAGAGATATTTGATACCCTCTGCTTGACGACGCCCACGATCTGGTAATATAATCCGTTGACACGTATGTATTTGCCACACGAGTTGGCATTGCGGAACAATGTCTCGTTCACCCTCGAGCCGATCAGACAGACCTTTCTTTTCTCCCTGACATCAATCTCATTCAATAAACGGCCGAAATACAATTCCTGCGATTCGATTTTGAAATAATCCGGCAGCACGCCTTTGACATTAAACGTGCCGGCTATTTGGCCGTAAATGACATTTTTGTCCGAGCTGCCTCCGAATAAAATCGGCGAGACGGCATCAAGTCCTTTGACATTCCGAACGATACTTTCAATGTCGCGGTTGCGCATATTCCAACTGCGTCCCTTATTGAAGCCCTTGTAGGATTCGCTTGTGCGGTCGGTATAGAAAAAGACGGAGTTGGTAGCAAAGCCGTCGAAAATGCCGAGAATACCGTTTCTCATACCTGCGCCTGAACCTAACAGAATGACTAACATCAAGATACCCCAAAACACACCGAAGCAGGTCATCAGGCTGCGCATCTTGTTACGGGTGATCGTCACCCATATTTCAACCCAACGGTCTATGTCGAATAAAAATTTCATTTCTATATTATTCAGTTCTCATCGCCTCTACGGCTGAAATCTTAACTGCCTTTCTCGCAGGGAAATATCCTGCTACTACACCGGCGATGACGAGCACGATTGTCGCTGAGACGGTTGTACCGAGGTCTACTGTCGGGTTGCGGAAGACGGTCGTATTCTGCATGCCCGACGAGGCGGCGGCATCTGCAGCCTGCTCCATGAAAAAGTTGATCATCTCGGTAAGTCCGATGCCTGCCATCATGCCGACATATCCGAATACAGCCGTGACAATCAGCGACTCAATGATGATAAGCCGCAAGATGGAGGACGGTTTGGCGCCGATGGCTTTGCGAATGCCAAATTCTTTCGTCCGCTCGCGTACCGAAATCAGCATGATATTGCTCACGCCAACGATGCCCGCCATGAGCGTACCCACTCCTATAATCCATATAAACAGCGCAATACCATTATTCATGCCTTGCCACATGCGAAATTCGTTGCCCGAATTATACATCCCGACCGGATTCGTGTCCGTAGGGTCAAAATTATGCCGGCGCGCCATCCTTCCCCTGAAATGCTCCTCAAAGGCGATGCTTGCGGCTTCCGTATCGACGCCTTTGAGGGTAAACGTAAAGCGCTGAATGCGATAGCCATCATCGTAAAGCGCCTGTCCTGTGGCAAACGGGATATAGGCGGTGGGCGAATCGCTCGTGCTTTGCTCCTTGTAAATGCCGACAACCTGAAACATCAGATTGCCCACTTTTATAAACCGCCCCAGCGGCTCCACCTGCTTCACCGTATCGCGAAACAGGATGTCGATCATTCGCTGAGGCAGGACGATGACTTTCCGCTTGTCCATAATATCGATTGCATTGATAAACCTGCCGGACTGGATAGGGGCATAGATGATGGAAGCAAAATCAGGGTGAACTGCCTCTATACTACCGATTAAGAACTCTTTGTTGTAAGTCAGCGTGTCATTTCTAAAATTTGTTGCCGATATCAGATCCACTTCGGGATTTTCGCGTTTGATGGCATACAAGTCATTGACATCAAACTCTATACTTCGATTGGCCTGATAGCCCTTGTAAGGTTTTGTCGTGTAGCGCGACCAGCAGTAGACCGTATTGTCGGCCATATACCGGAAATTGTAGGCAATGCCGTTGCGCAATCCGTTGCCGGCAGACAAGAGAATGATTAGCATGAAAATACCCCACGCGATGGCAAATCCTGTAAGGGTGGTGCGGAGTTTGTTTTTCTTGATCGTCCCCCAAATCTCTATAAGATTGTCAAATTCGAACATTGCCCCTCGCCTCTATTCATTACTTATTAGCCCGTCTTTGATCCGTATAATCCGGTCGGTCGCTTCCGATACGCTCGGTTCGTGGGTGACGATGATGATGGTCATGCCCGTGCGGTTGACTTCGCGCAGCAGTTCCATCACTTCGACGGTCGTCGTGCTGTCCAGCGCACCCGTCGGTTCGTCGGCCAGGATGATTTGCGGCTTGGCAATCAATGCCCTCGCAATGGCTACGCGCTGTTTCTGCCCGCCGGACAATTCGTTAGGCATGTGATCGGCCCATTCCTTCAGCCCGACCTTTTCCAGGTATTCCATCGCCACCGCGTTTCGTTTCTTCCTCGAAACGCCCTGATAATAAAGCGGAAGCGCCACGTTCTCCATTGCATTCTTGAAAGAGATAAGGTTAAACGACTGAAACACAAATCCGATCATCCGGTTGCGGTATTCCGCCGCCGTACTTTCGTCCAGGTCCTGAATCAATTCATTGCCAAGATGATACGTCCCCTCATCATACGTATCCAATATCCCTATGATATTCAGCAACGTACTTTTGCCCGACCCTGACGCGCCCATGATGGACACCATCTCACCTTCCTCAATATCAAGGTCTATCCCCTTCAGCACATGCAACGGCGTCCCGTTATCATACGTTTTATTGATTCCTTTTAACCGGATAATCATCACTTCTTTATTGTCTATTTTAAATTACAAATCCCTGAATCTTCGAATCCTTGAATATTTGAATCTTTGAATTCTAATATATTAGACGCCACTTTTCGTCTATTGTTACAGTTTTCGCCGTATTTTTCTGCAAAAGTAATTATTTTTTTACACTTAGTTGATGTAAATTCGTTTTTTGATTTATTTCATATTCAAGAAAAAGACGTATCTTTGCC
>JAITMM010000195.1 GCA_031277335.1 Tannerella sp. | reverse complement strand
ATCGCAGGCGCGCAACAGGTACACGTATTTTGCAAGTCAGGCCAGAAAGGATGGTTTTGAACAGATTGCCGCTTTTTTTGAAGAGACGGCAGCACAGGAAAAGGAACATGCCAAACTGTTTTTCAAATTTCTTGAAGGAGGCATGGTGGAAATTACGGCTTCCTATCCGGCCGGCGTCATCGGAAGTACGGCCGAGAATCTCAAGGCAGCCGCCGACGGTGAACACGAAGAATGGGAGTTGCTGTATCCCGAGTTTGCACGAATTGCTGCAGAAGAAGGATTTACAAAAGTCTCCGCTGCATTCAAGCTGGTAGCCAGCGTCGAAAAACGTCACGAGGAGCGCTATCTGAAATTGCTTCAGAACCTTGAAAACGATGAAGTATTTAAGCGCTCAGGCAAGATGGTATGGGCTTGTCGCAATTGCGGCTATTTACACTACGGCGAAAAAGCGCCCGAAATGTGTCCCTGCTGCCTCCATCCGAAATCTTATTTTGAACTGGCAGCAGAGAATTTTTGAAGTTGTGATACGAAAGTAGATACGTGGCTCCCGGCTGCGTATCTACTTTTTTTTCATAACCCCAGCCGTTGTTTTAATATCTGATAACGGGCATTGCTGATTTTGATTTTCTCACCGTTGGAAAGGATGACAAGCTGTTGCTCGCCATAGCGTTCTATACGGCTGATATGATGGATATTGACGATATACGACCGATGGGTGCGGACAAATCGGTCGGGCGGTAGGATATCTTCCGAATATTTCATAGTCTGCTCTTTAAGCCAGTGACCTTCAGCAGTATAGATATCGACATAGTCGCCATCAGCACGTAGAAAGATGATATCGCCGACAGGTATAATCTTGATTTTATTTCCGCTGCGGACAGTGATGCGGTCAATGATTTGAGCCGTCGCCGGCAGCGATTCACCGGTCACAGGCAGAATGGTTTCTTCTGTCAGATAAGCTGTATAAAACAGCCGGTAAATAACAAACAGCAACCACGTAATAAACAGGCGTATAGGGATGGAAGGGACAAAATCCGCAAAACAGTCAGGGAAAACGATGAATACGGTAAACGTCTCTATACCAACCACAAACAGGATGGTGATAACCGAAAGTGCAACGAGAAGCATCCATTGATATGCCGACATTCTCTTGGCAGGGATGGCATATCGGAAAATGTTCCAAAGCAAATGTCCGCTCAAAAACAGCATGGCTGCATATATCACTCCATCGGCCACGCGACAAGCCATCGGCTGCCGGCCTACAAGCAACGCATACGCCATTGCCGGCACAACACAGGCAATGATCATTGTTTTCTTGCTTTCAAGCAACGGGTTCATCTCAATTTACAATCTAAATTCACTATTTCGCAACGCATGAATATGAATCTTGCTGACAATCTTGTATTTGTCTCAACTTACAATCGTAATTCCCCCAAACACCGCTTCGGCAAAAATCACTAATTTACGGGTCATGTCTTTCTCCTGAACCGGTATCCGCCTGTCTGATACGCCGCCAAAGACCGACGACGAATGTATTTCGATATTCCATTCCCCCGGTGCTTTGATATTTATACCTCCGAAAACCGTTTCGACATGAAGCGTCGCCACACCTTCGTCGGCAAGCGACGTCCGTCTCAAGTCAAGCTCCATGCCTCCAAAAACGGTTGACACACGTCCTCCCTTAAACACGGTATCCAGCACAACCTGTTCCATCCCGCTGAAAATGATTTCATAATTGACCATCCCGTCCTGATTGCCAGTTGACTTATCGTTTTGACCGGTCCCCCATTCCGATTTTTCGACATAAGACGACCACCGAAACCGTTTAGGCTTGATCAGGATGGAAAAGATGATCAGCACACCTGCAATGACAAGAAAGACAGGCCACGAAGTAGCCAGAAACTGCGTATCGATGGGCGTTCCCGGAAAGCGAGGGACAAGGAAATACGTCCCGATTGCAGCCAGGATCAGTCCGGAAACAGAACGTATCTTGCATAATTCCATGCATCCAAGCGCAAAAAGCAACATGGGCCACGAGATCAGGAAAGGTTTCCACATTTCCGGAACCACCCCGTTATTTAGGCAAAGCCACAGAATGCCAAGCCCAATCACCAGAAACGCAAAGGTGATGCCGTTATGTGCTCCTCCATATTTGCCGTACTCGCCGCCGCGTACAACGATTCGGCCCATCATAGTAGCACCTGCAATATACAGAAACACAGCGCCCAAGATAACAATCATGATGATACCCGGAGCAATAGAAGTACCGTGCAAATTGATTGCCCAGCTTAGCAGCAATCCACTGCCTGCCATCAAAGCCAATGCAATGACTGACAAAAATACCGATTTGTTTGTTGTTGATTCCATTATTTTTATCGTTTAAAATTTGATGCAAAAATACACGGTAAATAATCCACCTGCAATACCCCATCGACAAAACGCATGTTTTTTCCCGATGAAATCGTCGAAAAGCAGGATAAAAACTGAACGATACGTTTTTATGTGTGCATATCCTTTGTTGTTTTCCGATTCGGCTCGAACAGTAATCTATTATGTTCCCCTTTGTTCTGACAGTCGATAAAGATTTGTTAATCAACTAATATCCATTGTTTACATTTCATGGGGCAAATGTAAACAATTTTTATTTTAACATGAAGTGTAAAAATTTGAGGGACATCATTTGTCTTTACATTTCTCATATGCAACGATGCGATTGATAAATTTTACCATTTTTCTTAACGTATCCTTTCCATAAGACGCAAACAGTTTCTTTTTTATTTCGTCATTTCTTTTCAAAAAGCAGTTTCTTTGAGATGGATGCAATATAAAAGAGTTCATCTTTCGTACAGCCTCTTCCATGGTATTTGCAATGATCCCTAATGTCATTTTTTCAATATCAGGACAGTAACGGGATTCGAAAGTAGGATCAAATACAAATGGAATGCATTTATGTACAATACCTTCCATAATACAAGATGATGAATGCGAAACAACAAGAATTGTTTCCGCATATATTTCAGACAGAGGCTCTTTTGAAACATCACGTATATTACTGCACTCGTTCAACTTTTTCTTAAAATCATCAGGTATACGGTACTCGGGATGCTCCCTTACACAAAACATTTGAGTGGGAAACGAGATTGCGCATTGCAATAAAAAATCCAGCATTTCATCGAAATACTCTTTATCGTGCAGAACATAAGGCCCCTGAAGAAAAAACGTGATGGATATCTTTTCTCTCATTGGCAAAACAGGATACATGTATCCCATTGACACAAACTTTGGAATCGGATTATGCTCTTTCCATAAGTCATTAAACAGTCTCCCCCAGGAAAAAAAATAATCATATTGCATGTTTCGTGAACAGCATAATAACATGGAAGGCCAACCATGCTGGATACAAATGGAAGGGATTGATAATCGTTTACTGATGTTTGCAATTATGGCATGTTGAAAAAGACAGCCTTCCAATACTATCGTGCAACATGGTTGCAAGATTTGCATCAATTGAGCAAAAGTATTGCAATAATGGTAAATATGTGGATAATGTTCATATAGAAAAGGACTGTAATACTGTTCTTTGAGGAATTCAATTGTCAGAACTGACACATAGTCGGGCAAATCTGTTCTATCAGACAAATCAAATTCCGAAACAAGCACAACAGGTTGATTCAACCTGCATATCAAAGGGATCAGATAGTTCAGGTGTCTCTCATTATAAACATAGATCAATATCTGATTGCGGAAGGGTTGAAGCAATAATTGAAGCTCATCATTATTATTTATGGAAACTATGGCCGGTTGGGTAAAACTGTTATTGACAGTTTCATAAAGTCTGTTTTTAAACAACTGGTGCACTTCATCCCTGCTTTTACCCTCTTTACGTAAATGGTTGTAAAGATCTTTTGAATGTGTATAATATCTGTAAAATGTTAAAAAACATATCACGGGAATCTCGCAGCAATAATCGCCAACATGAAATGCACCCGGATATTTTTCTTTCATATCATTGATAAACTCCCTGAATAACATGTCAATAAATTCAAAATACTCAATATAATAATCCCGTTTCATAAGATTTTATCTGAAATCATAAGGTTTGTATCGCTTTTTGTATGACTAACTGTTTGATTGATGAAAGAATTAAATTTAGGTATACATCGTAATGGTTTTGTATTACATCGCTGTCGAAATAATCCTCCATTTTTTTGATGAGGTCGCGGATTGGCAAAGGTTCGGACAGTAGTTGGAGCAATGCGTAATCAATTTCGTTTATGTCGTAAAGTGAGAAGCCGTTGTCGGTAGCCTCCGGTACAAGCAGATTAAAAAAGTGTCCGCTCTCTATCTTTAATTTTTCATAATAGTCGACACCTGTACGATAGTATTTGTTAAACAAGCCAGCCCAGTCAAATGAAGATTGGATGATGTTGGTTTCGCGACATCGTACAATCATTTTATCTAATATTTCCATTTGTTCTATAAATAATTCACAGTACCAATTTCGGGCAGCTATGTCTCTTTTACAGACATTTTTTTGATTTTTATTTGCCTTTAAAATAGAAATGAGTTTTTGATAAAAAAGTCTAAAATCATCATTAAATATCTCATTATCTACATTTTCAGGACAATATTCGGCAATGTGTTTCAAGCGTTGTAAATGTGTATTACTTTGTTCATCAAGTTGTCCTGTTGAAAGACTTACACCATTAATAAAACCACAGGGACTAAGTTGCAGGTTCTTTTTTGAGAATAATGCGACAATTCGCTCATAATATTTAGGATACAGCTCCCGTAGTTTGTCAGTCATTTGAATACAGGTATATTCATCACGTTTGAAATCCCCCAGTAGGTGTAGGTAATTTCTATTGAAAGGGACATCATGGAAATCACCGAAATATTTGTATCCCCTATCGTCAAAAATTCCTTTGAACAATACATTAACCGGAATATTCTTTTCCTTGGCCAACGCATAAAATAGATGCTGTTCAAAAAACACATTGAAACTATCAACTTTAATATTCTGAAGTTTGTTTTGATTTTTATTGATATATTCAAATGCCAAAGACGCATATTCACTGAAGAATAAGATATTGTGCCCACCCAATACACCTGCATTACAACACTTGATGGGACTTCCGCTTTCAAAATCTTTTTTCACACAGGAAGGGAAAAACACGAAATGTCGCATTATTCCTTTTTTTGATGGTGTATAGTAGTTCTCGGTTTCCATTTCCACATTTTGGGCAATCAGTTCACCCTCAAGAAAATTAGAGTCGAAAGGACTGAATAGAAACACATCACCATCTATGTGAAGAAATGGCCGTTCCTGTAAGGAATAAGTATATATTTTCGGCAATGCCCATAAAGCGGGATGAATCAGCGTTAAGTTATCGTGCGCAAGAATTACATCAGTATACGGAAGTTGCAGCGTATCAATCAGCAGTTGGGCTCCTGGACTGTTTGCATACAGGGTAATATTTCCATAAATTTTATTCAACTGCAAGCAACTGAACGCCCAACCCATCAGATGGTATTCGGGAGAAACCCAACCGAATTTATCATGGAAAGGATCTTTGCCTGTGTCTATGTATAGGGTCTGGATAAAATTCATTGATTTATTTCGTTTTGGATAAACAACTGAATGTTTCATTCAGTTTCAAAGATTATTTGATAAGCGTCTACTTCAGTTTTACAATGACAATCACCGAATTATCATCGCATTTAAATTCTTTCAATACGGCTTTGAGCCGTTGATGGGCAGCCGGGTCGTTGATTTGATGGGCAGCAAAATATTCTTCCGTTAAGATTTCCTTCATTTCGTGTGACAGCCAGATATCTACTAATTCGTTGTCCGAGCTGTAATATCTTGGCCAAAACGACAGGCCGCAATCCAAATCATTAATTAATCCCGGCATTCCCGAAACCAGGTCAGTGTCTAAAAGCAGTGTCCTTTTTTTAACAATAGTACCGGAGTCATTAAATATAAAAAAGTTATGCATCTCTTGCCCGGAATTGTTGCAGACATGTCCAACAAATAGGTTATTACACATAAATACAATTTTATCAACAAATGCTCCTATTTGTGGTATATTGATAGACATAAGAAAATCTCCATTCCACGAATACGAAAGAATTTTATTGCCACGTGTACTTAAATATACATATTCTTTATTTTCATCGATTGACATGAAATTAATATATGTATATTCAGACGGTCTATGACCGTAACTTCCAATCTTACCCAAAAATTTCCAGTCACGGGTAAAGGCATAACAAAAACTGATCATACCGTTTTGACCTTTTATTAATATATGCGATGCACCCACAAATAGTTGATTGATTCTTCCCATGATACAGCTATCATTTGTTTCCAACGGAATATATTCCAAATCAGAAATATATTCGTTGGCTGAAACTGTTTGGTATTTTCCTATCTGATATTCAACATCAATGACGACAATACCGGAAGTTCTATCTTTGCAGTTTGGTCGACAACTGTAAAAAATCAAACATATTATGAGCAAGATTCGATTACTTGAGAGTTTTACTTTTATCATAATTATGTTTTTTACTTTGATTTTAGATTTTAACTTATTTAAACTCAACCAACATGAAGACATTATTATCTTCATCTTCGTTAAGGGAAGCAACTAGTGCTTTTAACTTACCGTTTAATTTGTTTTCTCTGTGTGCCTGTTTCAGTTCGATAATATCCAATTCGAAATGAGTATAAGTTTTTTCTCCGTTAAAAATAGTATTTTGAGCAGATATAAAAAAGTCCTTTCCTAAATAATCTGATAATATCAGCTTCTGACTGAATAATTTCCCCAACTGTTTATCAAATACGTAATAATTATTCGGGTATTTATTAATATCTATTATATTATTGAGTGTCTTAACTATCATAAACTGATATTTTCCCACATCCATAAAATGGCTCAAGACGATTTTCGGATATCTGTTGTTTACAGATGGTTTTTTATAAAAAACAGGGATTAATGATTTGTCAATTGTATACAGAAATACAGTGTCAGTTTCAGACATACACAAAATAACTCCTGCAGCGCATCTTTTAAGTCTTCCAAGATCGTGTAATACCCTCCATCCATCACAGTCAGTTAAGTCAATTTCGTTTATTGGACTTATTACATAATCCAATACAATACCGTCTGTTTTAGAAATACGAAAGTAACTCGAGTCTTTTGATTGGGATAAAAAATCTGTGTTTTGTAAGAACCTATTAAATTGATTTTGTTCATTATACACAAACAATGATCTGTCATCAAAGTCAACTATTGATGCTCTTGTACCTTGTGGAAGGCGAATTTTCCTTTTATATTTACCTTCAGATGAATAAACTATAATGATATTAAAAAAACTTAAATAAACTTCATCTTGCTTATCATCATAAATCAAAGAAGTGATATCACGACCTTTAACGGGATATTCTTCTGGGCCTTCCCCATAACGATTGAAGTATGATTTAGGATTTCCATTTTTCGAAAAAAACAGAATAGTCCCAGAAATATCATCAGGAATAATTATTGTTTTTTCTGAAATATAACGAAGATTACCTTTGTAGAGGTAATCTTCGTTATCAGTTTTTAAATGTAAATAAGTCACTTCGGCAATGTCTGTCAAACTGATTTCTTTTTCTTCGTATTTTTTTGAGATATCTACATAGGATAAAGTACCTTCTTCTTGATCGTTCGACTTACATTGTATCACTAAGAGTATTACTAATACATAGCAAATAATCTCTATAGAGTTCATCATTGTTTGTCGTTTCATAACACTCAAAAGAATCATTAAGAAAATCTAAGAAAGGGTACTTATTGGTAAATTATAATTATAAAAGCCATTTAACATGGGGAAAGATTGTTACAAGGTCCGCATGCAAACCCATATTTACAACCAGCATCTCCATAATCCCAACAAATGGAACTGTCAATATAGTAGAATGCACATCCGCCTTCACCTTGACATTTAAGACAATAGCTACATCCTCCTATCACTTTCTTCATTTCTTTGTCGGTCAATATATTCTTTAGTTCGTTTAAATTTATTTTCTTCATTATTATAATATTTTGAAGAGTTGCCGATCTTCCTTGTATTGCCGCTAAGGCAAGAATGATTGCCGGTCATTCCGTCCTCAAACCCTGTTTCGATATGCGGTTCTATCGAGGGCATCACGTATGCACATCAACATAAGGAAGATCGATATTTTATGTCGCTGCCATATTATTTGGCCTAGTAAGCCGTTTTACACGTTTCCCGGTTCGTTGCGATGAAATGAAACGGAGGCCGCAAACCCAGGACTATTACGGGTTATCTCAAAAGAAAATAATCCAAATTACCGGTTTAACTTCGGCGGTCGCACAGGTGGTGCAACTCTTTCCCCGCTCCGGAGGCGAACTGCGGCAGCTCAACCGGAACGGGAAAACTGACTGCCCTCGTAAACTGTAAAAGCCTGTGCCGTTTGAATTGTGCGGCTACCGGTTTCCGTCCATCAAACGGCATATCAACCGGGACGAAACTATTCTGATCAGGAAGCAGCCGGACAAAGATAATGGCATTTGTCAAAAGATAAAAGCTCATCCACAGGATTTGTTGCATCAGATGCACAAATTTCATTGTATCAGCATACAGAGGGTCTCTCCTTCCGGCACTTTTGTGCGACGGCAGGAAACGTGTGACTTGATGATACAATGCGCAATACATGTATTTACTGTTTATAAATGATTAAACTTCAAATTCGGTAAAATACTGCAAATCTTCAATTTTATAGTTTTGGGCATACAATCGAAGCCGTTTTCTATATTTTAATACAAAATTACACTGTTTTTTAACGCAACCTTATTCATTATTTAAATAAAATTATTATATTTACGCATAAAATTATCTAAAAAACGGATATAAGATGGATACTATAGGTGTAAGAATCAGAAAAATCAGAGAGGAACGGGGTATAATACAGGAGTTTATCGCTGAGCAAATGGGGATCGGACAAAGTACATACAGCCGACTTGAAAAAGATGATTGCATTCAGCGTGACCTTTCCAAAAAGCCGTCGAAGTTGAAGACAGCTCAGCGCCCAACCAATCATTTGGTATTCTGAAGTTACCTATCCGAATGTATCATGAAAAAGGTCTTTACCGCTATGAATATAAAGGGTCTGGATAATATTCTTTGATTGATTGATTATGTTTGGGGTGCCTGCCTGAATACGGATTTCGGTTTCAGATACCTTATTTTATCGGCTGTTATTTTAGTTTTGCTATCACAATCACCGGATTATCATCATCTTTCAACTTTTTCACTATGGCTTTGAGTCGTTGATGGGCGGTCGGGTCTTTGATTTGATGGGCATTAAAATATTCATCCGTCAAAAAACCTTTCATGTCGTATGTCTGCCAGATATCTACCAGTTCATTATCAGATGTATAATGTATTGGCCAAAATGACAGGCCGCCATCCAGGTCATTGATTAAACCGACCATGCTTGAAACAGGGTCGGTATCCAATAGTCGCGTTCGATTTTTGGTGATATCAAAAATACCGACAGGCTGATTGTCCTCCAAATCAATGGTTCCCCCTCCCCACGCAGGAATTGTTCTTACGAGCCCTTTCGGTTTGGGAATATTTGCTCCTGCCGATAAACTGAAAAAAATACAGTCGTCAGTACCAACTATTGGTTTAGTATTTTTAGGAATAGCAATTAAATCTTTGAATTCTACAGTGCCGCCAATTTGTCTTAAATGAATAGGAAAAATATATTTATCCAACTCAAAGTAAAATTGAGGAATCAGATTGTTCTGTTCATTAAGACAATACAGTGTGTCATTCGACAATTCCTTTAAATACAGATTTTGAGCTACTTTATATGGTTCCATAGAAAATATACTTACAACATTAAAATGAGTGGCCACTTTTTCAAATTTAATGTAATTATAAAAAGACTTAATTATTTCTGCCGAATCATTAAATATTATAAAGTTATAGTTTTCTTGACCGGTGTCGTTACATACATGTCCAATAAAAAGGTTGTCTCGCAGGAAAATAAAATTATCAATATATGCCCCAATTTGGGGTATTTTAATTGAACGGAGAAATTCTCCGTTCAATGTATATTTGAGAATTTTGTTTCTTGTACTTAGGTATATAACCTGTTCCTTGTCATCGATAGAGATATTGTAGATGATGTTATATTCTGCCGGTCCCTGTCCGTAACGCCCAATTTCACCCAAAAATTTCCCGTCACGGGTAAAGGCATAACAAAAACTGCGATTATTATAACCGACTATAATTATATGCGTTGCATCAATATATATACGATTGATTTTCCCCATGATACAGCTATCATTCGTTTCCAACGGAATATACTCCAGTTTGGAAATATATTCGCTGGCCGGAACGACTTGGTAATTACCTATCTGATCTGCGACGTCAATGATAACAAGTCCTTCACTTTCGTCTACGCTGTTTTTCCGACACCCGTATATAGATAAACATAATAGAATCATGACACTTATTCTTTCAAGAAGAACTTTCATATATTTTTGATTTCCTTGTTTAATGTTCAATAGATTATAAAATTTCCAACTGATTCGTCATGAATACAGAGACAAAGATAGACAAAATATTCATTTGGTGAGTTTTTATCATATTTTTTTCATTAATCTGCATCGTGTACGTAAAACAGAGACTTTCTTATCTTCATAGATCTGATGAATAATATGAGGTATTTTGTTCATTTTGATGGCTTTATCATCAGAAATCATAAGGGAAGGGTTGCCTTGTTAATTAGGGTTTGATGTTCTTTTGCTATCTAACGAAATCAGTTAATCTTTTAAAGTAACAATGGCGACTACAGGATTGCTGTCTTCATCCAAATTATTCAATACATTTATTAATTTGGCATCGGTAATTTTCGAAATATCCAATTTCAATAATTCTTCAGCAGTGTATACGCGCATCATTTCTTTTTCGGAAATCATTTGTTGTGGCCAAAATGGCAATCCACCATCCATATCGTTCTCAAATCCATAAAGTGGAATGTTCATGTCTTTTCTTATGAGGGGGACAGTTATGGGTGGCAAGATACTAAGATCGCCTTCTTTTTTCCCGTAAACAGCCGGATACCGTTTTCTCTTGTAATCGAATGTAAAGTACAGATGTTTAGCGTCTTCAAATATTTTTTCAATGACAACATACGGTTCATGCCAAGTTGAAAAATCTGCAACTCCACTTAAAATCAATTGTAACTCCTCTTGATCCATTGCGTGTTTTTGATACGGAGGCATTCGGTCACCGGTATTGAATATA
>JAITMM010000159.1 GCA_031277335.1 Tannerella sp. | reverse complement strand
CGTTACGGATGCCTGTGCCAAGTTCTTCGGAACGGCCTATTTGCGTAAATATCTGGGCTATGTGCGGATTCTTGGGAAAAGGGACGAAATTATCGGGCGTCAATAATCCGTACAAATGTGGACGATTGGCGTTCCGGGTTTCCAATCTGTTTTTGTAAATGGTTAATGATGAAGGGTAGGCATTGGTATATTCTCTGTGTATCAGTATATTTGCAATCACTTCGCGGAAAATTTTCTCACGCAAAGAAATTCTTATGTCGCCCTGCAGATAAAACTTATCGGGCAAATGTTTGGCTACAAACGCCATCAGACGGTCGTAGGATTCGATCAGGTTGCAACGGATATTTTCGCGGTCGTCGTAACGGTCGTTATCAACCCGACGAAGCAAAGCATCTATTTTGTAGTGCGGAATGGCGCTTTGAATGACTTCGTCCCGACCAAAAAGCAACAATGCTGCCATCGTAAAACCTTCCGTATCGGTTGCCAAATCACGTCTGTACAAACCGGCTATTTTGAAGAACTCCATGTTAGTCAGTTCGTTCCATGGATGGTCGGGACGATAGATTCTCATGATTTTGCGTGCCCGTTCAACTACGCCGTTGGCAAAATCGGTTTCGTAAAGGTAAGGATAGATCGTATTTTCGGAATACTGATTGCTTTTCCGTACATAGAGATTTTTGATCTGTTCGCTTGTTTTCAGCTCAAAATCACCATCGGCATTGCGGTCGTAGATTTTTCCGTTGCAAGTGTGAACCTGTGAAGAGGCAGGGACAAAAACATGTATCAGCGTTTTCCCCTCATACTCAATAGCTTGAATTTCAAATAGAAATGACGGAAATAGTTTTTGAGGATTGTTACTCAGGTTGGCGATATCCTTACACAAGGTCTGCGCGGCATCTCTGTCTACGCCACTAATGGTTTTATCGTCATTGATTCCCAATACGATTACTCCGCCGTTTCTGTTCAGAAAGGCACAAATTGTTTCAAAAAGATTGGCGGGAAGTGTATTTCTTGCCCGTTTAAATTCTAATGAAAGCCCTTCGCCTTGTTGTAAAAGTTTGGGTATATTGATATTCATTGATGTATGAATTTATCTTGCTTCAGTTCTTTTCCTTGACTTGCGGGGTGACTTGCTGGATGACTTGCGGGGTAACTTGCACGTTTTCTTCGTGGAATCAGATTGTAAAGATCATGACATCACTTTCAAGATTTGCTTTTACCACTCCAATGCCTTGTCTATCAGAAAATTTTTGATTGCGGATTCATCTTTCTCGAAGCCTGACATGTAGACGACTTCTTCGGAATAGTCGATGTCGGCGTGGTAGACGAGTTGTTCACGGAAAAGTCTTTCCGAAAATAATTGTCCGAATATGGCGCTTGTATTTTGCGATATTTCGTTGATACTGAAATGGTCTCTGATAAAAAAATATAAATCTACATAATCTTTCCATTTAGCCCTTCTTCCCAAGGTGAAGGCTTTCATGCTTGCCAATGTAAGCAGATTCGGCATGGACAGCCTGTTTTCGATTTTTATAGGATGTTCGATTTTATAGGGATAATTGAAAAATGTAACCTTTATACCATTGATATTGAGATGAATCTGATCAACATCTTCCGACAGAAGTATCTTTTTGAAAGGAATTTTTGAAATTTTGTTCTTAATTCTTGATTTATTAAGACGGGAGAAAGAAAACAGATCGAAGTCAATGGATTGACGGTGACCAATCTGTAGAGCAATGGCCGTGCCGCCGACCAAATAAAAACTTCGGCTAAATTGCGCTAAAGCGGGAAGCAACTCCTTTTGATTTTCGGAGAAAATTTCAAGATGCATAGCGGTTGAAGAACAGTGTGAAATAGTTGAGGGTTGTTTCAAAGTAATTCCCCTTGCATCTCTCGCTACGGTTGATGAAATCGAAGAATATCTTGGCGACGGTTTTAATGCCCATAATGTCAAAGAGTTCCTTGATTTGTTCCATTGTGCCGTAGTTGAGCATGGTTTCAACGAGCAGGTTATCGGAAACATTTTCGCTCTTCGGGCCGGGGGAGTACCAGAACATTGAGCCGTTACGGTCTATGAAATCTTTTAGTTGCTGTGAACGTTCAGTCATAGTTTTTCGGTTCTATAATAATGAGTTCTTTGACTGGTGGGGTGACTGGAGGGGTAACTGGCGGGGTAGCTGGTGGGGTTACTGGTGTGGTAACAAGATTTTTATGGAACATTTATTTGACAATTTTCCAATAGCCTCCTTTGTCGGGGCCTATACGTATGATGAGATTCAACTGTTTTAGTTTCTTGATATTATTCTGAACTGCGGTTTCTGAAATATTCAATTTTTGTGCTATTTCAGGTATTGTAATATATGGTTCTTGTTGCATGAGATTCAAGATGGATTTGCGATTTTCACCCAACTTTTCACCCAACTTTTCACCCAACTTTTCTGTCCCCTCCTCCGTATTCACCTTTTCAAAAGCCAATCCATTTTTACGGTAAATGATTGCCACAAAACCGTCGCGCATTTTAAATTCCGGTTCGGGCAATCCATATTCCTTACAGCGATTTACCATATCTTGAATGCCTGTGCCCATTCTTTCAATATATCGTGTAAAATAAAAAGCATCGGCAATAAGCGGATTTCTGGGATATGATGAATGGTCATGTTTCAAATCTTCAATGGAGAGTTGTGGCGGAAGCTGGCCGGGATTGCGTATTTCAAGTCTGTCTTGAAAAAGCATTACCTGAACGCTTGCCGTACTGTCGTAATCCCTGTGAGCCACTGCGTTGACAATTGCTTCCTTGATGACTTCGGGAGGAATTTCGTATGCAGTTGGAACCATAACACTTTTTGCGCGAGTGCCGACAGCCAAGTCTATTTTCGACAATACAAAATTGACGGCTTGATCGACCAATTCAAATAGATTCCCCTTATAAACCTGATAAAAAGGAATGGGTTTTGCAACTTTTGTGCCATGAAAGTGGGCACATTTTATTTCAGATGTCAGGAAAAAACGTTGAGGTTCTTCCCCGAAAAGTAGAATCGCACCGTTGGTAGGATATTCTTTATTCAGTAAGTTTAAGTGTATGAGTACCTTCTCTTTACCATCATTGATGGTTAAAGGGAAATTCCGTTCAGCCTTTGCCCGGATAACAAACCATTCAAGTTTTTCGTCCGACAGGTCATCCAGGGAAGCATCACGATTGGCCGATTTATCAAAAGGTTCGGTACGCAAATCTCCCTTTTCTAACATATAAGAAATTAGACTTGAATAGACGTTGCTTAATAATTCATATCCGGTAGAAAACTGATTGTAAATGATTTTATCCGATACCAAATCTATAAAATGATTCATTTTCGGATGACGCGCTTCAGGTTTGGCATTCAATAAAAAGGCTAAACGGTATTTGTTGTTTTCTGTCGCTGCTTCATATTCTTTTTGTGTAGGCGAAACTCCGTCAGATAATTCAGTGCCATATTCTTTGCCAAGCAAGAGAAGGAAAATATCGGACTGCCTTACCTCATTGAGATATACTTTAGACGGCGGATTGTCTTTCGCGGGTAAATCCTCAAACATAAACACATCGAAATATTTCGATAGAAGCGTGTCTTTCCGCAAATATTCGGAAAGCATTCGCCGTTCATTTACAAACTCCGATTGAACACTGCTTATAAATACTTTTTTTCGTTGCATGATTGTTATCCGGCACAATAAGATACGATTTATATTCAGTCATTTAAAGCACGGCAAAGCCCCGTCAGTCCCATAGGGATGACCTCAAAACGCTGACAAATATACGAATATGCAGCGACTTTACAAATAAAAAC
>JAITMM010000121.1 GCA_031277335.1 Tannerella sp. | reverse complement strand
GACGGCGAACTGCCTGCCGGCGGATCGTATGTTGTTCAACTATTTGAAGGTCTTGTGGACTGGTACATGGACAACATGAATTATGGGACGCTGACCTTGTTGATGGCTATCGAGAGTTCGTTTATTCCGTTGCCGTCGGAAGTTGTCGTTCCTCCTGCCGCCTACAAAGCAAGTCAGGACGATGGGGGCATGAATTTAATTCTGGTCGTGGTTTTTGCGACTATAGGAGCGCTCTGCGGGTCGCTATTCAATTATTTTTTAGCGCTTTGGGTAGGACGTCCTGTCGTGTATAAATTTGCGGGAAGCAGGTTGGGGCGGTTTTGCCTGTTAAGTCCTGAAAAGGTGCAGAAGGCGGAAGACTACTTTGTAAGAAACGGCAAAAGTGCCACGTTTATAGGCCGTTTGGTACCCGGCATCCGTCATGTGATATCCATACCTGCCGGATTGTCGCGCATGCCGCTTTTGCCTTTTATGTTATTTACGGTCACCGGAGCCGCAATATGGAATATTATCCTGACTTTCCTGGGATATATCGCTCAAGGTCAATCGGATATCATCGAGGAATATAGCCATGAACTGACGTACGTCATGCTTTTTCTGGGCATCCTTTTTGTGGTGTATCTGATTTATCACGGAGTGAAAAAGAAAAACAAAAAATAACTTTTTTTAGCAAATTGTTTGTTTTTTCAATAAACATGTTCTACATTTGCGGCGTATTCTGTTATTTTAAGTAATGGATGCATGATTTCGTTTTAACATTTTAATATTAAATAATTTAACTGATGGAAAAAGAATATTACTACTTGAGTGGGGATCAAAAAATGGGTCCTATATCACTTGACGCATTGAAACGGGCGGGGATTTCACCGTCTACTATGGTGTGGAACAATACGTTGCCTGACTGGGTCGAAGCGCGTACGCTGCCTGAGTTGGCCGATGCTTTTGTATCTGCGAGTGCTCCGCCTCCTTCGTATTCGGCATCGCCGGAGCCTTCATACCAATCTTCCGGTAGCGGCTACGACAATCAAGTACGTCCGCCGATGCCTGATAATTATCTGGTTTGGGCTATTTTGTCAACAATTTTATGCTGTTTGCCTTTGGGAATTGTGTCCATAATTAACGCTACGAAAGTAAGTTCCACGTATGCGTTGGGCGACTATGCCGGGGCACAAAAAGCATCGGACGATGCGAAAAAATGGGCAATGTGGGGAGCTATTATAGGAGGTGTTGGCATTGTACTTTACATCATTTTCATCGTTGTTCTCGGCGTTGCCGGATCATTGGGAAGTTTTTGACAAATAGTGAGTAACCAATAGTGATGTTTGTTGACAAATAGGTGTTGAGAAACGGTTACATTCCCCTTTAGTCAACATCCATTGTTCATTATTCATTGTTAATTGTTCATTACCCATAGATTCCTCCTTTATAGAGGTTTTCAAACCCGGGATTCTCTTTGGGAGCATCTGATTCGTCTTCTTCTTCGTCGGAAGCTAAAGATTTCGCTTTCTCTTCGTCGGCGATGGCTCCCTGTTCATCGCCTGATTGTCGTTTTGCGAGCGCTTTGGCTGTATATACCTGTGCAGAAGGCTCGACATGCTCTTCGGCCTCTTCAAATAAGGCGATGGCTTCGTCATATTTGCCTTGATTTGTCAGCAACCGGCCGGCTGCGAGGTAGGCTTCTGTGTTGAAAGGATTCAATTCCAATGCCTGAAGAAAGTCGGCGTAGGCCGATTCAAAATTTCCTATCTGTTCGTGGATCCGTCCGCGCAGCAGATAGGCCGTTTCATCTTCGGGCGTAAGCTCAATCGCTTTTTCGATATCCTTCAACGCGTCGTCGTTTTTGCCGATAGACTGATAAATCTCTGCACGCAAGGCATAACATTCGGCATAATCATCTTTGATACCCGTAGCCCTATCCAGCGATTCAATTGCTTTTGCCGATTCTTCCAGCGCAAGTTCCGATTTGGCTAACAGATAGTAAGCCGGGTGATTGTCAGGCTCCAACTCAATGATTTGCCCGCAATCGACGGCTGCTTCCGCATACTGCTCCTGCGTATATAGAAAATGGGCGCGCATCAGCAGGGAGTTGGCCGGTTCATCGCCGGTGGCCACGAGTTCGTTGAGCGTTTCCAGCGCCAGCTCATGCTCATCCAATGAGTTACAGGCCGTTACAAGGTATCTCATCGTTTCCGGGTCCTTTTGAATTTTCAATGCTCCGGTAAAACACTTCAAGGCATACGCCGGTTGACCAATTCTCAACGCCCGGATGCCGTCATATTTCAGCAGTTCGAAATTCTTCATATCAGGCTGCTGCTCATCACTCTCCGTTGTCTTTGCAGGCGAAAAAAAAGATGAAAATAATCCCATAACTCTCCCTAAGTTTTGATAAATACGGCCCCAAAGATAACGTTTATTTTTCGGAATAACCCAAATTTCATTTGATCTTACATATTTGTGTCAAATCAACCGGAAATGAATGGATTAGTTTCCCGAACAGCGTCATTGCAGGCTTGACCCGCAATCTCTTTGAAAAAAAATATTTTCCATCGGAAATTTGTTTGATTAGAAATAATATCGTACTTTTGCGGAAATTTTTTTAAACATTCTATCATGGGATTATTTGGTAATTTATTCAAATCTACGCCGGCAGTTGATTTAAAGACGTTGATTTCCAACGGTGCACTGCTTCTTGACGTGCGCTCAAAAGGCGAATTTGCAGGCGGACATGCGTCCGGCTCAAAAAACATTCCGCTCGACGAACTGACAGGCAAACTGTCGAAACTCGACAAATCTAAACCTATCGTGGCTGTATGCGCGAGCGGAATGCGAAGCGGAACGGCAGTCAATATATTGAAAAACAACGGATTTACAGAAGTTTACAATGGAGGAAGCTGGACAAAATATATGTAGGATTCGTGATATATATCATGTGATCATGAATTTTGAAGCTGTTTTCCAACAACGGTATGGTCTGTGTCTGAATGAAGGTATGGCGCTGTGCACGCTGCAAAACGGCAGGCTGTCGTCTAAAGAACTGGCTGATTCGCTGGCGCTGGCACGCTCGAATACTTCCAAAGTCATCAAATCGCTCGAAATTAAAATGCTCATTAAAAGGACATTGGGAAAGACGGACAAACGCCAGATGTACTTTGCGCTTACCGCCAAAGGAAAAGAGAAATTGGAAGCAATGAATTGTGATGACCGGATCAGCGAGCCCGTGCTGGACGATATTGCACATATCTTACAAACAAACAGTAATTTATAAATTTTATGAAATTGAGAACTATCATTACAAGCGCGCTGTTTTTCCTTTTGATGACAGCCTGCAATGCACAAACTAAAACCGAAAACAGTCAGCAGACGCCGGAACAGATAGCTTTAAACGATTCGACCGTGATCGTGGACGTGCGCACACCTGAAGAATACGCATCGGGACATATTGAAAAATCCATCAATATCCCGCTCGATGTGATTGCCTCCAAAACGGATCAACTTGCAGGTTATAAAACGATTATAACTGTCTGCCGTAGCGGTGGCCGTAGCGCGCGAGCCAAGACTATCCTTGATAATGCAGGCTTTAAAAACGTCATAAACGGTGGTGGCTGGGAGCAATTAAACAGCAAAATCAACAAGTGAATTGATTTTGGGTCGGGACTGTATCGTTCGCACCGGTTACATGCCGGTACGAATGATAATTATTCATAACATCCTAATTATCAGACTGCTTTTTTACGATTCTGCAAATCCCAAAACATAACCGTTTATGTCTCGGATGTAAAACTCTTTTACTCCGTACCACTGTTGTTTGATGCCGGTCATGGCAATGTTCTTGTTTTTCAAGTTTTCGTGCCATGCGTCCAGTCCCGTGCCGTCCATGTAGAGCACTGCGCTTGACCCGATTGTCGCGTCGTCAAGCAACGAAACATCTTCACGCAATGTGTCCGTGCGCTGAAAGGCTATTTCGACGCTGTCTTTTTTCAACATTGCATACACATATTCCTTGTCTTCAAGCGGTTGAGTGCCGTCTATGACTTCATGAGTGTCACGCACGGCCATTATCAGTTCAAAACCAAGGTTTTCGCAATAAAACTGAACGGTTTTCCTTACATCGGCAACTGCCAGGTTGGGGGTTAATTTGTTTATTTTCATCTGTTTGTTATTTTATATATTATAGAATAATCGGATTTTTGAATCGTTGAATTGTATTGAATTTTTGAATACTTGAATCGTTGAATCTTTGAATTTTTGATTTGTATTGAATCATTGAATACTTGAATCATTGAATTTTTGAATTATAATCATTCCTCTTGATATGATTTTACCATTTTCTTATGGGCATTTATTACTTAGTAATTTCATCCCTGACTTTTTTAGGCAATGAGTTGAAAATAAGTTCATAAGATTCGTCAATCATATGTTTCAGCACGGCTTCGGGAACGTCTCCATCGAGATAGACAGAGCTCCAAAGCGACTTGTTCAAGTAATATCCGGGGATTATATCAGCGTATTTTTCGCGAAGTTCCTCGCCTCGTTCGGGGTCGTGCTTGACCGAAATAATCGCTTTCCCCGACTTGTCGTTTCCCACAAGTACAAACATTTTCCCGCCTACACGATAGCGGATGGCATCCCAATCCTGCTGATAATCTTCTTCCGCGCCTTTTTTGGCGAGGCAATATTCCTGTATAAAATCGTATTTCATATCGCACAAATTTTTGGCAAAGGTAGGCAGAATTAGAGCAGAATTTGTGTAAAAAAACGACTTTTTTATCGAAAGGCGTTCGGAGTTTCGTCCGGCAATATTTTAACTTGTCAAGTAAAATCGGTATCTTTTTATCGCAAGGCAGTCGGAGTTTCGCCCGAAAAAGTTCGGAAATCCTTGATAAGATGTGTATGGTCGTAATAGCCGCAGGCAACGGCGGCAGATAGCAAGTCCATCCGCGGATAATTTTGTAGATATTTCAGGGAATGCCTGAACCTCAGTATATTTGAAAATGTTTTAGGAGAAATGCCGATGGCCGATTTGAATCTCCGCTCAAAATGTCGTGGACACAGGCAGACGTCGGAAGCAACTTGTGCAGGCGAAAGTCTGCCTTTGGCGGCATCAATCAATTCTACGGCGCTTATGATTTGTCTGTCGTACCGGTACAGACCGGACATCTTGTTTATCAAATAATTATCCGTATGTGCGATGAATTCTTCGGGAGTTTGCTTTTCGGTAAGAGTTTCGCCGAATGACTTGTCAAACAGCGTATTCACCAGTGACAGTTCCACGTCCCGATCGGTAAATTCATGTACGGGAACGCGCGTAAAAGCCGTAATTCCGGCAGGCTTGAAGCGGATGCCGAAAAACTGAATCGTTTGCGGATAAGTCACTTCGAGCGCCGTAGTCATCGTGCCAACTATCTTTGCATAAACGGTTTCTGCTGCCCGGTCGAACATAAATATAATATCTACGCATCCGTCGGGAAGAATTTTGTGCGGTCTCCCCGTTCCTCCTGTGACGCTGCTTGTCCAGTAGGTTTCGATGTATTGGCCAAGTAGTCTGTTAGGTTGATATTCTGCGTATTGCATAATAATTTTGTCGTCATCGTTTGGCGAGGTAATATTGCTGTATAAAACAGTACTTTATATCGTTTAATTTTCGGACAAAGATAACGTTTTTTTATCGGAATAACCCAAATTTGATTGGACTTTTATTTCGGATGCCGAATTATTCAAGCATGAAGGAATACGTTTTGAAGTTAAAAATACTTAAAATTTATGTGAAAACGATTGTTTTATTTGCGCACTTGAAAAAGTATATCGTAATTTGCATCGTCTAACAAAATTGTTAGACACGAAAGTTATATAAAAATGTTAGATGGATTTGTTAAATTGCATTGTTAATTAAAAAGATGTTTATGGAAGAGAAAACGAAGGAGCAGGCCATTTTGGATGCTGCCGAGCAGGAGTTTCTGGAGAAAGGATTCGAGGCGGCAAAGACAACGTCAATTGCTTCATTGGCAGGCGTTAATCATGCAATGTTGCATTATTATTACAGGACGAAAGAGAACCTGTTCAATAAGATTTTCGAGAAAAAGTTGGGGATAGTTAGAGATTCGCTGTTTGTCTTTTTCGATGATCCGCAATTGCCTTTTCTGGAAAAAGTACAGCGTTCTGTAGAGGGACATTTTGACTTTCTGAAAGCCAATCCGGGTTTGCCTCGTTTCGTAATTAATGAATTGATATTCAAACCTAAACGATTAAGTCAGGTTGAAGAGACTATTCGCAAAATCGGAAAAATTTCATTGCAAAGAATGGCTGCTGAAATTGATGCTGAAGTGAAGAGAGGTACAATCACTCCGATTGAACCTGTTCATTTACTGATAGATATCGCTACACTCAATGTTTTCGTATTCGTTGCCATGCCATTGTTAAATATTTTCGCAGTGGAGACGTTCGGGAGTGAGGAACGTTTTCTTGAAGCACGCAAAAAAGAGAATGTGGAAATCATTATGAGAAGGCTGAAGGTAATGAATAATGAATAATGAACAATGAATAATTGGGGGGATTGGAAACTGAGAATAAAAGAACTGAAAATTAAAGATATATGAATAGATTCGTAATAATAACTATTAATTTTATGTGCGGCATTGCGATGTATGGGCAAATCACGCTGGAGGAGTGTCAAACGCTTGCACGTGAGCATTATCCGTCCATAAAGCAGTATGGGTTGATAGAGCAAATCACGGAGTATTCGGTGGCGAATGCATCGAAAGCGTACTTGCCGCAACTGTCGTTTTCGGCGCAGGCTACGTATCAAAGTGATGTGGCAGCTTTTCCCGACCGGATGTTGGCGGCCTACGAACAGCTTGGTATTCAGATGAAAGGGCTGAATAAAGACCAATATAGAATCGGGCTTGATGTCAATCAGACCATCTGGGATGGCGGCGCCACGAAAGCGCAGCAGGATATTGCCGAGGCGGAAGGTGACGTGGCGCAGCAAAGCGTTGAAACAGAGTTATATACTTTGCGTGACAGGATCAATAACCTGTATTTCGGCATCCTGATCCTTTCGGAGCAGTTGACGCAGAACAAACTGCTGCAAGAGCTATTGGAGAGCAACTTGAAGACGCTTCGGGCATACGTGGAAAATGGTACGGCCATGCCGAGCGATGCAGATGTCATCAGGGTGGAACTGTTGTCGGCCGGCCAACAGCGCACGCAGATTGAAAGCACCAGAGAGGCTTACTGTCAGGTACTTTCAGTTATGACCGGCAAATCCGTCGGCAGTTCGGATACATTTTCCAAGCCGCTGCCGCCATCTATTGCGTCCGCCGTGAATAACCGTCCCGAACTGCAATTGCTCAATTCGCAATCAGCACAGTATGAGGCACAAAAGCGGGCGTTGCAATCGTCGGTCATGCCGCGAATCGGTCTGTTTGCGCAGGGTTTCTACGGCAATCCCGGCCTGAACCTGTTCAAGGATATGACCGAAAACAAATGGACGGCAAACTATATCGCCGGCGTGCGCCTGCAATGGAACATCGGCAGTTTCTACACGCTGAAAGGCAATCGGCAGAAACTGACTCTTGCCCAGCAGCGGATAGATAATCAGCGCGAAACATTTTTATTCAATACGGATTTGACTACCCTGCAACAACGGAATGCGATTGACAGGATGCACAAAATCATGGCCGAAGATGCCGAAATCATCCGTCTGCGAAACTCCATTCGCCTGACATCGGAAGCCAAATATGCCAATGGCATCATCACGGTCAACGATCTGCTCCGCGATATCATCGCCGAAAGCCAATCCATGCAGTCCAAAGCGCTGCACGAGATTGAATGGCTGAAGAATATTTATGATTTAGGGTATACTTTAAATAATATGTTTTCTGAAAACTGAAAACTGTCAACCGGGAACTATATAAAAAGAAATAAGATGAAAATAAAAACAAACAAACAAATTTTATGGATTAACTTCTTGTTAATCCTGATTTTAACGTCCTGTGGCAAGAAGCAGCACGATTTTGATGCGACAGGCAGCTTTGAAGCGACCGAAGTGATTGTTTCGAGCGAGGGCAACGGGCGGATTCTGGCTCTTGATCTTGCTGAAGGACAGGAACTTTGGGAGGGTGAGCATGTCGGCGTGATCGACTCCGTGCAGCTCTATCTGTCAAAGCTGCAGCTGATGAAAAATATTTCGTCGGTAGAAAGTAACAGGCCCAATATCAGCGCACAGGTGGCTGCCACGCGCGAACAGTTGCTCAAACAGCAGACCGAGCGCACGCGGATCGAAAACCTGCTCAAGGCGCAGGCTGCCACGCAGAAGCAACTGGACGATGTCAATTCGTCTATCGCCGTGCTGGAAAGGCAATTAGCGGCGCAGCTATCCACTCTTAACAATAGCTTTTCGAGCCTCACGGCGCAAAGCTCGGCATTGGAAATTCAGATTGCGCAAATCGAAGACATGCTGTCGAAATGTATTGTCCGGTCTCCCATAACAGGCACTGTGTTAGCTAAATATGCCGAAGCAGGCGAGCTGGCTGTCGTCGGGAAGCCTTTGTTCAAGGTGGCTGATTTGCAGCATGTTTATCTCCGTGCCTATTTCACTTCCGACCAGCTGTCGACGATCAAATTGGGGCAGCCGGTGAAAGTCTTTGCCGACTTCGGGGGAAATAACCGACGGGAATATCAGGGAACAATTACCTGGATTTCAGATAAAAGCGAGTTTACACCCAAAAGCATTCAGACGAAGAACGACAGGGCGAATCTTGTATATGCTACCAAGATTTCGATTGAAAATGACGGGTTTGTGAAGATTGGGATGTATGGGGAGGTCGTAATCAATTGACAATGAATAATTAATAATGAACAATGAACAATGGGGGGTGAACCATTTTCTCAGATGAGGGCAATTGACTGTAAATCAGTAAGTAAATCCTACGGGAAAGTTAAGGCATTGGATAATGTCAGCTTTGAAGTTGATAAGGGTGAGCTGTTCGGGATTATCGGGCCGGACGGGGCGGGGAAGACGACGCTGTTTCGGATCCTGACGACGCTGATATTGGCAGATAGCGGCAAGGCTACGGTCGACGGATATGATATCGTGCTGGATTATAAACAGATACGAAGGTGCGCAGGCTATATGCCGGGACGTTTTTCGCTGTATCAGGATTTGTCCGTCGAAGAAAATCTGACCTTTTTTGCTGCCGTCTTCGGCGCTACCGTCAAGGAAAATTATGCGCTGATAGAAGATATTTACAAGCAGATAGAGCCGTTTAAGCATCGTCGTGCCGGGAAACTGTCGGGCGGGATGAAGCAAAAGCTGGCACTCTCCTGTGCATTGGTTCATAAGCCGACGGTGCTATTTTTGGATGAGCCGACAACGGGCGTCGATCCCGTGTCGCGAAAGGAATTTTGGGAAATGCTCAAACGCCTTAAACAACAGGGCGTGACGATTCTTGTCAGCACGCCTTACATGGACGAAGCCACGCTCTGCGACCGTATCGCCTTGATACGCAACGGGAAGTTCCTGACCATTGACACGCCGCAAGAAATTGTCAACCGATTCTCCGAAACGCTGTGGGCTGTTTCGGCCGATAAGATGTCGAAGTTATATGCTGACTTGCAACATATTCCGGCGATAAAAAGTTGCTTCGCATTCGGCAGTACGCATCATATTACAGTCGATGACAACATGCTCACTATAAGCGAATTAAAAAGCCATCTCGAAGGATTGTCCCATACGAATATAGAAATTATACCGATTGAGGCGACGATTGAAGACTGCTTTTTTCAATTGACAATGGACAATTCAATGAACAATGAATAATGAACAATTAACAATTAAAGAAATGAAAAAGAATGTGATAATAATAATCTTCAGAACAACAAAAGAAACGTATGGAAGAAACGAATAATTGTCAATTGGAAAAGGTGATTGTGGTGGAGAAATTGACGAAGCAATTCGGTCATTTTACGGCAGTTGACCGGATATCGTTCGAGGTGGCGAAAGGTGAGATATTCGGTTTTCTTGGGGCTAACGGAGCCGGAAAGACGACGGCCATGCGGATGCTGTGCGGGCTAAGCAAGCCTACATCAGGACATGCGACAGTGGCAGGCTATGATATTGAGCGTCAATCTGAAAAGGTCAAACAAAACATCGGCTACATGAGTCAGAAATTTTCACTCTACGATGACCTGAACGTATGGGAAAATATCCGGTTATTTGCTGGAATCTATGGCATGACGGGCAGCGAAATAGCCTATAAGACAGACGAATTGCTCGAACGGCTCGACTTTTCCGATGAGCGCAACACGCCGGTCAAATCGCTTCCGCTGGGGTGGAAGCAGAAGCTGGCTTTCTCGGTCGCCATTTTCCACGAGCCGAAAATCGTCTTTCTCGACGAACCGACCGGAGGCGTAGATCCGGTTGTCCGCCGACAGTTTTGGTCGATGATTTACGAGGCGGCCGACAGGGGTATCACCGTGTTCGTCACCACCCATTATATGGACGAAGCCGAATACTGCGACCGTGTTTCCATCATGGTCGACGGTCAAATTCATGCCCTCGATACACCCAGAAATCTGAAGAAACAGTTCAATACCAACAATATGGGCGATGTATTTTATTTATTGGCGAGAGGAGCGCAGCGAATTGACAATTGAAAACACGTTCCTCTTCTTTCCCCGCTTTTGTCCGCAAAGAATTTTATCATATCTTTCGCGATAAGCGTACGATGCTGATTCTGTTGGGAATACCTATCATGCAAATGATTCTGTTCGGTTTTGCCATATCGACGGAGGTGAAAAATGTCAAAGTGGCCATTTTAGACCCAACGCCGAGCGAAGAGACGCGTCAGATTACGGAACGCATCGGCAAGAGCGAATACTTTGTAATCACCTCATACATAAGCGATATAAACGAAATTGACCTTGCTTTCAAACGCTATAAGGCCGATGCGGTGGTGGCATTCAGCCCTCACTTCGCAGAAAATCTGTATAAGCTTGAAGGAGCGCAACTTATGCTGATACCCGATGCATCGGATACAAACCTGTCCACCACCGTCAATATGTATATGAATGGAATTATAGGCTCGTATCTATCTGAAAATAAGCCAACTGCAAATATGCCCGGCGTCACGGCCAATATCCGCATGCTTTACAATCCGCAAATGAAAAGTTCGTACAATTTTGTGCCCGGCATCATGGGTTTTATCCTGATGATGATTTGCGCGATGATGACGTCAATTGCCATCGTGCGCGAGAAAGAAATGGGCACGATGGAGGTGTTGCTTGTTTCGCCGGTCAAGCCCATCTATATCATCCTGTCGAAGATGATCCCGTATTTCACGATTTCATGCATTAACTTTGCGACAATCATGGTGTTATCAGTCTTTTTACTCGATATTCCCATGGTGGGCAGTATCTTTTGGATTTCGGTTATCTCGCTGATTTTCATTACGACATCGCTATCGTTGGGTTTGCTGATTTCTACGCTGACCGATTCGCAAATGGCGGCGATGCTTGTTTCGGGAGCTGTACTGATGTTGCCTGTGATTGCTTTGTCGGGGATGATTTTCCCGGTTGAAAGTATGCCGTGGACATTGCAGTTGCTTTCGCATATCGTGCCTGCCAAATGGTATATCGCCGCCATCAAAAAGTTGATGATTGAAGGATTGCCGGTCGGATATGTAATGAAAGAATTAGGTATCCTGCTGGTTATGACGTTGTTATTGATTGGAGTGAGTTTGAAAAAATTTAAAAACCGTTTAGCGTAATGTTACGATTTCTACTTGAAAAAGAATTTAAGTATTTCTTCCGCAATCCGATTTTGCCCAAATTGATTTTTGTGTTTCCGGTCATGGTCATGCTGGTGCTGCCATGGGTTTTTACGCTGGATATCAAGGATATAAATATCATTATTGTGGATAGCGACAACAGCCGGTTTTCCGAACGGCTGATTCAGAAGATCGATCAATCGGGTTATTTTCATCTGGCCGGCGTGACGCACGATATCGAAACCGGCATGACAGGGATTGAATACGGCAAGGCCGACATGATTCTGGAGATACCGTCTAATTTCGAAAAAGACCTGACAAATACGATGACGGCGCCTGTCCAGATATCCATTAATACGGTAAACGGCAATAAATCAGCGCTTGGAGGAAGTTTTATGAGTCAGATCCTGCAAAACTTTTCGACGGATATCGTTCAGCTCAAAGGTAACGCACAGGTTGTGAGCGTCGCGGGGCCGCGTTTGGAAATAGTGACCCGGAACCGTTATAACCCATACCTTGATTATAAGGTATTTATGATTCCTGCGTTGATGGTGATCCTGATGATTGTGTTGTGCGGCATCCTGCCGGCGCTGAATATTGTCGGCGAAAAAGAGCGCGGCACCATCGAACAAATCAACGTGACGCCCATTCCCAAATTCATGTTTATACTGTCCAAACTTATTCCATTTTGGATGATGGGATTGATTATCATTACTATATGCATGATCCTTGCTTATTTAGTGTATGGATTGGCCCCTTTGGGTAATATCTTAGTTATCTATCTGTTTGCCATGCTGTTTATCTTGACGATGTCGGGATTCGGTCTGGTCATTTCAAATTATTCGTCGACGATGCAGCAGGCATTGTTTGTGACGTTCTTTTTTATGATGATTTTTCAGTTGATGAGCGGACTGCTGACGCCTATCCGTTCGATGCCCGAATGGGCGCAATGGATTACGGCATTTATCCCGCCAAGATACTTTGTGCAGGCTATCAGGCTGTTATATCTCAAAGGTAGCACGCTCGGCGATCTGCTGCCCGAATTGTTTGCCTTGCTCGGGTTTGTGGTCTTTTTAAGTGGCTGGGCGGTGTTTAGTTATAGGAAAAAGGCTTGATTCAATGAATAATTAACAATGAATAATGAATAATGAACAATGAATAATGGGGGTTGCGGGGCAAAACTGTAAAGACGTGTTTAAAATTCCGCGTCTTTATTTAATGCGTTTCACAGGGGCGACATTGGCGATTTTTACGCAGACAGTCAGTCCAATCTGTTCGATGGTCAAGTAAAGGTAATGCTTTTTGATTTTTTGTATTTTTCCCGACACCTTTTTCAAAGCGCCGCTCAATATCTCAACTTCCTCACCCACACATAGTTCACGATTGGCAGCCTGCTCTAAAAATTGGCGGATTGCCTCAATTTCTTTCTGTCGGATGATTGCCGGTTTTGCGCAAAAAAATACGATACGAACGATGCCGTCGACATGAAGCAGATTACGCAGTTCCGGTTCGCTGCAACGCACAAATATATATGACGTAAACAGTGGGATATCAACTACTTGCACACGGTCATTCCAAACTCGCGGCGACTTGTGTAATGGCAGATAACATTCTACTCCCATCATTTGCAACCGCTCATTTACTTTTTTTTCTGCGCGAGGCGTCGTGTAAAGTGCATACCAGCTGACTGTTGCCACATTAATTGATTATTTATCAAATAGAGAAAGATAGTAATATGTCTCGTATGAAATTTGACTTTCTACCCTGTAACGATTCGAAGCTGTGACACAGAATGTAAACTCCTGTTCCTTAGATATATCCACCGGCAAGTAAATCTCGGTATCGCGGATGCCGGTCGCCAGAATGGATTGTGCCTGTTCGGTATCGATAGCATCTGATAATGAATAATATACTGTATACTGATAGTCATCGTCCGACGGAGCTTCCCACGTGAGTTTCAAGAGATTGTTTCTGCGCTCCACGACAATCTCGCGGGGTGCCTGCGGAACGGATTGATTCATCCATGACAGGGGAGGCAGTTGAGCAGGATATTTGAAGAAGTTGTTTTTCAGCTCGTTATATAATCCTTTTTCATTCTTGATCACAAACTGGGTTCTGAAAAAAGCCAGGCCGTTCACGCCTTGACGCCGCGCATAAGTCATCTGGTCTTTCAGGTCGGACAGGTTCCAGTTTCCTTCGTTCATATTCAGCCTGTAAGCGCCCAGACCGACAACGTAATTGCGCTGCGTGGCCTGTTCCTTCCAGTTATTGACGAACGGATAGAAGTCATTTTGCCGGTAATACATCATGGGTACGATCATGTCCTGTTTGCCGGCCTGAAGCCATGCTTTCGGGTCTTGATAGACGTCTTCGTAGGCCGTCCAGCCGGCGTTCGGGTTTTGCGGTATGCGAGAGTATTTTCCTAATGGAGAGCTACTTACCTGAACCCAAGGTTTATTTTTCTTCACCCAGTCATGGATTTGCGTTACGAAACGGTTGATGTTTTCGCGTCGCCAGTCGGCCAGGTTCCGTCCTCTGCCATACCTGTTGTAGGATTGTCTGTCAGGAAATGACTGGGCATTCTCCGGGTAACGGATATAGTCAAACTGAATGCCGTCAATATCGTAATTATTAACGACTTCCTTCACTAATGACAGGACATAGTCGGCCGTTTCCGGCAGGCCGGGATCTAAATACCATTCGTTGTTGTGAAAAAGGCAAAGTTCTGGACGTCTGCGCACTATCGATGCCGCACCCTGTTCCCTGACCAC